>JAWOBA010000092.1:0-5950 GCA_046498285.1 Desulfatiglandales bacterium | reverse complement strand
TGGATCGCCACTCATGTTCTCAAAGGGCAGCACGGCAATGGAGGGTTTTTCGGGAAGAGGGAGGGGCGGTGTTTCAGGGAGGCCTGCCTTGCGCAGGGCATTTATAACGAGCTCCTTATCAGCAGGGTTTTTGTGGGGCGTTGTCTTTGCAAAATATTGGAGAGAAAACTTGGGATTTACCCTGAGAATTTCAGCGGCTTCCGCACGAGCCTCCTGTTCACGGCCCGATAAACTATACGTGGCAGCAAGGTGAGTAAGGGCAGGCAGATTATCGGGGCTCATCTGGAGTGCCTTTTGTAATGCTGCGATCGCCTCTTCATACTGCCCTGCATGGGAATAAGCACGTCCTAAGTTCATAAAGTACCAGTTCGGAGGGAACGGGTTCAGACGAATGGCCTTGGTAATCGCCTGAATGGCTTCATCGTGCCTTCCATTATAATGTAAAATAATACCGAAAAAACATCGAGCGTCTGCTGCATTTGGATTAAGGGTAACGGCCTTCTCTACTTCGGCAATCCCCTTTTCGTGCTGCCTCATTAATGTATACACCATCCCCAGGAAGCCGTGGGCAACAGCATCAGAAGGGTCCATGGCAATGACCTTTTGATACAGTTCAGCGGCCTTGGCCAACGACTCCCCGGGGGATGTGCTGATGCCAAGCCGTACGTCAAGCCAGTGGGTCGTGGCCAGGAGCCGGTATCCTATGGGATAGTTTGGATCCAGGGCAATAATTTCTTGCGCCGTTTTACGGGCCAAAAGATTCCCCTCCCGATTAAAACGCTTCGTATACTCCAGGCCTTGCAGGAATTTTATATAGGCCTCAAAGTTGTTTGTTCCCCCGGCTATTATAAGCGCCTGTTCTCCCTCGGTTAGTTTTACCTGCAATGCCGCAATGACCTTCATCATGATCTCATCCTGCAGGGCAAAGATGTCTTTGAGACCACGGTCATATTTCTCTGCCCACAGGTGTTTGCCTGTGGTCGCATCAACCAACTGGGCCGTGATTCGGACCCTGTCGTTTGCTTTCTGGACACTCCCCTCCAGCACATATTGCACCCCCAACTCCTCGGCGACCTGCTGAACCTTGACCGGTTTTCCCTTGTAGGTGAAGGTGGAGTTCCGGGCAATCACAAAGAGTCTCGGGACCTTGGAGAGACCTGTAATGATCTCCTCTGTGATCCCGGCACTGAAATACTCCTGATCCGGATCTCCGCTCATGTTGTCAAAAGGTAATACCGCAATAGATGGTTTGTCCGGCAGTGGATAGGCCATCCTCTCCACGGAGGCAGGCTCTACATCAGGGCGGAGATAATGATGCCAGACCGCCAAGATTCCTACCACTATGATGAGGACCACCATCCCACCAATAGCCGCCCACTGCCACTGCCGTGGTTTTGGTCTTGCCTCGCCGATGACCTTTCCGGCATATTCAGGGTCCATCCGTACCTTATACGCCCGTACCGGCTTCTCGATGTTTTTGACTTCCTGCTCGCCCAGAAACTCATATCCGAGGGGGAGCTTCTTTCCGATTTGATCGAAAGCTGTTCCTGAAATGCAGATCCCTCCCCCCTCGGCCAAGCCCTCGACCCTTGCTGCTACGTTGACACCATCGCCATAAATCCGTCCCTCATCATCAATGACATCTCCCAGGTTGACGCCGATACGGAACTCCATTCTTTTGTCTTCGGGAAGGCTGGCATTCTCGTCTTTAAGGGTTTTCTGCACGGTGACTGCACACTCGACTGCATCCACCACACTGCCGAACTCAGCAAGAAGATTGTCACCGGGGGAATCCACCACACGACCACTGTGCTTTTCGACGAGGGAGGATATGATGTCACGGTACTTCTTTAATATTGCAACGGTCGCTGCTTCGTCCTCACCCATAAGGCGGCTGTAGCCTTTGACATCGGCACTCAGGATGGCGGTGAGTTTGCGTTTGTAGCCTTTTTCTGACACGGGGTTACCTTTTCATTGTTAAAAAAAACCTTAAAAATTCGGCTGCCTCTTTTTTGACAAGATTAATCCAGCTTATAGGAGGAGCGTAATGTTTGCTGAGCCCTAGAGGTATTGATCAATATCGCTACCAGGAATAGCATGCACTTTCTCGGATAAGGGAAAGGAATTCTCAGTTCTCGAGGCAATAAAGCCGGTAGTTACACTGCCATCTCCATAAAATTTTTCTAATGCTTGTATCCCTTTTAGTGTCTTGACATCAGGATTTTCTGAAAATTTGGCCTCAATAGCAATAAATAGTCCTCCCTGTTCTATTAATAGATCTACTTCGGCTCCGTGAATGGTCTGCCAGAACCACAGCGGTCTGTTTTTTCCAAGTGCCTGAAAATGTTTGATAACCTGCATTACAACATGAGTTTCCCAGATGGCACCGATAACAGGATGATTGAGTAAGGCTTCAAAGCTCTCAAAACCCATGAGAAAGACTGCAAGGCCTGTATCACACATGTAAAGTTTTGGGGACTTAACCAGGCGTTTGCCGAGATTCCGGTAATATGGCTCTAATAAAACGATTTGCCCGGATGCCTCCAAAACTGATATCCATTTCTTGGCAGTGTTTGGCGAAATTCCCACATCACGGGCAAGATCGGAATATGAGAGTATTTGAGATGTCCGTATCGCAACAGCCCGTAAAAACCGATCAAAATCCCTTAGGCTTCCTACATTCAGAATGTTTCTCACATCCCTTTCCAAATAGGTGGCCAAATAAGAAGAACACCAGAAATGAAAGTCAATTTCGGGTTTTGCATAAAGTTCGGGGTATCCACCTGTTATCAGGTAATCATTTTCCGAATACGCACCCACTCCATCCTGGATTTCTCTTGAAGACAGGTTCAACATATTGATAATACCGCAGCGTCCGGCCATGCTTTCTGAAACGCCTTGCATCAAAAGAAAATGTTGTGATCCTGTCAGAACAAATCGACCAGGATTTTTGTTCCTGTCAATTGCGACCTTCAAATATCTAAAAATGGAGGGAGCATATTGAACTTCATCAATAATAAGTGGTTCGGGATGGTTTTTGATAAAAGCTTCCGGATGGTGTTCCGCCTGGGCAGCTATGGCTGGAATATCCAGCGTAACATACGTGTAATCAGGAAATACCTTTTGAACCAGTGCTGTTTTTCCCACCTGTCTGGCCCCGGTAACAACTACAGCAGGAAACTGCTCGGATAGGGCCTTTAGGGTTTTTTCGTATTTTCTCGTAATCCACATGCGGATATTCTGCAATATTATTGCAAATGTGTCAACATTTATCTTTAGAAAAATCCATAGACAAGACTATGTAAACCTCTTATTAAAGTAAAAGCATACCTTCATTACGCACTCAGGATGGCGGTGAGTTTACGTTTGTAGCCTTCATCTGTCATGATTATGCCTCCTTTACTCTTCCACAAGCGAAAGACCAGAGGGAGGGAGAGCTATACACGGTTGTGGGGAAAGGAGCTTATATTCTGGGAATGCTTTCTTACAGGAAGCTGTTTCGTAGCTCAGGAGGAGCAGGATGTGTTTACATTGAAGTGTTTTGTCTCTGTCTTTCGATAGGTGTGGTGCTTGTCAGGTACTCCACTAAAAAAGCCTCCACAGGGGTTTATTGCTCCTGTGAAGGCTTTTATATTGGCACCTTCTGAAAATAAGTAGTCATGGATTCCTCCAGAAGGGTGAAGGTATGATCTTTATTCATCTCCTAACAGTCTAAATGAATACAACTCATTTAAGTAAACTCCTATGCATTTGTTTTGTCAAGAGAAATTCTACGGAGATTTTATTCTTAGCAGAAAGGGTTAAGATGATATTGAACGTTCCACTACCATTGTGTAATGAAATTTGACCAGATTTCAGTATGTGGCGCGAAATCAAACCTCAATGATTTTCAACATAAAGTTTTCGGAGAAAAGCAACTTTCTTTTCATCATGTGCATTGTGATGTTATGCAGCTAACGTACTGTCAAAATAGACTGATTTTTCGAGCAACGGATATTATTTTTTGTAAGTTAAGCAAAAACGATATAATTAATTGCGAGCCTTAAAAATGATAAATTTATCCGTAAACAGGAGTTCTTGTAAACCCATCGAGAAAGGAGGAAGTTTAGCGAGAAATAATATATTACTCGCATTAATCTTGGGATTGGCTTTGACTTACACTAGCTGTACATCGGGTCGGACTATGGTCATGGACATTCCGACAGAACGTATTAAAGCTGTATCCGCTACTGTGGTTGAAGATCAACCAGCTGTGCGCATTCAGTATCAGGTATCAAACCTGTTCAGGGACAAGCTTGAGCATGCCTTGTTCATGGGAGATAAAGAATCACCACCTGTCTTTACCAAGGGTTCGGACCTCAAGATCCATTATCGGTTTATTCAGTTTACCGCCGGAAGTCGTTTCTTGCGTTGGTTGGCCGGCGGTATCGGCAGTTATGGTGAAGGGGTAATGACGATAGAAGTGAGGTTTTTCAATTCCTCCGGAAGAGAAATTTCCAAGATTCACTCGGAGGGGAAGATCGGTGCAGGCGTTTTCGGAGGTTCCATCAACGGGGCTGTTGAAAAATGTGTCGAGGAAATTGTGCGGTACGCCAAGCAAACTTTCCGATTAAGAGGTTTTGCAGCTATCTAATTCGCTGGCACATCCGACAGGCGGAAGCCTGTAGTTGACCAGCGTGTGTGCCAACTTTCACCTATTGCTATCCACCCGGACAAATTGAAAGCTGAAAAAGTTTTGTATTGTGTTTGAATAGTGAAATCAAGGTATAAAGAATGCAGAGAGCCAATATGGCACGTATACTGGAATCCTTGAGCATCTGCCACACAATATATGGAATTTGGTGCGAGAAATCTCTCCTGATTTTCAGCACATTTTTGGTGCTCTTTTTCCCTGCCTCCCCTCAATAAAAAGTATTTTTCGTAAGGCCCATTGAGAAGTGAGCAACCTTATCCAGATTTGGGGCGTTAGACATAATCTGAGACCTTTGCATAACCCCTATTGATCTAAAGACGATGGGCTTTTTTTCAGTTCCCTCCGGGGTGTAGGCCCTCCCTTCCGGGACGGAGTCCCTTCCAGGACGGAGTCGGGCCGGAGGCCACCAGTCACTTCAAAAAAGTCCATCGTCTTTTTGGGGATGGTGAAAATCGCCGGGTTTTTCAAAGGTCTCAATCTAAGGCGCTGCTAAGACTTCTATCAAAAAATTGACAAAATTGACAAAAAACCTTGACAAATTAATTTTATAGTATAAGGGTAATTTTAACAAAATACACAAAATAAGCAATTATGAAAAAAAGGGCATTTACCACATCCGATATCGCCCCAATCTGCCACCATTCGAGAGAAACGGTGAAACGGTGGCTGGAAAACGGGGAGATTAAGGGATACCGGGTTGGAGCTCACGGACATTGGCGAGTACTGGCAGAAGATCTCGCCTCATTTCTCAAGAATAACACTATCCCATTTCCCGCACCTGAGGAAATAGGTATTGACCTCACCAACCTTACCGATACGGAAACCCTGCTGACATTCTGTTGGGAATATTTCAAGAATACCATGGATGATCACGTGCGTCCTGACGCACGATGTGAGGATTGTCTCGTTTATAAGTCTAAATCCATCAACTGCTATGCCTTAAGGAAGGAGGTGGACCATAAAAAGATTTTCTGTGGCCATTCATGCGACGATTGTGCCTACTTTCATTTTCAGCAAAAGGTCATAGAACCTGAGATTTGAGTGAGTTCTGTTTCATGACACCTTCACTAGTGTTGCAGAGATAATCAGGGAATTTTTTAGAAAGGGGGTGATGTATTTTTTTAACGTTTTCCTGATTGACTTTGCTTGGATCAAAACATGTATCAACCTTAAAAAGGGGGCTATAATGAAAGACATTAGCAGAAGAGAGTTTTTAATGGCATCGGCCGCAGCAGGGGCGACTTTGATGGCAGGATC
>JAWOBA010000069.1:0-26466 GCA_046498285.1 Desulfatiglandales bacterium | reverse complement strand
ACCCCTATTCGGGGCCTCTCTCCCACCACATCTCTCTCCTCCGGGAGTTGCTGCTCCCTGGTAAGGGAGAAGCGGCTCTCTGAAAGGAGGGCGCCTGCCTGTGCAGCTGCAGCACTTGCATCGGTCACTGATGAGGGGATGTCTTTGGGGGCTTGAAAGCAGCCTGCCACAAAGATGCCGGGGGTGGAGGTACTTACTGGTCCAAAGGAGGTAGATGCCACAAATGAATCATGCGTGATTTTTACCCCTAGCCTATTTGCCAATCCAATCGTCTCTTTGGGTATCTCCATGCCAACAGAGAGGACAACAAGATCAAATTGTTCGTCCACAAGCTGACCAGACTCATCAGTGTATGTCAATTCCAGATCATCTGTTCCTGGAACTGCTTCAACAGTAGGTATTCTTGATCTAATAAACCTAACTTTCTCTTCAACTGCCCTATTATAATATCTCTCAAAGTCTTTCCCGTATGCTCGAATATCCATATAAAAAATGGTGCAATCAAGATTATTGCTGCTATGCTCCTTGGCAATAATTGCTTCTTTAATGGCATACATACAGCATACAGAGGAACAGTAACTATGATCACAGTTATGGACATCTCTGGATCCAACACATTGAATCCATGCAATCTTCTTTGGTTCTTTTCTATCAGATGGCCTGATAAAATGTCCTTCATAAGGGCCGGATGCGGAAAGAATTCGTTCGAATTCTATAGCGGTAATTACATTTTGATTTTTCCCATAACGATATTGAGTGTAGTTCGAAGGATCAAAGGTTTCATAGCCAGGAGCCAAAATGACTGATCCCACATTAATATTCAGCCATCTATCTTTCATAGAATGGTCAATGGCATCTGCTGTACAAGCCTGCACACATTGAAAACATTCACAGCACACACCGCAATCAAGACAACGGGCAGCCTCTTGCTGAGCTGTCTTCTCATCCATGCAAAGGTTTGACTCGTTAAAATTACCTATCCGTTCGGTAACAGGAAGGGTGGGAATCTCAGGCCGGGCTTGTATCGCCTCATGTTGATCAATCGGGTTGTAGTTATTCTCATTAATGGTAGGCTTTATAAATGATGGACTTTCTTCTCCCTGAAGATAGGTAACCATAGCGGCAGCTGCAGTTTTTCCCTGTGCAATTGCCTCAATAACTGTTTTGGGGCCAGTTACCACATCACCGCCTGCAAATACACCTTTCTTTGTGGTAGCAAAGGTATGGGGATCTACTATGAGGAGATTCTTGTCTGAGAATTCGATATCACTACAGTGAGCGGCAAATGATGTATCTGGTGTCTGGCCGATTGCTGCAATAACATGATCTGCGGGAATAGTAAAATCTGACCCTTGTATAGGAACAGGTCGTCTTCGTCCAGAGGTATCAGGCTCACCAAGGCTATTTTTAAGGCAGACAATACCGGTAAGAATTCCACGTTCTCCTATCACTGCTTTTGGTGTAACAAGAATATGGAGCTTTATGCCTTCGGCTAAAGCCTCTTCAATCTCAAAGGGGTCGGCAGGCATCTCATGTTGACTTCTTCGATACACAATATGTACCGCATCTGCACCAAGGCGAATTGAAACCCTAGCAGCATCAATAGCAGCGTTTCCTCCTCCAAGGATTATAACAGTTCCTTTTATCTCTTTGATGGCTCCCTCATTGACCTTCCTGAGCCATGGAGCACATTGAAAGAAGGTTGCATAGTCATCTTCTCCGGGAATATTAAGTTTCATCCCTTCATGGGCACCGGTTGAGATATAGACTGCCTTATACCCATCTGCAGTAAGAAGATCATTAATGGTTTTCTCAACTCCGATAGGGGAGTTGGTCTTGATTTCAACGCCATATCGTTTGATATTGGCAATCTCCGTTTCTACCACCTTTCTGGGAAGGCGAAATTCAGGGATGCCCGCCACGAGCATACCGCCTGGAATATCTAAGGCCTCAAATATAGTAGATTTATATCCATCGAGGGCAAGAAAGTAAGCTGCAGCAAGGCCACTGGGTCCAGAGCCAATGATAGCAACATGCTCTTCTTTAGGGGTTATTGTCGGAAGTGGAAGGGAAAGGATATCAACCTGATCAGCGGCAAACCGTTTGAGTTCCTTTATTGAGACGGGTTCATCGACCTCTGCCCGTCTACAGTATGCTTCACAGAACCGTACGCATACCCTCCCCAAAATACCAGGTAGAGGCATGTCTTTCATAATAATCTCTATGGCTTCTTTGTATTTCCCTTGTTTTATCATAGCTACATAGCCCTGAACATTGATATGGGCTGGGCAGGCAGCAATGCAAGGGGCACGGTCTAACTTGTCAATCGCATAGGCAAGGGGAACTCCTTGTGGATAGGGAAGATAGGTTGCAGCTCGAGAACTTAATCCTTCGTTAAACTCATCTGGAATATTTACCGGGCACACCTGAGCACAATCGCCACAGCCTGTACATTTATCAGGGTCTATATAGCGTGCCTTTTGATGGACACTAACCTGGAAATTTCCTTTCCCTCCCTGTATATTCTCTATCTCTGACAGGGTAAGTGTCTCAATATTTAGGTGCCGGCCGACCTCGACCAGTTTGGGTGAAATAATTCACATAGTGCAGTCATTGGTTGGGAATGTCTTATCAAGCTGGGCCATGACACCTCCAATGACCGAATCTTTCTCCACGAGGTATACATAATACCCAGAGTTTGCCAGATCAAGTGCAGACTGCATTCCAGCAATGCCTGCGCCGACCACCATTACTGAGCCTATATTACTCTCACTCATACATAACCTCAAACCAAAGTGCCCAACATTCTCGTTGAATATTCAATTATTTTATCCCTTTTTAAGTAATTTTGTTGCCCCTGGAGCCATTTCAGGAAGAGGCGGAAGACCTGCCTTAGCCCTCTTTTTATTATCGAAATCATCAATAAGATAAATCTTACCCTGATTCTCGAGAAGTTTTTCCTGAGTACTTACCCCAATAGGAATATTCTTCTCTCGAGTTGCAAGATTTTTGAGATGATTAATGATATCTGTGATCTTCACTCCCATCGGACAGTTCTCCTGACAGGTATAGCAATCAGAACAGAGCCAGATCATATCACCTTTCAACAGCTCCTCTCTTAAACCTAGAATAATCATTCGTATAATACGAAGGGGATCATAATCCGTATTTGCCCTATGCACAGGGCAACCTGCTGTACATGTTCCACATGTATAGCAAGACCTAAAACCACTTATAAAATCAGATAACTCAAGCTCTTCTATAAAATCAGGATCAGAATCTTTTATATTAATTCTTTTCATTGCCTGCCTTTATAACGTAAAATATGTTAGGCAATTCTACCTTTCAACTTTATACCCCTAACTTAGCCGTCAATTCCTTTGTGCTAACAGAGTTAAGATTAAGGCCGAGTTCCTTTCGGCCTAAACCCATAGCCAGACCTATTATTTGGGGAAGATAGAGAACTGGTATATTATATTCAGTCCCAAATTTAGCCTCTATACCTTTTTGGTTGGCATCGTACATTAAACTGCAAAATGGGCAAACCAGATTCATGCAGTCTGCCTCAGTTTCTTTAACACACTGCAGCTTCTCTTTAGCTATGGTGAGTGCTACCCCTTCATCTGAAAGAAG
Source organism: Desulfatiglandales bacterium (assembly GCA_046498285.1). Classification (GTDB taxonomy): domain Bacteria; phylum Desulfobacterota; class DSM-4660; order Desulfatiglandales; family B25-G16; genus B33-G16. Next base: position 22,833 of record JAWOBA010000069.1, on the reverse strand, counting down.
AACAGGCCCCCCACAACAATCCTTTTTTCGTCTATATTGGATATTGGTGGCACCTACTGCCTCAAGAATGTTTTCAAGACTTTGAGGATCCTGAGGGTCATCAAATCCTTCATAGATGTATGATGGTTTTAGATAGTGACATCCATAATGTGTAGCTACTTTTAACCCTTTCAAATTCCTCTTCATTTCTTGTTTAATTCTCTTTAAGCCAATATCTTCAAGTAGTATCCTTGCAAAGTGCTTGACTTTTACTTTTCCTTTATATTCTTTACCTATCTTTGATAGTTCCGTGTTTATCTGTTTTTTTAATTGTTTATCATTGTTTAAACGATAGGCTGTCTTTGTGAGCATAGAGGCACAGGCACTACAAAGGGCACATATATCCAAGCCCTTTTCTTCTGCCAAACAAAGATTCATGGCACCAAGGAGAATGGCTCCCATTTCATCAGATGCCTCAAGCGGGAACCCACAACAGGAAAACTCCTTGATGTCCACAAATTCAAGATCTAATTTAGAAGCTATAGCCCGTGCAGATAATTCATAATTTCTGGAGCGGGCCGGAATAGTACATCCTAAAAATAGGCCATATTTCATCCTGGTTCTCTCTTTAAGGGACAAATAAAATAATTACAATATAGCTATAATGTGACTATATTTGAATAGAAGTATAATTTTTAAGCTAAGAATATGTCAAGAGCAAATTTAGATTTTGTAAGAGCGTTATTAATTCAACAGGGAAGATTTGATTCAATGCACTACCCCGCCGCAAGCGGACGGGGTATTAAAAGAGAGACAATTGGTAATTTTCATGCAGTTTATGATATTCCATTCCCTGGCTTTTTACATAGCGGGTGATGGTTTCCTCATTGCCATGTTTTCCAACCGTGCCTCCAAAGTATCCGTTTGTCCAGAATTCACCTCCCCACAGTTGCTTTTTCACTTCCGGACAACGCCTGAACACTTCTCGTGCGGTACTGCTTTTTATCACCGTTACAATCTTGATTACGCTATATGTTGGAATAGACTGAACCAAGAAATGAACATGATTATTGTCTGTACCAATCTCCAAGAATTTTACCTGATATCTTTTTTCTCTGTCCAAACAGACATCCTTGAAGACATCATCCACACTCTCATCAAATACTGCACGCCTATATTTGGCAGGAAAGACCAAATGATATATCAATACCGTAACGTTATGACTCTTATGTATGTATTCGCTCACATAAACATTTTACGCCGCAAGCGGCGGGGAATACAACCCTGAGAGATTTAAAGGATACATATGGGCTGGTTGCTATGAGGTTGTGCTACAAGACTCAATCGTGATAAAGATAAGAAAATGTGCGCCGATGGCTTAAAGTGACATCGATTTCTGATCTTTACATTGTTTTTTCAGGCTTCAAGGACAAGGCCCAGAGTTTGAAGGTAATCAAGCTCGGATTTTGGGGACTAAATCATAATTGACATTCTAAGGCTTTAGGACTATATATCTTGATCTCTAAAAATCTTAAATATAAAAGTCTTTATTTACCCGTCACTATGACATGGTTTTTATTGACTTTGATCCATAGTTAGGGTATTTTGATTATATTTTGAAATATTGGAGGGTTAGAATGTATGCGGTAATTCAAACAGGCGGCAAACAATATAAGGCAACTCCGGGCGAAGAACTAACGGTTGAAAAATTAGATGGTAAGGTGGGCGATGAGGTCTATTTTGATAATGTGCTGCTTGTCTCGAAAGATGATAAGGTAAACGTTGGAAGACCTGTTTTGGAAAATGCCAGGGTGAAAGCTAAAATCACCCGACATGCGAGGGGGCCAAAGGTAGTCGTATTTAAATATAAAAGAAGGAAGGGATACAGAAAAAAACAGGGCCATAGACAAGATTTTACAGGAGTAAAAATAACTGAGATTGAGACTTAGATTGCGCTAATAGGTAGTCGTTCTGTTTTTTGTTTTATAAAACGGCTAATGAGATATAATAAGGAGATATGAATGGCACACAAAAAAGCAGGTGGCAGTTCTAGGAATGGTAGAGATAGCGCGGGAAAGAGACTGGGTGTAAAGAAGTTTGGCAGCCAACTTGTTAAAGCCGGCTCGATTATTGTCAGACAAAGGGGAACAAGCATCCATCCAGGAAACAATGTCGGCATTGGAAGAGATTACACGCTTTTTGCAAAGATCAATGGAATAGTTACCTTCGAACAATTAAACAAATCTAGAAAACAAGTAAGCGTTTATGCACCTTAATAATTTCTCAGTAGTCCCTTGTTTGTTGTTTGGTGTAAATAACAACGACCAGTTACTTATATGAAATTTGTTGACGAGGCTGAAATCACCGTAAAATCAGGTGATGGAGGTTCAGGTTGTGTAAGTTTCAGGAGAGAGAGATTTATACCAAAAGGGGGACCTGATGGTGGAGATGGAGGAAGAGGTGGAAATGTACTGATCAGGTCCACAAAAAGGCTCTATTCCTTGTATGACTTTACCTCCAGACGTTATTTCAAGGCTCAAAATGGCGAGCCTGGGAAAGGTAAAAACAAATCAGGGAAAAAAGGCAGGGATATCGAAATCCTGACACCTGTAGGGACCATAGTACAAGATAAGGAAACGGGAGAACTGCTTGCAGATTTACTCAACGATAACCAACAGATTGTAGTAGTGAAAGGCGGAGCAGGTGGTAAAGGGAATAAACACTTTACTACCTCGGTAAATAGAGCTCCCAGAATTGCTCAAGATGGCCAAAAAGGAAAAGAAAAAAGACTTAAACTAGAACTCAAACTTATAGCTGATATAGGTATCATAGGTTTACCTAATGCTGGCAAATCTACCCTTTTATCAAGCCTTTCTAATGCACACCCTCAAATAGCTGATTATCCATTTACAACCCTTTCCCCTAATTTAGGAATCCTTACTTTTGATGACAAACAATCGCTTACCATTGCTGACATCCCGGGCTTAGTAGAAGGTGCCAGTAATGGCAGGGGCTTGGGTCATAGATTTTTGCAGCATATTGAGCGAACTGGGTTTCTTTTGCATATGCTCGATATATATCAACCGAGTTCCGGCGACATTCTAAAAGATTTTTTTATAGTACAAAAGGAGTTACAATTATCCCATCCATCCCTGATGAACAAGGATCAGGTAATTGTATTAAACAAGATTGACCTCAATCCAATCAATGCTGAAGGTATAGATGAAATTTGTCATTCCTTTAAGGATCAAGGCTACGAGTGCTTAGCAATCTCTGCCCTTGCCGGAGAAGGATTAGAGAAACTCAAGCAATTGCTAAAGAATAAAACTCTTTCATGACAGAAAAGTCATAATGCAACTGCCTTGTCTCGCAGGCAGGGCGTAAAGGCCTAAAGGTTAATACAAAATCTAACAGATATCATAAACACAAAATACACCATTCATGAAACATTCACGAAAAGATATGTTGCAAGCTGTAAAGAGGGTGGTTGTAAAAATTGGAAGCGGTGTGTTAACAGCAAAAGAGGGTTTAAACCTGGATGTGATAAATTCCTTAAGTGGAAATATCTGTTCCCTTATGGAAAAAAGAGGTCTCGAAATCATCCTTGTATCTTCAGGAGCCATTGCATCTGGTTTAAAAAAAGTAGGCCTTTCTCAAAGACCACAATCCATTTCTCAACAGCAAGCACTTGCAGCAATTGGTCAAAGCTCATTGATGCTTTCATATGAAGAGGTTTTTAAAAGGCATGGGCATAACGTGGCTCAGGTGTTAGTCACCAGAGATGATCTTACCAACAGGAAGAGATACCTCAATACACGAAATACCCTTTTTACTCTTCTCAACTGGAAGGTTATCCCGATCATCAATGAAAATGATACCGTGGTAGTAGATGAAATAAAATTTGGTGATAACGATAACCTCAGTGCCATGATATCCAATCTGATGAGTGCTCAGTTGCTTATCAACTTAACTACTATTGATGGGTTGTTTGATGACGACCCAAGACTGAATAGCAATGCACACCTCGTTTCTGTGGTCGAAAAGGTAACAAGCAAGATAGAAAAAAAAGCAAGCTCCATCCCAAGTGCCTTAGGAAAAGGCGGAATGGGAAGTAAGGTAAAAGCAGCCAGGGATGTATCTATATGTGGAATTCCAACTATTATCGGCAATGGATTAAAAAAGAACATAATCAGGAATATCTTTCAAGGAAAAGAGGAAGGAACTCTCTTTTTACCTCAACCTACTCCGATGCGGAGTCGTAAGCACTGGATTGCCTTTACAAAATCTCCAAAAGGAAGGATAATGGTAGATCATGGTGCAGAAGATGCCTTGGTGAAAAATGGAAAAAGCTTACTTCCTTCAGGCATACTTGCGGTTTATGGGAAATTTGACATTGGAAATTCTGTAATGATAATCAATAGAAGTGAAAAAAAACTTGCAGTTGGCCTTGTCAATTACCATTCAACAGATGTAGAAAAGATTATAGGCCAAAAAAGTTCTAAGATAGAAAAAATTTTAGGATACAAACATTATGATGAAGTTATTCATAAAGACAATCTTGTGTTAATGAATAATATTTAGATAATAGAATCGATTATGGACTTTAACAAAGCCATACAGGACATGGCAAAAAATGCCAAGCAATCTGCAGGATTTTTAAGGGTTGCTACAAGAGCAGAAAAGGATGCCGCATTAGAATTAATGGCAGAGCTAATTCTCTCTAAAAAAGGGAAAATAATTGCGATAAATGCCGAAGATACTGCATTAGCCAGAGAAAATGGGTTGAATCCGGCAATGATAGATAGATTAACCCTGGATGAAAAAACAATTACCTCAATGATTCTCGGCTTAAAGGAAGTTGCCGCCCTCCCCGATCCGGTTGGTGAGGTAACAGGCATGTGGAGAAGACCAAATGGACTACAGATCGGCCAGGTCAGGATTCCACTGGGTGTAATAGGATTTATCTATGAGTCAAGACCTAATGTAACAGTTGATGCAGCAGCTCTTTGCATCAAATCAGGGAATGCCGTTTTACTAAAGGGTGGCTCTGAGGCTATGCACTCCAATATCATCCTGAATGAAATTCTATCTGAGGCACTGAAAAAGTCCAATTTGCCAGAAAAATCGATCCAAGTAATCCCCTATAAAGAACATGAGGCTGTTGGAATTCTTTTAAGTATGGACGAATATGTGGATATGATTATTCCTAGGGGTGGCCAGGGCCTTATTTCCTTTGTTGTTGAAAACTCAAAAATCCCCGTATTAAAACACTATAAAGGCGTCTGCCATGTATACGTGGATGAGTGTGCTGACATAGAGATGGCTCGAAAGATATGTTTTAATGCCAAGGTACAAAGACCTGGTGTCTGCAATGCGATGGAAACAATGTTAGTACATAAAAAGGTAGCTCCCTCTTTTTTGCCAGGAATGATAGAACAATTCACCACTGCAGGTGTAGAAATAAGGGCATGTGAAGATACGCTTAAACTCTTTTCTAATCTTATCATGGCCAAGGAGAGTGATTGGTCAGCCGAGTATTTAGACCTTATACTGGCAGTTAGGATCATTGAGGATATGGATGAAGCAATAGATCATATTGAAAGATATGGCTCTCATCATACCGAGGCAATTGTTACAAATGATTACAAGAGATCGCAAGAATTTTTGCAAAGGGTAGATGCTTCTGTTGTTTTAATAAATGCATCTACCAGATTTAACGATGGCTTTGAACTTGGTTTAGGTGCAGAGATCGGCATCAATACCTCTAAATTACATGCCTATGGGCCGATGGGTCTCAAGGAGTTGACCACCACAAAGTTCATAGTATACGGATCTGGACAGGTAAGGACGTGAAATTAGGTATCCTGGGAGGGACCTTTAACCCTATTCATTTAGGTCATCTTAGAGTAGCAGAGGAGATAGGTGAAGAATTAAAATTAAAAAAGGTCTATCTCATCCCAACTGGTATACCACCACATAAAGAGCAATATCCCATTGCTGAATTCCCTCATCGTCTTGAGATGACAAAGCTGGCCAGCAAAATTTCCTCTATACTTGATGTTTGGGATATTGAGGGGAAAAGGTCGGGTTTATCATACTCTATCGAAACACTAAAAGCATTTCACAGCTATTTTGGATCCACTCTTGAATTGTTTTTTATAATCGGGATGGATGCCTTCATAGATATCAAAACCTGGAAGGAATATCAAAATCTCTTCGATTTTGCCTCATTTGTTGTAATCAATAGGCCGGGTTATAATAAAGAGAGATTTTCTGAATTTCTCGATTCTCTTAATATCGGAGTTAGACGGGATGAGAAAAATCAATGCTTTTGCCATCCATCGGGAAATGTATTGCTTAACAAGAATACAACATTCATGGATATATCAGCAACTCGAATCAGGGAACTGGTTGCCAAAAAGAAATCTATTCGCTTTCTTGTACCGGAGGTAGTACGAGAATATATAGAAAAGGTAGGTTTGTACCTAAATTAATGAACCCTCTTGATAAGGCCCTTCTATGTGTTAATATCATCCTTGAAAGGAAGGCAAGTGATCCTGTCCTTTTTAAGGTTGCACCATTAACCTCCATAACCGACTATTTCCTTATTGCCAGCGGTAAATCCAGTAGGCAGGTCCAAGCCATTGCCCAACATCTACAGAAACGAATGAAAGAAGAAGGTTTCACCACTTTTGGCATAGAGGGTGAAAAAGATGGCCACTGGATTTTATTGGATTACAATGATGTCGTAATCCATCTATTTTACCAGCCTATAAGAGAATTTTATGACCTTGAAGGCTTATGGATTGAGGCACCAAGGGTAGAGATAGACAAAAGCGCTTTGAAAGATGAAAAATAAACAGCTCCTTATTGTTTGTACAGCCTTATTAATCATTTTTACTTCTTTGGAGTACTCACCTGCCTCATTGCTATCACCAGAAGAGGAAGCTGAACTTGGAGAAGGGTTCCTTAAAAGAATTCGATCTCAATACGAATTTGCCGATCATCCTTACATTACTCAGTATATCAATGAACTTGGTACCTTTGTGGGCCGTCAAATCGAAATCCCCTATTTCCCACTTAATTTTTATGTTATAAAAGATAGTTCCATCAACGCATTTGCAGCCCCTGCTGGTCACGTATTTTTCTTTTCAGGACTGATTCAAATAATGGACAACGTAGATGAGCTGGCTTCTGTACTTGCACATGAGCTTGGCCATGTAAGCGCCAGGCATCTGGCTGTAGGGATAGAAAGATCCAAGAAGATTGGAATGGCTACAATGGCTGCTATCTTAGCAGGAGCTCTCATTGGTGGTGAAGCAGCCAGTGCCCTAATGACAGGATCAATTGCTGCCGGAGTTCAGGCTAAACTTGGTTACTCTCGGGAGGATGAAAGACAAGCTGATCAACTAGGATTCAAATACACTCATATGTCAGGTTTTAACCCGCAAGGAATGGTAACCACATTAAAAAAAATTCAAAGGGAAAATTGGTACGGTGGCCATAATATCCCCCCTTACCTTCTTACTCATCCTGGTGTACCGGAAAGAATGGCCAATATAGAAATAATGGCACAAGAGTATACAAAAATATCCAATTCTAATACAACAAAAACCCTGCGATCCCGTTTTCCTATCTTTCATACTATGGTTGTTGCCCTCTGTGATGATAAGGAAAATGCAACACGAGAGTTTAACAAGAGGCTGCATGCAGAACCGTCATCTTTTTTGGCCCATTATGGTCTTGGCCTTGTCCTCGAAAGAGATGGGAAGATACACGAGGCCCTCAGCTTCTTCAAAAAAGCCCTGAGAGAAAATAAAAAATCTATCCCCGTTCTGTTTTCTATGGCCACGGCCTATCAGACGATTGGCCAATACGAACAATCTGTATTTACTCTGCAAAATGCCCTTCAGCTAGCCCCTAAAGATAAGGAGATCTTGTATCTCTATGCCTTGTCCCTCCAAAACCTAGAACGCCACAGTGAAGCGGCAACAATCTATGAGCGTCTCACCTTCCTTCCACCAGTCAAAGACAGGATCTATTATAATCTTGGCTTGGTCTATGGTCGGCAAAATAACTTAGCAATGGCTCATTATAATTTAGGCATATATTTCAGCAAAATAAGCAGGGGAGAAAAAGCCCTTTTCCATTTTAAAAAGGCAAAAAAGCTATCAGAAAATGATCCAGCACTAAGAGAAAAGATTGATAAGGCCTTAATGGATCTTCACAATCATTAATTTTTAGCTGTCATTTGTTTTTGACAACAGGATACTCAATAAAAGATAACGGGAACATTGACAATAGGGTGCATATATCGTAATTGATACGCTGTTATGTGAATAATTTCAATATAAACACTAAAAGGAGGATAAAAAGAGATGGCATTGATGACACCAGAGCAGTTTGAAGAAAGTCTAAAGAGTGTTAAACCAAGGGTCTTTATGAATGGAAAAAAGGTTGAAAATATCCTTACAAATAGGAATACAAGAACAGTTGTTGAGGCCAACAAGGCAAGCTATGAATGGGCTCTTGATCCAAAATACAAGGATATCATGACCTGTCACTCCCCCCTGATAAACGATACGGTAAATAGGTACACGCATGTAAGCACAAGTGTTGATGAGCTTATCGCAAAGGCCGAGGCCGGCACCTTCACCGCTGAAATGCTTGGAACATGCATTTATCGATGCGTGGGATATGACTCCTTTCACTCCCTCTATGCCAATACCTGGGAGATGGATAAAGAACTGGGTACTGAATATCATCCTCGATTTCTCGAATATCTCAAGATGGTGCAGAAGGAGGACCTCTCTGTAGCGGGTGCATTGACTGAGGCCAGGGGAAGTAGAAAGGAAAAAACCCTTGATTGGCCGGATCCATATCTCTCGTTAAAGATTGTGGATAAAAATAAAGATGGGATCGTGGTGAAGGGTGCAAAAATAAACATTAGCGGGGCATTTGGAAGCCATTATATCAATGTACTACCCCAGGCAGCTCATTATAAAGGAGAGGAGGACTACGCTGTTGCGTTTGCCACCCCGGTAGACGCTGAAGGTATCACTTACATATGCCAGTACACCCCGTACTCAGCGGAACGAGATCAGGTAGATGACATGGAAGAGCTTGGCAATCCTCTATACGGGCAACGGGAAACCTCTATGGTAATATTTGACAACGTGTTTGTTCCATGGGAGCGGGTATTTCACTGTGGTGAGTACCAATACTCCGTGAAGTTCGTCACCAGATTTGCCAAGACCCACCGCATGACCTGCGGCGGCACCTGCAAGGTTGGATTCATGAACCAAATAATCGGGGCATGCAAACTGATTCAGGAGTATAAAGGATTAGACAAGGCCTCGCACATCAATGACCAGTTAATGGAGATGGTGGCCTTGAGAGAAACCTGCAGGGCCTGTGGCATGGCAGCAGCCCAGAAAGGCTCTGAGGAACCAAAAGGATCGGGCGTGTATCTTCCGGATGAGCTTATGGGAAATGTATCAAAGTTAAATGTCGCTAATTCATTCTGGAGGATTATGGCGCTTGCAGGGGATATAGGTGCTGGATTAATTGTTACCCTCCCTTCACTGAAAGAGCTCAATAATCCCGAAGTGAAAGACTACGTGAAAGAATATCTCGGATTTGGATCAGATACATCGACTGAAAATATTATGAAGGTTACGAAACTATTGCAAAACTGGACAGCAGGTTTACACGGTGTTGGCACATGGCATGGTGCTGGCCCTATTATGGCCCAGAAAATAATGCTGCAAAGGGTCATAGACTACGAACATGTCAAGTGGATTGTAAAAAGAACATTGAACATAAAGGATTAAGGGACTGTCTTGGTACTATGTGAAACGTACTGGCCATGAGACATACTTACAAGTAATTCGCCTAAAATGGGGTTATCGAATAATGCCATGTACTTACATCTAGAAGGCAAACCATGAGAATACCTCCACTGGAAGGCAAAAGATAAGGGCTGTATTTAAAGGGGAGTATGCCGATATAGCCCAGTATTTTCTATATCAGGAGACCTTTGAAAAACCTGGCGATTTTCACCATCCCCAAAAAGACGATGGACTTTTTTGAAGTGACTGGTGGCTTCCGGCTCGTAGAGCCTCCCGCTCGGAGAGAAGGGTGCTGAAAAGACCAGCCCGGGAGCCTCGGAACTGAAAAAAAGCCCATCGTCTTTAGATCAATAGGGGTTATGCAAAGGTCTCAGCAGGGTAATTTATCTCTCAGCTTATTACTATCTCCATAAAGCGTTTCTCATAGATAACAAAAATCTTGCCAAGGAAAAGATACATGCCCTATACCAGACCCGTATAAAGAAGGGCATTTGCCTGGTTATCTTAATCCATATAAGATAACAAAATATGTTAAGCTGATTCTAACGTTTGGGTTGATACCTCAGTGCTATAAACACTTGCCATTGCCTTAAGTCTTGCTAATAAACTGATAAGAAATGCAACGAAAGACCCAGTTGATGTTCTTGCACCACTCAGCAAATAGCCCCGGCGCTTTGCTTCATGGTTATACATGGAAAAAACGCCCTGCTCTTTTCTCTGTCGAGTTTCTTAGGAGGTTTAGCGTAGAAGATGTTATCCTATCTGGATTGATAATGCCCTCAATCTGGGCATGAGTTATTTACAGGCACCTGACTCAAACCCACCTTATCTCCCTATAGATGTATAGGGAGTTTGCTTTTTCTTATCACAAAACGGTAAAAGGAGTTTGCTCCTTGATGAATAAAGTTGAAAAATTCAAAATCATGTTTCAGCCCTCTGGCCGGAGAGGGGAAGTTAGAAAAGGTTCGACTATCATCGAAGCCTCACAAGAACTGGGTGTGGATATTGAAACTCTATGTGGAGGGAAAGGCGTTTGCGGAAAGTGCAAGGTGCGTATAGAAGAAGGCTTTTTCGAAAAGTACGGGATATCCTCCAGCAAATCTCATGTAAGTGGCTGGCAGGATAAAGAAGAAAAGTTCATAAATAAAGAGCAAAAAGAGGCTGGTTACCGTTTGGGCTGCTGTGCAAGCATAGAAGGAGATCTTCTGGTCTTTGTGCCTGAAGAATCGAGGGCCGGCAAGCAGGTAGTAAGCAAGGCACCTAGAGATATTCATATTGAATGGTACCCTGCAGTCGAATATTATTATGTTGATTTATCAGAGCCTACAATCCAAGATCCCACTGGTGATCTGGAGCGCATTTTAGAAGCACTCAATCACAAATATGGCCTAAAAAATCTGGATATTGACTATCTGGCATTACAAGGACTTTCAAATCAACTTCGTAAAGGCAAGTGGAAGGTAACAGTAGCCATTTGGATGGAAAAAGAGATACTGCAGATTTTGCCGAGCAAGATAAATGACTATTATGGCATGGCTATTGACCTAGGAACGACCACCGTGGCTGCTTATCTATGCAATATTGCTACCATGGATGTATTGGATACTGTCTCCATAATGAACCCCCAGTACAAGTATGGTGAAGATGTAATGAGCCGAATCACCTATCATATGATGCATCAGGATGGTCTTGCAAAAATGAGTGCAGATATTGTTGAAGGTCTAAACAGCCTTGTTACTCAGGCTTGCGAGGCCACGCATCCCCCTGCTAAAAACGAAAAAAATAATAAAAGAGACAATACAACAACTCAAATTATCCAGGAAGACAGACAATATCTCCGTCTTAATCCAAGCGATATTATGGACATGACAATAGTAGGTAATACAGCCATGCATCATATTCTATTAAAGCTCAATCCAGAATACTTGGGAATTGCCCCTTTTCCCCCTGCAGTTCATAAAAGCATGGATATTAAGGCCAGAAACCTCGGGATTAGGATACATGAGTCTGCCTATGTTCATATTTTACCAAACGAGGCAGGATTTGTAGGGGCAGACAATGTGGGAGTTCTTATTGCTGAAGAACCCTATAAAAAGAAAGAAATGCAGCTCATTATCGATATCGGCACCAATGGAGAGTTGGTTTTGGGAAACAAGGAAAAACTTATATCTTCATCCTGTGCTACTGGCCCTGCCCTTGAAGGGGCACAGCTCACTTTTGGTATGAGGGCTGCTCCTGGAGCTATTGAACGTATTAAAATCGATCCTGATAGCCATGAAGTAGATTACAAGGTAATTGGTAGGGATATCTGGAGAACATATTCAAAAAGCGAGGAAATGAAGACCAGGGGCATTTGTGGCTCAGGGATTTTGGATTTATTTGCAGAACTTTACCGTACCGGAGTAATTCTGAAAAGCGGGAAATTTAACCCGAAGCAGAAAAACAGCCGCTTTCGGAAGAATTCTGCCAATAATCAGTCAGAGTTTGTCATTGCCTGGGCGAATGAAACAACTATTGGCAAAGACATCGTTATCACTCAAAAGGATATTCGACAGATTCAACTCGCCAAAGGCGCACTATACTGCGGGTGCAAGCTGATGATGAAAAGAATGGGAATAGATAAAGTAGATCAAGTAAAGATAGCAGGGGCATTTGGCACTCATATAGATCGAGAAAAAGCTTTGATCATGGGCCTTTTCCCCGACTGTGAGATAGAGAAAATTATTTCAATAGGGAATGCCGCTGGGGATGGTGCCAGAGCAGCACTCCTCAACCGGGAAAAACGTGAAGAGGCCAACTGGGTTTCAAGGAATGTGGAGTATGTTGAATTGACTGTAGAAAAAGACTTTCAAGATCAATTTATGGAAGCAATGTACATACCCCACATGAATGACCAGTTTCCCCATCTTAATGGTATAGTTCCTGAGGAGATCTTGCATCAGAAATAATGCGGTATACCTGCAAAAAAAAGGTTTATTTAGACTCCTGCCTACTAGCTATTGCCAACTTCTTTGTTAATATTCTATCCCTTTTCTAGCCTTAATACCTTTGCTAAATGGGTGCTTTATTTCTTTCATTTCAATTATGGAAGATGCTATTTCTTGTATCTCTTGGGAGGCATTCCGGCCGCTCAGGATGATATGCATATTCTTAGGTTTTACTGATATTAAATGTTTAATCAAATCTGGGTCGAGCAACCCTAAATTAGTCGCTATATTGATCTCATCTAATACGATTAAACGATATTTTCCTGAGGACACTTCTTTTTCCGCAGCCGCCCAAGCATTTTTCGCCGCCTTAATATGTATATCGGAACCATTTGAAGGCCCAAAGATAAAACCCTTGCCCATACTCTTAATCTCAAGATTCGGAAATGTTTTGAGAGCAATAACCTCTCCATAGGGCTGGGGAGATTTTATAAACTGTAATACGCTCGACCGGATCCCATTGGCTGCAAAAAACATAGCCCTTCCCAGACAATGGGTAGTCTTTCCCTTACCGTTTCCAGTAATTACCCCAACACATCCCTCCTGGCTACTGCCATCGATCTTCCACGAGCTCCCCTCCTTCCTATGCTCAACCATCTCTGTCACAAGATCTGCCTTTTCAATTATTTTGTTTTTTGCATTCCTGCCAGTCAAGACCAATTCTACATTGGCTGGTTTTTTTTCTATAAGATTGGTTACAGAGTTCACAGAAATAATGCCCAAATCAATAATATGGTTAATATCCTCCAGTATGATAATATCAAAAGCACCGCTCGAAATTATTTCCTGAATATGCTCAATGGCGATATTACTCTTATCTATGTCTTGGCTATGTAAATTATCATCAGAAGGGACATGTTCTAATTGTAAGCGTTCTACCACTACTTGATCCTTAAAAAATGAAAAGGCCTTATCCTCGGTAGCTATAAAGGGATGAGGTATAAATCCCATTACAAATGTACGTAGATTCTGCCCTGTGGCCCTCAGTGTGAGACCTATATGTGAGAGATTTATTTGTGCTGTGTTTCCTGTATAAACCTGAACTAATCCTTGTTTCATCATTTGTTTACCTATTTTTTTCACTATTCGAACATTACTGTTCACCCCATGACTCTCTGATTTATAAATACCTCTATGATTTACAAATAACCTATATGACTAAAAACAAAAAATCTACAACAATTTCTCCATTAAGAGACAATTCTTTAGCCCATAGATTGACATAAACATTTTAATTGGTTAAAAGATGGGACAATTAAAATAACTGAATTTCAAGTGGAATTTTAATATAAATACTAGAAAGCGCTATTGATGAAAAAGAAACATAATTTCGGACTTGTTCAGATTTATACAGGAGGGGGAAAGGGAAAGACAACCGCAGCTCTCGGTCTGGCTATGAGAGCTGCTGGACACAATTTTAAAATTGCCATCATTCACTTTATGAAAATATGGGATTATGGAGAAGTAAAAAGTCTTAAGAAGCTTGACATTGATCTTTTTCGCTATGGAACAACAGAGCTGATTGATCCTAAGAATCCATCACCTATAGACTATGAGGAAGCCGATAAAGCACTGAAAAAAATCGAAGAACTTATGGAAAAAGATCATTATGATATTCTTATTTTAGATGAAATCAATGTGGCTATTGACTTTAAGCTGATTCCCCTGAAAAAGGTAATCGAGCTTTTAGACAAGAAACCAGAGAGTCTCGAACTGGTTCTTACTGGCCGAAACTGTCCTCAGGAGCTCATTGAAAGGGCTGACCTTGTTTCATTTATCGATGAAATCAAGCATCCATATCAGGTTGGGATAGAGGCAAGGAAAGGGATTGAGTTTTAATTAAAGGAGTCCAAGGTACATGTTCATCACATTAATGAGAAAGCACACAAAGGGGATCTTGATTAAGGTAATGGTCGGTCTCATTGCCGTTGTCTTTGTATTTTGGGGTGTCTACGCAATACGAGAAAAGCCTGGATCAAAGATTGCTTATGTAAATGGCGATTTAATCACGGGTATCGAATATGAGGCAAAATATCGTGATATGCTGGGTGCCTTGCAAAAACAATATAAAGAGTACTGGAATGATAGTCTTATTAAAGTATTTCAAATTAGGCAAAGGGCATTAGATAGTCTGATAAATGAAAGACTGATCAGCCAGGAGTCTAAAAGAATTGGCCTCGGAGTCACAGATGATGAAGTAGCTAATGCTATTTTTACCTACCCTGCCTTTCAAATAAATGGCGAGTTTAATGAAGGAAGGTATAGGTCTCTCTTGAATTATAACAGGATGAAACCAACAGACTTTGAATCAATGATAAAATTAGAATTGTTAGGTAATAAAATTCAACATTTTATCAAGTGCTTTTTTCCAATCACAGACATGGAGATTAAAAATTACTATTCCTATCAAAAAGAAAAAGTGAATATTGGTTTTGTCTCTTTCAATCCGAAAGATTTTAAAGGCAAGATAGAGATCAAAAAAGATGAGAAAAAGGCCTATTTCGAATCAAATAAGGAAAAATACAGGCTTCCGGAAAAGATAAAAATAGCCTATCTTGTCCTCGACCCATCTGATTTCTTAGATAAGGTAACTATTACAGAAAAAGAAATATCAAACTTCTATGAATTGAATCAAGAAAACTTTAGAAATCCAAAACAGATTAAAGCACGGCATATACTCCTTAAAGTATCGCCAGATGCTTCAGAATCAGAAGAAACAAAGACAAAAGAGAAGGCGCTTTCTCTATCAAAAAGGGCAAAAGATGGAGAGGACTTTGCAGTACTGGCTAAAAAATACTCTCAAGATCCTGCTGCATCAAAAGGAGGCGATCTTGGTTATTTTACGCAGGGGCAAATGGTTAAACCCTTTGAAGAACTTGCATTTAGCTTGAAAAAAGGAGAAATAGGTGGGCCAGTTAGAACTCAATTTGGATGGCACATAATACAAGTAGATAACATCAAAGAATCTACTGTCCAAACCCTTTCTGAGGTTCGAAATCAAATAGTAACCACAATAAGAAATAGTATAAGCGAGGAAATAGCGCATGAAAGGGCCCTTACCTTGATGGATCAAATGCCCTATGACATTAATTTAACCACCTACGCAGACCAACATGGAATGACAGTAAAGGAAACTGATTATTTTCCTAAAACTGGTGCCATTCCAGGACTGGGGGAAGATGAAAGACTTACACAATCTATATACTCCTTAGAAAATGGGGAGATAAGTGAGGTCATCAAGCATAAAGATAAATTCTATATTATTCAGGTTGTTGACACCAAAGATTCCCATATCCCAGAAATGAGTGAAGTCTCTGATCAATTAGAGAGAGATTTTATCAATCATCTTTCTCTTATTGCTGCAAAAAAAGAGGCAAAGAGCTACCTAGAGCAATTAAAAAGGGGTGCTAACTGGTCTGAACTGGCCAAAAGCAAGGGGTTGGAAACAGAGGAGACAGACTTTTTTACCAGGAAACAGAACCCCCCAAAAATTGATAATTCACCATTACTGTCTGAGGCCGCTTTTTCCCTGTCATCTCAAAAGATATACCCGGATGAGGTCTTTGAGATAAACAATAAAATATATGTAATTAGATGGCTTAGCAAAGAAGACATTGATACAACGGATTTTCATAAAGAAAAAGAATCCTTTAAACAAGCTGTTCTTTTGGAAAAGGAAAAAAGGATATTTAATGCATGGCTTCAATCCTTAAAAGAAAAGGCAGAGATAAAGATTGTTACCCATATTGAGTAAAAAATACCCCAGTTTTTGAAAATTTTTCCTTGACATAATTTAGGAATAAATGTTTATCTCCTGTGTAATTTGAACTACATAATGAATAAAAAGGAGAAAGAAACGGTGAAATCTTTAAAAAATGGACTGATCATTGTAATTACGTTGTTACTTGCTTTTCTGGTTATTCCTGCTAACGTCCAAGCAAAGGATTGTGTTGAAAGTTCCTATCATGGGCAGTTGGGACGAAGTCCGGCACTTGGTGGCTGGGGTAATGGTTTGGGAATGCTGGAGAAGTGGTGTGCGATTCCAAATTTTAGTTTTGAAAAACAGGGAAGGATAAAGGGATGGAAGGAGCATTGTGGTACATGTCACACCTCATCCTATAGGGATCCTGCAACTGGAAAGACCGATTGCCAGCTTTGCCATGAGACTAAAGACGGCGAAGGAAAACCAACAATAGCTCAATGCGCGAAGTGTCATGTTAAGGATTGTGAGAAACGTGGGGATGTCTTTGATGAAGAGCATGATATTCATATTGCAATGGGAATGAGGTGCCAGGACTGTCATGAAAGATTAACAGATGCACACAGTGATCACCAGTTTGCCAAAGGATATGCGATTGATACCACAGAAGACACCATGGAAGGGACCCTTTCCTGCACCAAATGCCACGAAGAAAAGCCACATGGCGGTGTTGATGAGGGTGAAATCCTCGACAGCAAACATGTTAATAAAATCGCATGTGTCACCTGCCACACCGGGCCAAGGCCTGGACAGGCATTGAAAAGCAGAAGCTGGAATCAATTTACAAAAGATGGAAAGCCTGTCACAAAAAAGAGGGAGCCTGGATGGCTTCCGGAGCATAAATGGTATACAGGAAAAAGTTCAGGTCATCTGCCTATATTGGGATCAACTGACCTTATGGCAAAAATCTATCCATTTAACGTGATTAAAGCGACATGGTTTATTGAAAGAGGTGACGCAGCACTCGATGATGTTATTATCGTACCTGAGGTCAAGGCAGCTGATGCCGATAAAGACGGGGTTACTACAGTTGAGGAGATGCGGAAATACGAAAAAGGAAAATACAAAGATGCCACATTGGTCACCAAAGAGTTTAATTTCAACATAACTCACTCAATTCTTCCAGGTGACCAAGCCTTTGGATGCTTCGATTGTCATGGGAAAAACGGCCATGTCCTTAACTGGAAAAAGCTTGGCTATGATAAGGATCCACTTGAGTAGTAATATTTGTTAATCTTGTGCTACTATAATACCCTCCCTTTTGAGAATGGAGGGTATTTTTATGCCACAGTGTGCAGTTAAATATATACCCCCCCTCCCCTCCTTCTATTTCAAGGGATTGTACATTGCCTTTATTTTTAAATAGGTATAGTGTCGTTTTCAGCGCCTCAGCCTATCTCCTTTTTTTCTAACATCAACTACCTACCCTCCAGCAACACACAAGGAGCAAACAAAGGGAAGTAGTATCCTTTAGATACAAATGACCCGAGATATAAAGCTCTTTTCCTCTCTGATCATAGTTTTACACATTCAATAGAAAATTTGGCGGTCTTTTTAAAAGTGGACAGGTTTACCCTTTTTGTTTTCTGTGTTTTCCAGACATTGTCTCGAGAAATATGGTTGACAAAAAAGTGATTGCTATTATAAAAGGTCTTTACGGTTCAAGAAGGACCAATTATCAGTGCTTTTCAAGAAATATAAAGGCCACGAAGGTCTCAAAACTTATAAAGAATGGGTAATTTCGTGGCCTTTCTCTTTCATCTGCCTCAATATCCATTCATGAAAATCCATTATAAGATTTTATATCTATCTTTAGGTAAAGAGAAGAGTGTTATGAAATCAACGAAAAAAATACTATGGACATGGGCATTTGTAATTATAGTAGGATTAATGGTGACCAGTCAGGTAAGTCAAGCCAAGATCAAGGAGATTCGCATGTTAGGCAATAAGGGAGATCGGAACTATCTCAATCCCTATTTTCATTATCCTCGAGGGCCCGGCTATATTCGCATGAGTTGAATTGTTGATACCTTTTACCCTGCTCTATTTCCTAAGCAATTTCTTGCTTACATGAAATAGTATGATAATAGTAATAATGGGGTTGTTGGTCACCGTGACCAGGGCTAAAGGCTTACCTTCAAGGAGAGTAAAGTATTACCAGGCATCCAGAAATGCCTTTTTGTAACACGCTTTTGCCTGCACTTATACTTTAGGGTCACATGCCCATTAGTGATCGAGACTATTTTTTTCCTGTCCAGTGATAGGGGAAATTGTTTTTTGCAATTTATAAGTAATAGTGAAATATAAACAGTACAGTACAATAACCGTCAAAAATCATTGACAGCAAATCCCTACTATTTAATATTTATGACTACCTTTTATTCCGGCTTATCCGAATTGCCGTAAAGAGCGCTATGGGTTTGGAGATTAAAAACTTACATATCATTTATCAAGACGGATCCCACCGTATCCAAGCATTGGAGGATATAAGCATTGCACTCACTCCCGGTAAATGTCTGGCCCTAGTGGGAGAATCCGGCTCTGGAAAGACTACCCTTGCGAAGGCCTGTATGGGATTACTGCCATCAAATATAATCAAAGAGGGTCAAATAATATTGGATGGACAACGAATCGATCTCCTTGGTGAATCATCACTAAACAAGATTCGTTGGGAGCAAATTGGTATGGTTTTTCAGAACGGTTCTGCCAATCTTAACCCAGTGCATAAAATTATTGATCAAGTGGCTGAACCATTGATTCAACATCGGTCCTTAAGCCGACCTGTGGCCCATGAGCTTGCTGGCAAGGCCCTATTCCGAATGGGACTCAAGAGTGAACATCACTCCCGCTATCCTTATCAACTCAGTGGTGGTGAGGCGCAACGAGTCTTATTAGCTATGGCCATGATACTGGATCCAGAAGTGATTATTTTAGATGAGCCTACCTCCGCCTTAGATGCCATAAACAAATCTTTTGTGAGTGATTGTATAAATCAGGCCAAGGATAACCGTAAGGCAGTTCTTTTGATCACACACGATCTGGACTTAGTGGTCCATCTGGCCGAAACTATTGTCCTTCTCTATCTTGGCCAGATTATGGAAATTATGCCCTCAAAGGATCTTTTCACTCATCCACTTCACCCTTACACCTTAGCTCTTGGAAGGTCCTATCCAGCCATGACAACTACAAGGGATTTAGGCGGTATTCGTGGCGATGCATTTTACCGCTTTATACACCAGCATGGCCACAAGAATGATGCCAATTACCAGCATGTCCATATCCAGGTCCCTCACTCATCCCATAAGGGTGGCCATGCTCCCCCACATGGTTGCTTGTTCCTGAACCGATGTACCCAGGTCATTGAAAGATGTCAAACAGAAACAGTAACCTTGGACGCAATTGGTGACCATATGGTTCGCTGTCTGCGGCATGGGATCGCCAATCTTGTGGAACTCAAAGGCACAAGTAAGCAATATGGAACAACTGTTGCCATTCATCCAATCGACCTGGAAATCAAATGCGGTGAGATATTCTGCTTAGTGGGCGAAACCGGCTCTGGTAAGACTACTCTGGCAATGATCACTGCCGGTGTGCTCAAATCGGATACTGGCACAAGGCTCTTTAATGGGCATGACATGGATAAATGGATGCATCAGGACTACCGCTCCCTGGCTCGTTACATTGGTGTTATCTATCAAAACCCAGCCGAGTCTGTCAGCCATCGCTTTACTGTTTTTGACACTGTTGCCGAGCCAGTTAAAATCCATGGCCTTGCCAAAAATAAAAGTAAACTTAAAGAAATTGTCACTAATATTCTAGCAGATGTCCATCTTTCAACTGATCCAGGATTCCTGGGCTGCCATCCGTATGAACTTAATATGGGGGCTATACAGCGGGTCTGTCTTGCTCGAGCCCTGGTCCTTAGCCCCTCTCTTCTAGTTGCAGATGAGCCAACCAGCTCACTTGATCCCAGCATTCAGGCAAAGGTATTAAAGTTGCTCTTGAATCTCCAGACCGAGTTAGGCCTCTCTATGCTTTTTGTGACCCATAATATCGGCTTGGCTCGAAAAATTGGGGATCGAATCGGGGTAATGCTTGCCGGCCGCTTAGTGGAAGTTGGCCCGGCTCATCTTCTTTTATCTTGTCCCAGCCATCCCTACACCAAGCTATTGATCGACAGCGTAAGAGGTGTTTTTCAGGGCCCTTTCAACTTTGATTCGGATCCAGAGAATTTCAATGGCTGCCCTTTTTCTATGCGATGTCCCATGGCCCAAGATATTTGTAGATATAAACGTCCAGAACTTTTGCAGAGAAATGACCGCTACGTAGCCTGTCACTTTCCATTAACCGGCAATCATTCAAGTTAATAACTCTTGCAAATAGGAACGAGCTTGCGAAAAAATTCCAGGGCCTGACACCATCAGATTATCCTCTATTCTTTGCCCATCTAAGTATTCATCAAGGAGGAACTCGCTTCCATCCATTTTAGAGATTCTTCCTCCCGCTGCTTCAAGAATCACACGAGCCGCGGCCAGATCCTCATATGACTCATTTGCAATAACAGCCGCTTCAGCACGCCCCATGGAAACATAACATATATGAGCAGTAGTACATCCCAAATCGCGAATTTTACCTGGAAATGTAGAATGATAATGATGATGAAATCGTGAGTAGGTGAGCAGAAGACTTTCATCGTTGATAGTTTCCTGAGGAGAAATACTGATTTTCTTTTCGCCCAAGAAGGCATTTTGTCCTGCCTGGGCATAAAAAAGATCATCTGTTGAGGGCATATAAAACATACCCAAAATCGGCCAAAAATTCTCAAGAAGAGACAAAGAGCTTCCCCATATGGGAATCCCGGACTGAAAATTTGCTACCCCATCCAGTGCGTCGTAAATCCATAAATATCTCTTTCCATCATGAGTATAGCCTTCATTCTTTTGGTTCCCATGAAAAATCTGATGATCAGGAAAATGAGCATGGAGTTGATTCTGAAAAAACTCCATCAGGCTAAGTTCAGCTTCTGTAACCAATTCCTCATCGAATTTAACATCCGGCTTACCCCTGCCATAATAAGAAAGCGCTTTTTCTCCTGAACTGCGAATCACCTCCTTTGCAAACTGAGTCAAACTTTCAATTCCCGGACTTTTGGATGCCACTACTTCTCCCCCTTATTCCTAATTTATTGTGAGTTTTGTATAACTCATATTGCTTAACGCGGGTGGACCTTTCTTGAGTTCTTTTCAGGCCATAGGTCCAACTACCGCCGGAGACCAAAGCTCTCCTGCTATGCGAGATTAGGGATTTCATCCCTATCTATGTGATCGGTAGGCCTGCGATCTGGGCCACAGGTTGATTGCAAAAAAGCAGCTCCCTTTTTATAGGCGAGGTCTAGGCTCTGCCCTCCGACCTAGAACACCTACGGGCTGGAAGCGGGGCCGGAGGCCACCAGTCACCTCAAAAAATCCACACTTTTTATTAAGATAACAAAAATTTTTCAGATTTTGCACAAATTTATAATTTTAGAGAATAATCTTTTGCCCTTTCAATTAGCAAAAATCAGCTTATCCTTTAGCATCAGAACATTATTTTTAAAAGTAAAGTGAAATATCCTATATTGTGAATGGAAAAAGGTTTTCCCGGAAAAAATATCATGATTATCACTCGCATATAACTCACAAAAAGATAGTATACATACTTGACAACTAAGGTAAGCTTGGGAATCGTTCAGAATGGAGCATATCAAGACTTGAGAAAGAAAAATGCGAGGAGTTACCCATTGTCAGCCTATTTAAGCCCTAAAGATTCTTTTTCCCACTCCTTAACTCTTTGCTCAAATTTTTCATAGGTTAAAAGCTCATACACTACCTAATCTTTGATACAATGTATGGTCCTCTATTTAGCCCCATGAGAGATAGCTCCCCAATTTGTCTTCATGAATCTTTCTTGTTCTCATTAAAATGGATTATTCAACAGTCTACTATGAATTATCATCAACATTCTCCCAATCAGAGATATTGATAAATATTTGTAGATAAAGGCTATGGTTATTTCCCTACAATATTCCGTATTTCCTTTGATAGCTCCTTTATAGTAAACGGCTTCTGTATAAATCCATCACATCCTCTCTTCAGGATCTCTCGTGCCTGGCCATCAATGCTGTAGCCACTGGAAAGCAGGACCTTGATGGTGGGATCCATCTCCTTCATTCTGTCATAGGTCTCTCCTCCTCCCATCTGCGGCATAATCATGTCAA
>JAWOBA010000066.1:0-14464 GCA_046498285.1 Desulfatiglandales bacterium | reverse complement strand
CCAAGGTTGATATCCCATATCATTGCATCAAGTTCGGTGTTGCTTGTTGAGAAAACATCAAGGCGGGTTGGGTTGCTCGGAGTTAGCCAGTCTGAGTCTTTCATTTCTCCAGGATCATCGGTAATGTTGGTTTGTATGGTAAGGCTCGCCTTCCATTTATCTGAAAACTTCATGCTACCTTCTAGAGAAAGCATAGATACATCCAGGGGGAATTCTAGCTGGCTGAAAGGGAAATATCCCTCCTCATGGCCAAAATATACATAATCAACTGGATACCCAATCCTGTAAGTAGTATCTCCACTGAGCTTTGAAACTCCCGCTTTTACATCAAAATCAGCTGCATGAGAAGGTGATCCCTCTTCGAGAAAAAAAACTGCCGCAAGCATCAAGATAACTGTTAGCTTCTTCATTACAAATACCTCCTTTTATTATGTTTGTATTGATTCATTCTTTACTTTTAATAGGTATTAGCAATATTTTATCTAATAACAGGTCTTCAGGATACTGTCAACTTTCTTGTGTAAATTTTTTCCTATTCCATTCTTTAAAGAATAGCAGATTATTACGCACTTTTCCTATAGGGTTTGACTCCCCTGTCTGCGTGCAGTATACAGGCAGGCATGAACCTGGCATTGCTGGACCTTGCTTGGTTTTTGGGAACTCCAATAGCCACCAGCACGGGGACTTTCTCAACGCTGCCGTATATACGTATATCAAAGGTAGCACCATCTAAAAACAAATACTTGATCGGTTCCCCCGGATAGATCACGGGTTCTCCATTTCTCCATCCCATCTATCAACGCTTTATTGGCTGCTAAAAGCGGGATCAAAAACATAGAACTCAGGTCTTGCCGAAGCTCATCCTCATACCGCTTACTTCGGGGAAGACCTGGGTGGTAAACCGGCTTTTCCGGTCCCTTGGTACCTCAACCTGGATTCCTCCAATTCCTTTAAGCGTGAATTGACGAGGATAGGAGCCATTGCGATGATTTACCTTGCCTTGACCATGTTCATAGTATTCACACCCGAGAAAATGGGTCAGCTCCATGTTCATCAACGTGGACAGATATTCACCAACATTCTCTCTGATCTCTACCCGGATCATGTTAAAAAGTTTTTCAGGTTGCTCCTGAATCTCCTTGAAAATCTCTACTACTTCAGGCACACTTATTTCTAGTTTTATGGGTGTTTCTCCTTTCTTTATAGGTTTTTGGGTAAAACCCTTTATAAGGAAAAGCACCCTTTTTTCTACCCTTTTAGAATTTACACAAGATATTTTACACTACCCGGATAAGCTCTAGGCCCCTCTGTCGCCAATGTGATCCTTTCATGTCGTTAGCAAACCACCATAGAAAGGAGTGCAATCAACAAGTTACACATCTTTTGTCAATACTTTCTTTTATTCAACTGTATAATGTGGGTTGAAGATGATATAGCAGAATATGCTAAACAACAGGCAATTATCCTGTGCCACTAAAAAGAATTGGTGGAAGCACCAGAATTTAATGCACATGATCGCATTCATCTGTTGATGTCCATACCAGCGAAGCCTGCTGTATCTTTTGTGATGGGATTTCTGAAAGGGAAGTTGTCCTTAAGATCGTTTCAAATATATGAGAAGTTAGGAAAGAGTTATTGGGGCCGACACCTATGGACCAGGGGATATTGCGTAAGTATGGTAGGTCTGAATGAGCAACAGGTTAAAGAATATGTGAAGTGGCCAGAAAAGGAGGAAAAAAGAGATAGAATGAAAGCAACGAAACATATCCAAATAGCAGATTCAAACGAGGGGGACCTCTCAGGACTAACATAATCAAGCTGCCACCTCTGGCAATGCTAATTTGGCTTTTATCTTTTTTTCTGTATAGAATGTGGAAAGACAGTATGGGCAAAAAAATAGTAATAAAATCAATATATCCGTGCTCTTCTTAAAAAACTATTTCAATTTCCTTTCAAATTAATTGCTTTTTGCCTCTTTTTTTCTAGGTTTTGAGAAGATTCATTACTCTAAAGACAAAGGAAAGGTCAGTAGTATCTATATGTTGCCAAAGAATTCCTGCACCTCTTTGATAAGAGCAACCTTTGTAGCTAAGGATACATCATCTGCAAAGGAGAATTCCAGTAAAAATATCATTTTATAATCCACTGCTGAGGTCTTGTATTCCTGGAAAGAGCTTACTTTAACATCATTCAAGGCAGCATATTCATCACGCTTGAATAATTCGGTTTTTTGTAAAATTAGATTAATTGCCTCTTTGGCATCATTTGTGTTTTCCAGCACAATATCAATTCCGTCCAATTTCTTTACGGCTTTAATGATTTTTTCGCTTTCTATCTTTATTTTCATCTCTTCCTCT
Source organism: Desulfatiglandales bacterium (assembly GCA_046498285.1). Classification (GTDB taxonomy): domain Bacteria; phylum Desulfobacterota; class DSM-4660; order Desulfatiglandales; family B25-G16; genus B33-G16. Next base: position 12,107 of record JAWOBA010000066.1, on the reverse strand, counting down.
ATTTTATTGGGACGCAGATTTTCGCAGATCTCCGCAGAGAACTATTTTCTTGTATTATCAAATGCCTTATGTTTAACCTCTGGTTCAGTGCCAAAATTAAGTAAAAGTCCAACTTCAATATCGGTTGCTTTTAGATAATTCAATAACTGTGCTTCATTTTCTTCTACCAATCGTTTTGCTGCTTTTATCTCTACAATTACCTTGTTATTAACCAGTATATCAGCATAGTATTCACCTATAACTTCACCTTCATAAAATACCTTTATTGGAAATTGAGGAACCGCGGGAATACCATCCTTTTTAAATTCTATCATCATTGCATTCTCATAGACCTTTTCAAGAAAACCATAACCAAGTTTATTGTAAACACTATAGAAAATATTAATAATCTTTTCCGTTAGTTCTTTGTGGTTAAAATCCTTATAATCTGCGGTCATCTGCGTCCAAAATGGAGATCCCTATACTATTACCTTAGTTATCCGGTAACTTTGTTAAATAAAATTCGATATCTGTCCCAGATATTGATGTATCATCATAGAATATTTTTAAAAGTTCATGCAATTTAATTTTAAGATTATGGTCTTGAATGGCTCCTTTAATTGATAATTGATCATTTACATCATAGAAATCTTTAAGTTTCATAAAAAGACCTTGAATAAATATCTCTTCATTTTCCTTTTTTTTAGCCTTGTCTGAGACATAGATTAGTAGAGAGAGTAAAGGTTTAAAGTATTTTGTTATTTGTCTATAATGGTAATAATACATTTCCCTTTCCTCAAGATATTTTTTTGGTGCAAATTTTTCAATTTCCCTTATAGTAATCTGAATATCATCATCTGCTTCATATCTTTCGTCCCTCTTTTTGACTCTAAAAATATTCCATCCCATTACTTTATTTCCTTCTTAATCAATTAATGCCTGTGTTCATTGAGTATTATGTTCTAAAAAAAGCAATCATTTTCATTCTACTTTTTTAAGCGTTGTGCAACTGCTCATCGATTGTCCCATCTGGAAGCATCCAGTCTGGGTGTGATATACCATTCTCTTCCATATAATATCTTTTACAGGACTCCCAATCTCCCATGCAATATTGGTCAATCCATTTTTTAGATAATATTCCCTCCTCAAAAAATGTTTTCATTGGACATACCGAAAACCATTTACATACACGCATAATCATATTTACCTTTCAATTTATGGGTAGGCATGAAGAAGAATATTGATAGTGATTCAAGGAGTGTTATGCTGCACTTTAATATCAAGAACAGGGCTGTTGTTAATTGCATCCAGCCCCTCAACATATAGGGTTGTTCCTTCAATCTTTAGCAATCTAACATCCTGAATCCCTATCTTAGAAAGTCTATATGGTGTACGTGATGCAAAAACTCCAACTTTCTTACCATTTCCTCTTCTTTTAAAGACCGATTTCACAGATTTCGTTTCATGCAAGTAATACACGATGGTCAAGAACTTTTCTTCTTCTAACTTATACATAAAGCGTTTCTGTGACGGAAGCAGCTCAATACGTGATATATTTTTTCCCCCGTGCAAACCAAAAGTTCTTTTGTTTCTTTGTAATTCATTACAGACGTGCCCAATTGGATAAATTTCAAATGGCTTTCTCTCTCCATATATACAGGCCAGACAGATATGTCTATTATCAATAAGAACCGTTTTTTCATCCTCGACTGTTTTTCCACACTCTGCACAGGTGAACATATTTTCTTTTATCATCGGGTACTATTCATGTTAATGGGAGATTAGTTTTTATGTCTGATATTTTTCTTAGACCATTCAATCAATTCCTCAAAAGATGTACCTTTTGGGAAAAATTTCATTACACCCATGTCTTTTATCAGAGGAATTTCCTTTTCGTCCAGAAAACCACCTGCTGTAATTGTTATATACTCACTATTTTCTTTTTTTAGAAGTCCTGTTATTTCAGCAAATGCTTGTATATCAGTACCGGGCAGTGTGGTGATTCCAATGTGGTCCACTGATTCCTGTATTGCTGAACGTACGATTGCACTCGGTTCCTGCAATTCTGTAAATATTACCTCAAAGCCAACTTCGCTGAAGGTTCTTGCCAGAGCAAGCATGGCTTCTTTACGGCCTTCTCCAAATTTCCCAAGCAGAATCCTTATTTTTCTTCTTACCATAATTAACTCCTTTACGTAAAAAAGATTTCAATCGTCTCTGTGGGATATTCAATTAGCATAAGTCTGCATTATTATTACGGCAACATATTTTATACAGCTTAGAATCACCGTTTTATATGAGAGCTAATGAAGATTAGATTAGTCTCTTATAGAGGATATGATTTCTTTTATCTGTTTGAAGTAGGCTTCTGGTGAGCTGATATAGCCCCATCCTTTTTGAGTCTGGTATAGTCCATCATAAGCTGTATCATAATAAGATGTAATGAGATGGGGGACATGTCGTTCATTAAGTATGGAGTCCAAGAGTTGGGCCTCAATCTCATTTTCAATAGTTGCTACTTTTTTGTATTCTTCTTTCATTTCCAATTTTTCATTTGTAATAAAGCCTTTTACGGCGCTTTAAATTTTTAAGTGGGTAACTATGGTATAATCCTGGGGGAAACCTTAGTTCAGGAGGAAACCATGTTAACCAAATCTTTATTTGAAACACCATTAAGTATCCAAGGTCCTTGGTTAATAAAAGATATCCAATTTTATTCTAAGAGAAAACGCTTAGATATCTATGTTGATTTTTAAAAAAGATCCATATTCCATTACAGATCACAATAAGATAATATCAATGTTGATTTTAAACCATACGATACACAAGAAAAAGAATGGCGACACCTTAATTTCTTTGAGTATGAATTTGGCAAAATCATAAAAAGTCTTTTAAAAGCGATTTTGGCCATTTTTGGAAAATGATTCATGAAATGCTAAGTGTTTAAATCGCCAAATTGTTTGAAACATTGACCCCGAGTTTTTGGCAATTAGCGAAGCATTTCATGAATCCCATAATGGGTATCATGAGCGAGTAAAATGACTTTTTACGAAACTATCAATGTTATTAAAGAAAACTTTCAGGAAATCTATCAAGCTGAGACTTGTGAACAGCTTAAAATATTATTAAAAAAATCGTATTTTTGGACTACTCATAGCCGCATTAAAGCTCTTAAGTAAGCGGCTTATACCATTAAAAATTATTGGGATGGCGTTCTTTAATGGAAAAAATCACTCATTGGTAACGGCCTGCTTGAAGGTATAAACTCTTTGATTCAAGCCGCCAAAGGTAAAGCTAGAGGTTTTCACAATATACACTATTTCCAAATCATCATTTTTTTAGTAACGGGTAATCTTAATTTCTCTTAATTCAATAAACATTACTTACCCTTTTAAAACTCTAAATAATATATATTATCATTTATAAAATTATTTGTAAAACAACAAGGGTATTTCTCTTTACAGATATATAGGCGGTGTTGTATAAAAACTAAAACTATCTGATGAGATTATAACAAAGGGAGAGTAATTAGGAGGACTACTTTGAGTGTAATCAAAGCTGATATAGGGAGTATTGGTGGTCATATTAAGCCAAGCCATCAATTGCTTGAGAGAACTCGAGAATTTGCGATTAACAATAACAAGGGGTTGATAGATGACATATATGTAAGCCATACCGGGGATGATATAGCTTTGCTCTTTGCTCACCAAAAAGGAGAAGGAAATGAAGATGTGCATAAATTTGCCCCTTTTTCTTGCTTTTTCTGATCCTATGTTTTGTGCTGGGCTTATGTTAAGCCCAAAAATGGGAAAGGGATTTACTTTTCATATCATGGATGTTGAATACACTGAAGGAGATCGGGTGATAGAATTAAATACCCCGGAGGACCTATATGATATTGCCTCTCTTTTACGGGACAAGAAAGATTTGTGATCGAAAATATCTATTCCCGAGAGACGGGAGAAATTGCTGTTTCGGTGAGTACATCCCGTTTACACAATATAGCAGGAAAATATACAGGCAAAGATGATCCAGTAAGCATAGTCAGGGTTCAGGGTAATTTTCCTGCTACAGGTGAGGTTCTTTCCCCTTACAGTATTGGACATTATGTTGCTGGATTTATAAGGGGAAGCCACATAGGACCACTCATGCCCGTGAAGATCAATTCCCCAGTTTGATATTTTGATGGTCCTCCAATAATAGCATGCCACGCTTTTTGTGTCCATAACTGCAAATTTACTGAACCAGCAGATGTCTTTGATCATCCATTCTGGGATTATGCGAGAGATAAGGTAGCAAGAAAGGCTTTAGAGCTGAGAGAACAAGGCTTTTCGGGCGCAGCCATGCTTCCTTACGGTGAGTTAGAGTATGGGGGAATTGTGGAAAGATTGGAGAAGTTAGATAAACTATTTAAGGTCAGAAAGTAATATAGGTGGATATATTTATACATTTTCGCCAGTTCTATAGTATGCATACGAGAGTTTGAGTATTTTACCCCGACCGCAGAAAGCCACGTCTGGATGAATGTAATGACGTTCGGGATGTCGTGGCACGAAGTCCCGCCTTTCGCAAAGCAAATCGGCGAAATTAAGTGGTACCGCGGGTTTACCCATGGAGCACCCTTGTCCGTAGACCATTATTATGGGAATTTTAATATGATAACGTGTGCATTCTGTAACCAAGAGATAGAATTTGAAGGGAGGGTTTCCCGAAATGATACCTGCCCCAAGTGTGGTAATGATCTCCATTGCTGCCTACAGTGCAAATTCTATGATCCAGGGTCCTACAATGAGTGCAAGGAAGTACTCGCTGAAAGGGTGATTGACAAGGAAAAGGGTAACATTTGTGAGTATTTTGTTTTAAGGGGTTCAAAGGAAAATGAGTCTAGCAAAAAAGCAGTGGCGAAACAGGCCTTAGAAGATTTGTTTAGAAAGAGATAAGATATCAAATCAAGATTTGGTATTTGTAATACTTTCCGCAGGAACCGCCATCATAGTCACAATAGCTTTTGCTACCAACTTTTGACTCTTATCCCTCACATCAAAGATTTTAGATTCAGATACTATGATTTGCTTCCCTCTGTTGATTACCTTAGCTCTGCATTGTAAGGTATTTCCATAGGCGGGCTTCAAGAAATTGATCTTAAATTCAATAGTGAGAATTCGGTAATTTTCAGAAACCATCGTAAAGGCAGAATATCCAGCTGTATGATCAGCCATGGTAGCCATGAGGCCAGCATGAATAAAATTATCCTGTGTTCTATGGTTATCTCCGATCAGAACTCTTGATATAAATAATCCTTTTTTTATCTCTAATGCTTGGAGGCCACAGTATTTGATAAACCCCCGACAATAATCTTTGGCAAGAAAGTCAATCCTTTGTTGTGTCAGAGCAGTCTCCATACTTTAAGCCTCTTGATTGTACATCAAGGAATTGGCAGATGTTTGGGGGAGTGCTTATCCCCATGATCTATCCAGGAATGTAGAGATTATTAGTAGATTTTCCCCGCAAGTTTAAAAACATAACCCTGAACTAAGTTCTATTGAATAACCTTGAATCTGTCAATCCGAATATTACTGGCATCCTAAAAAAATGAGAAAGCCTATTCCATCTTTTTTTTGCTATGTTAGATCTCTCCTGCATAATATTGCTAACTCATTAATAAATTCTCCTCAATCAAGGGTTGATTTTGAATTATCCTTGATTTATGAGGATTGATTTTCTAAGATAACCTCAAATCTAAATAGGAGAACAAGCATTGGATAATTTAGTTAGAATACTACGTTCTTTTAGCGAGATAGAAGAGGATACACCATTTACAGAGCATTTTGTAGATATTCTCAAGGATATGGTAATGCCGGATGTTCAGACGATGTATGACCGTGGTCTAACATTGAAGGATAATAAGGTTTTTTTTCCAGCGCCTTGGGAGGCTATCTATACAAGTTTGAAAGAAATAGGATTCTTTAAACGCTTTATCCCTGTAAATTATGGTGGAAATAAGACAACTGAAGAAATTATTTATTTTATCATGGAACTTTTAGGATACACATGCCCAAGCCTTGGGATAATCTTTGTAGCCCATAGTCGAGCGATAGATATTGTGCTTGCTGGTGAAAATGAGGCGCAGAAGGAGAAGTTCCTTTCTCGATTAAGGGATGGAGATTTTGGAGCAATAGCAATGACTGAGGAGAGGGCAGGCTCTGACGCAACTGCTATTGAGTTTTCTGCAAAACGGAAGGGAGATTATTACATCTTTAATGGTGAAAAGACCTTTGTATCGAATGCAGGCCTTGCCAGCATTTACACAATCCTTGTTAACACACGAGGCAAGAGAGGGGGCAGATCACTGAGCGTGTTCGTGGTCGAGGATGAATTAGAGGGATTTAGCATAGGCTCATTACCAGAAAAAGATGGGTTAAATATTCTTCCTACAGGAAAGCTTATTTATGAGAATTGCCGTGTACCAAAAGGCAATTTGGTTGGAGATGAAGGAAGGGGTCTGCTATTAGCACTTGATGCAATAGATAAAGGCAGGATATTGCTTGCTGGTGTCGCTTGCGGACTTGGATATCGAATACTCGATGAGGTATTTCAATACTCCCGTAAAAGGATTCAATTCGATCATCCTCTTACCAGCAGTCAGGATATCAGCTTTAAGATAGCTGATATGCATACCCATATGAACGCTGCACGTGGATTATGTTTTCATGCCTTGAAACAGATCAATACCCCATATTACAGAAGCGCCTCATGTCAGGCAAAACTTTTTGCCACTCAGATGGTAACTTCTGTTGCACAATTAGGCCTCATGATTATGGGCGGAAGAAGCTACTTTAAAAACAATATCATTAGCCTGTTAAGTGCTGATGCACGGGGAATGGAGTATCTGGAAGGTACATCAAGTATGCAGAAAATGATTATTTCAAGAGAGCTTTTCAAGACCTTTACGTAATCATCAAGAAATATACCATGTTACCCTCATTTGTGACCATTTTAGTTTTTGGTTCAGATCAACTTCCCCTCTTATTTTCTAACCGTTGACCAAGTATTTTTAATTGATATATAATAATTATAGTTAAATTTTAAGCGTATAAACCAATAGTTTTTTTATGAAATGCCATAATTTTACCCCGATTGAGGCCTTTTATGGCTGGGTGATGTTCGGGATGCTGCACCACTAAGTCTTGCTGTTTGCGAAACAAATCAGGAAAACTAAATGGTGCCACGGGCTTACCCATGGGGATCTACTTGGCATAAAGACATTATATTTATTACATAAAGAGATATTGACAGTTTTTTCTGAGGAATAGAGTAGGGTATCTGTTCATGGGCTATTGCTATATGCCGTTTCCTCTATGCTGGGATGAATGGAAAACTGCCAACGATGAACCTTTCCGAGGAGGGTAAGAAGATATGGGTGAAAAATCCCTTGAGCAACATCAAAATATCCTGAATAGTCTTTTTTTGGGCATTTTTACGGTAGATCGGGATTGGAAAATTACCTTTTTTAATAACAAGGCCGAAGAAATTACAGGGCTTAAAGCAGTCGATGTCAAAGGTCATTACTGTTATGAGGTATTTAGGGGAAATCTCTGCCCAGATGGATGTTATATAAAGAAAGCCATTGAGTCAGGAAAAAAATATTCTCAAGGTGATGTAATCATATTAAACAAGGCTGATCAAAAAGTGCCCATTAATATTACCGGAGCTGTTTTAACGGATGAAAAAGGAAATATAATTGGAGGACTTGGTTCGTTCAGAGATAGATCCCTTGAGATCTCTTTAGAAAAGAAGTTGAAGGAATCCTATACCCTTGATGATATGATAGGAAAGGCTGAAAAGATAAAGAAAATTTTCGAGATGATTCCTTCTGTTGCAGAAAGTCTATGCAATGTATTAATACTTGGAGAAACCGGAACAGGGAAGGATCTTTTAGCAAGGACGGTTCATAATCTTTCTCCTCGATCTAAAGGTCCTTACATAAAGGTAAATTGTGCTGCACTTCCGGAACATCTTCTGGAATCAGAACTTTTTGGGTATAATAAAGGTGCCTTTACCGATGCTAAAAGAAACAAGCCAGGTATGTTTCAACTTGCTCAAAGGGGGACGATATTTTTAGATGAAATAGGTGATCTTCCTACCCTCTTTCAAAGTAAGATTCTCCAGGTTTTAGATGATAAGGAGTTTTTTCCTTTAGGCTCTACGAAACCTGTAAAGGTTGATGTAAGGGTAGTCTCCTCCACGAACCAGGACATCAAGGGAATGATAGAAAGAAAGCTGTTTCGAAAGGATCTCTATTATCGTCTCAACACTATGGAAATCACACTTCCTCCCTTGAGAGAGCGGAAGTCGGATATTCCGTTGCTCATTGAAAAGCTATTGGAGGGAATTAACAACGATATGGGTAAAAATGTCATGAATGTTTCGAAGGCAGCTCTCCAATTGTTTCTCAATTACAATTATCCAGGGAATGTCAGGGAGTTAAAAAACATACTTGAAAATACTGTTGCGCTTTGTGAGAATACCATCATTCATCAATATGATCTCCCCCAAGTTTTAATTGAGGAGCGTTCAACTGATTCTTTATTTTCTGAATCCATGACATTATCCCATAGATTAAAACCGCTAGCCGTTATTGAAAGAAAAACTATACTTGAGTTTTTGGATCAGTGCCAATGGGACATGAAAGAGACTGCCAAACTGCTTCATATTGATAAAAGCACGCTGTGGAGAAAAATGAAGAAATACAACCTTTCAGTTAATACATAGAAAATGAGCCCGGGCCTTTACTTCAGGGTTATACATGAAAGAAACGCTCGGCTGAGCAAGAAGATGTTTTTTTTGCTCTGCCCCCAAAACAAGGCCCTGTATAGGGCCATTTCAAAGCAATGCACCTCCTCATCGCCTTAGTACTATGGTAACCAGCCTGTGTGAGGCGTTTTGAAACGTCTACTTCCCTGAACCATGAGAAGACAAAGTCAAAAAAAGACATCTCCATGCTCTTTTCTCTATAGACTTTCTTACGAGACATAATGCGCACCTCATTTGTTATTTGTGGCCAGTTTCACTTGTATAGTTTGGTCATTGCAAGTAGACATTGAAGCTGGTAGTTTTGTTAGGCTTTTATTTCAGCTTTTTATTCTTCATATCGTTATCAACAGATTATTTTGAAGCCTTTTTACAAATTGATCTAACATTTGCAAATTTAAATATATTTGCAAATGGTGATTTATTATCTGATCATGTAAAAAGAAGTGGATTTTAACATTTTTAGAGCTTTGCACAGCCTGACAATTTTTTTACCCCGAATAGAGAGGGTAGACTTTTTGGGGATGGTGAAAATCGCCAGGTTTTTCAAAGGTTTCAAAATATGAGTTCTAAAGCTCTCATTTTAATATGATCTGGTTTTATGAACATATAGGTGAGGTTTTACATGCCGAACTCATTGGTTGAAGGTTTCTACCAGAAATTGCTTGCAATGGTTCCTCAATTTATATAATCGGCCATAGCTATAATTATTGTAAGCCTTTTGCAAAAATGCAAGATGTTTTCATTTTTTTCTTTTTATAATAAATACTTGATTTCAGCTAGAAAATAAGATATAGTATTTAATTATATTGCAATTCTGCAATATTTCATGCTAGTTAGATTATTCTATTCTATGCTTGATTCATTTATCTTGCTGAATTTATTATAGAATCTAAAACTTCTACGATCCCTGATTTTTGGCACCCAAATTGCTTTCTTAATACAAAGGCAATAAAAAAGTTAAAAACCCTGTTTTCCCTGGAAGGGCTTAAAAGGAAAATAATTCATCAGCCGTCTCCATCCCAACCCTCCCGGGGGCACATGAAAGGGTGGCTGTATACTGTAATGATAGGTTAGCCAGACGGGAAATGTATTAAAGCCCGCCATATTTAAAAGCAGTATAGACACTATTTTTACCATCCCTGGTATGAATAAATGAGCTTTCTATCGGGATGCATCACAAATCTTTAAACGTGCAAACATTAATCCTTGTGTATTTTTAGACAGAAAGAGAGGGGGTTACGCATGAAGTATTTCGGAGTGATTGGCATGGCCGTTGTTTTTTGTTTGGGTATTATTCTGAGTAATGCCTTAATATGCCGTGCGTATGAGGACACTGAGTGTTTTAAATGCCATACCAGTGCAAAGAAATTGATAGAAGCAACCAGGGAGATCGCTGAAACGAGTCCTGCCCTTAAATCAGAAGAGACAAGTGGTGAAGGGTGAGGTGGTGCTGTGGAGCCGTTGGCCCCGCATGAAAAGATTTTTGTGGACAGTGAAATTCTTGATGATGAAAACCATGGAGGGATAGCATGCCATGAATGCCATGGCGGTAATCCAAGTGACCCCGATTGGAAGACAGCCCATAAGGACGTGGTGAAGGATCCTACCTATCCAGATGCCACCAAGGCCTGTGGGGATTGCCATGATGAGATTAATGAGAATTATCAAAAGAGTCTTCATGTCAGCCTGAAACCTTATAAAATAATAACTGATCAAAGGGCAAGCAGTAATACTGTAATCCGCAACAAATTAGGATGCGCGATGGATAACCATTGTTCTGAGTGTCACAGCAGTTGTGGCCAGTGCCACATCAGCAGGCCAAACTCAGTTGAAGGGGGATTTCTGTATGGGCATCTCTTTCAAAAGAAACCACCAATGCAGCAGGTCTGCACTGCTTGCCACGGGAGTCGTGTTGGAAAGGAATATCTTGGTGAACACGAAGGTCTTTTACCAAGTATTCACAAGGAAAAGTATATGAAATGTGACAAGTGTCATACTGGAGAAGAGATGCATGGAAATGGAAAGGAATATGCAAACCGGTATGAAGTAGAAAATGGGCCAAAATGTGTTGATTGTCATGAGGACATATATGCACGAGAGGCAGAAAATGTGATAACTCACAGGATTCATAAGGATAAGGCGAGCTGCCATGTCTGCCATGCTCAGCCTTATAATAATTGTAGCAGCTGCCATGTTGGAAAGGATAAGAAGGGCCTTGCCTTTTTTAAAACAGAGTCTTCATGGTTTGATTTTAAGATTGGTCTCAATCCGTTGAAATCTGAAAAGAGGCCTGAGAAATTTGTCACATTACGGCATAATCCTGTTGATCGAGGCACTTATGATTTTTATGTTGAGGATGCATTGAGTAACTTTGACAAACTGCCTACCTGGAAGCTGGCGACACCACATAATATAAGGAGACAAACCTCACAAAACGCGAGCTGTAATGCATGCCATGGAAAAGATTCTCTTTTCTTGCTGGAAGAAGATATAGAAGATCATGAAAAAGAATCAAACAAGGATGTGGTTGTCCCTGCTAATCTGGTTCCAAGAAAGCAGAAATGGCAACCAAAATAGACTTAACCAGGTGCTATTAATAGCTAATTTTTTAATGAAACAACCAAATTTTTATATTTTTCATAAAGGGGGTGATGAAAAGGAAAAAAATAATCATTATTATCTAATCCAAGCAGAATGTATATATTTTTATATATTAGGCATAACTCTCATTTAATACTTAAAAATAAGGAGAAACTATTATGAAAAAGAAAAGTTTACTTTTGATAATTATACTAATGATCAGTACGGCCTTTGCCATTAATACTTCCCTGGCACTGGCACAAGATATGACAGCTGATGATTTTAAATCAGAGGCACTCGAGAATATTACTACAATTTCTGTCTCTGATGCCAAGGCCTTGCTTGATAAAGGTGATGTTATATTTCTAGATGTTCGCACAAAAAGTGAGTACAGGTCAGGGCACATACCTGGTGCAGTAAATATTTCCAGGGGGCTTCTGGAGTTTATGGTTGGTAAAGATCTACCTGATAAGAATGCTACGATTGTTGTGTATTGCAAAACCGGTGGACGGTCCTGCCTTGCAACAAATACACTTGTCAAGATGGGCTATAAAAATGTAAAAAATATGGATGGTGGCTGGAGTGCTTGGATAAAAGCTGGATATCCGGTCGAATAAACGAATTGATTATTAAATTATTAGGGCAGTCAGCCTTAGGCTGACTGCCCTATTTTTTTCATCTTTTGCAGAAATGCAATGGCTTTGTCATTCATGCCTTTTGGCTAATAACTATTT
>JAWOBA010000056.1:0-18187 GCA_046498285.1 Desulfatiglandales bacterium | reverse complement strand
ACCCCTATTCGGGGCCTCTCTCCCACCACATCTCTCTCCTCCGGGAGTTGCTGCTCCCTGGTAAGGGAGAAGCGGCTCTCTGAAAGGAGGGCGCCTGCCTGTGCAGCTGCAGCACTTGCATCGGTCACTGATGAGGGGATGTCTTTGGGGGCTTGAAAGCAGCCTGCCACAAAGATGCCGGGGGTGGAGGTCTGAACAGGAGAAAAGCTATGAGTCGATCCAAAATTATAGGAATCAAGTTCGACACCCATTTTTTTGGAAAGATCTATCGATTCCTGTGAAACAAAAAAACCCACAGATAGGACTACCAAATCAAATTCTTCTTCAACCCTTCTTCCTGTTCCGTCTATATAATGTATGAGGAGATTTTGAGTGGTATTATTCTCCACAATGTTTGTAATTTTTGACTTTATAAAACGAACCCCTCCCTGGTCCTTGGCCCGGTTATAATACCTCTCAAAATCCTTGCCGGTGGTTCGAATATCAATATAGAATATGGCCGCATCAAGTCCATTCACATGTTCTTGTGCCACCATAGCCTCTTTTATGGCATAGGTACAGCAAACCGCCGAGCAGTATGGATGTGCGCCATCATGCACATCCCTTGAGCCTATACATTGAAGCCATGCAATCTTCTTTGCTTCTCTTTTATCTGATGGCCTAATCACATGTCCTTCAAACGGGCCGGATGCAGAAAGAATTCTTTCAAATTCAAGACTTGTCAGGATATTAGGTGATTTATTGTATCCATAGACATCATTTATAGATGGATCAAAGGTATCATAGCCAGGTGCCACAATGATGGAACCAACATCAAGCTCTATAGTTTCATCCTCTTGTGTAAAATCAATGGCTCCCACATCACAGAAATCGGCGCATATTTGACAGCCGCCAGTTTTGAAATGTAAGCACTTGCTCCTATCTATGGTTGGTATATTAGGCACGGCCTGGGCATATGGCACATAGATAGGCTTTCTTCCCTTGAGGCCCATTTCATATTCAGAAGGGATAGGCTTAATGGCATGTTTTGTAATATCTTCGAGTTTGATATGTCCGGTAGGACACACTGAAGCGCATGCCCCACATGCCATACATACATCGGTCTGGGTATGAAAGGGTGTATCTACTTTCATGTCCACACCACGGCCGGTCAGGCTTATGGCATTGTTCCCCATCTTTTCACATACACGGGTGCAAAGACCACACAGGATGCAATCATCATTCTCTTTTTTAAATCGGGGCTCCTTGATGCCATATTTTTCTGCCAATTTTTTAATAATAGGCACATTGGGAGTACGGGCAAGCAATAGCTCCACGATAAGTTTACGGCCCTCATGAACCGCCTCTGTATCTGTATTGACCTCCATGCCCTCCCATATGGGGTAGTTGCATGCAGTGACAAAACGGGTTCTGCGGCCGTCATAAAGCTCTACCGTACACAGACGGCAACTTCCGGCAGGCTCAAGGGCCTTGTGGTAGCAAAGAGTAGGGATATCAACGTCATACCGTTGAGCAACCTGAAGGATATATTCTCCTTCCTCTCCCTGGACTTCTTTCCCGTTAAGTTTGAAGGTGATCATATATTCTGCTCTTTTTTCTTTCTTTATTTCACAGCAATGGCATTGAATTTACAGGCATCATAACAGATGCCGCATTTTATACATTTATCCTGATCGATGTGATGCGGCTGTTTCTTTTCACCAGTGATTGCCTCTTGCGGGCATTTGATGGCACAGAGGTGACATCCGGTACAGGCCTCTTCATCAATCTCGTAGTGGAAGAGGGCCTTGCAGACCCCTGCCGGACATTTTTTATCCCTGATATGCGCTTCGTACTCATCACGGAAATAACGGATAGTTGTCAGTACCGGATTTGGGGCTGACGTTCCCAACCCACAGAGTGAGAATTTTTTGATCATATCACCCAGTTCTTCAAGGAGCTCGATATCCCCTTCTTTTCCGTTGCCCTGGCATATGTCAGTGAGAATATCCAGCATCTGTTTTATCCCTTCCCTGCAAGGAGTACATTGACCACAGGATTCATCTTTGAGAAAATCTAAAAAATAGCGGGCCACATCTACCATACAGGTATTCTGATCCATAACAATCATACCACCAGAGCCCATGATAGAGCCAACCTTGGCCAGTTCCTGGTAATCCACAGGAAGGTCGAGAAACTTTTCAGGGATACATCCTCCTGAAGGACCACCTGTCTGGACAGCCTTAAATTTCTTCTTATTAGGGATCCCGCCACCAATATTAAACACAATATCCTTGAGAGAGATTCCCATAGGTACTTCTACCAGGCCCGTATTGTTTATTTTGCCCACAAGACTGAAAACCTTTGTGCCTTTACTGTTGTCTGTACCCATGCTGGCATGCCATGCGGCGCCTCGGGAAAAAATAACGGGGACATTTGCGTAGGTTTCTACATTATTCAGGTTTGAGGGACTATCCCTGAACCCCTTTTCCACCGTATGAATGTATTTGGCCCTGGGTCTGCCTACATTGCCCTCCAGGGAGGCCATTAAAGCTGTTGACTCGCCGCATACAAAGGCCCCTGCCCCGGTGGAGATCCTGATATGAAAACTAAAATCGGAACCTGCTATATTCTCACCAAGCAATCCATAACTCTCTGCTTGCTTGATTGCTTCTATGAGGCGTTTTACAGCTAAGGGATATTCATGTCGGACATAGATAAAACCTTGATTTGATCCAATGGCAATTCCAGCAATCAACATTCCTTCAAGAATGCTGTGGGGGTCTCCCTCTAAAATACTTCTATCCATATAAGCGCCAGGGTCACCTTCATCAGCGTTACAGATAATATATCTTTCCCCGCTTTGTTTCGCACAGGTCTCCCACTTAACCCCTGTGAGAAAACCACCGCCACCTCTTCCTCTCAATCCTGACTCTTTAATGGTATTAATGAGCTCTGCTGGTTGCATCTGGGCAAGAGCCTTCAAAAAGGCACGATATCCTCCTCTGGCGATATATTCTTCGATACGATCAGGGTCGATATAGCCGCAATTACGTAAGGCAATCTTTATCTGTTTATTGTAAAATGGGATGTCCTCTAAGAAAGGGATTCCTTCTAATTGTTTAACATCGGAGAGAGGGTTTTTGCTGTTGTTCTCTAATACAGAGCGGGGATCGCGCATCTGCCCCAGGATCCACTTTTTATTATTCTTCCCCTGGGTATAATCTTTGATAGCATCAAGGATTTTATCTTCGGTAATATGTCTGTAAACGACCCTTGGTCTGCCAGCCGCAAATATCTCCACGAGTGGTTCTTCTTCACAAAAACCAACGCATCCTGTCTGGCAAATTTGGGTTCCGTTGCCCTGGGGAAATTCTTTTAAAGCCCTTTCAAAAGATGCCTTGGCACCGGCTGCTATGCCACATGATGCCATCCCTATGTTTACCTTAATGCCATCAGGGTAATAGAGCTGCTTGCTATATTCCTGCTGTATCTTTTCAACATCCTCAATGGACTCAATTTTCATGCTACTATTAACCTTATTGGCCAATCTTATTCACTCTAAGTATAGTTTTCTAATATCGTTCCCGCCTGATCCAAGGTGACTCTGCCATAAATATTGTTATCAACCCGTACCACAGGTCCAAGGCTGCAGCAACCAAGACAACGTACCGATTCAAGGGTGAAACGCATATCTTCTGTGGTCTGACCATCCTTTATATTCAATATTTCCTGGATTTTCTCCTTAATCTTGTCAGCGCCTCTCACATGGCAGGCGGTTCCGAGGCACACGGAAATGATATGTTTGCCTCTTGGTTCAAGACTAAAGGTACTGTAGAATGTCCCAACTCCAAAAATCTTACTAAGGGGAACACCGATTTTTTCTGAGAGGTATACGAGCGATGCCTGTGGTAAGTAATTATATTTTCTTTGAATTTCCTGAAGGATCATAATTAGATTTTCTTTATCATTATGAAACTGTTCTTCGATTATTTTATCGAGCTCCATGTAGTCAATTTCTATATATTGGTTAGAACTTGATAAACCTACCTCTGCCATCTGTTTATTCTCCTAAAGTAGTAAATGCTTGGTTTGTTACCGGACAGTTTTCAACGCAAAGGCCGCAGCCAGTACAGATGTCTGTTTTGATACTGCGGGCCCGTTTTTTAACCTTGACCTTAAAATTACCGGCAGACCCTTCTACGGATTCAATATCTGCATAACTGATTATCTCGATATTTAAATGCCGGCCGACCTCGACCAGTTTAGGTGAGATAATTCACATGGCACAGTCATTGGTGGGAAATGTTTTATCGAGCTGAGACATTATCCCACCTATGGAGGGCGATCTTTCAATAAGGTATACATAGTAGCCTGAATCAGCTAAATCCAGAGCTGTCTGCATGCCAGTGATGCCCCCGCCTACCACTATTACCGAGCCTATATTGCCTTTCTTCATTTTTACCTCAGATAAAAACGTATACTCTCTTGAAATAACATTTGCTCTACTAGGCACCTGTCGAAGGTATTTTTATGTGGGTACGTTATAATTGTTATCCCTTTGCTTTGTCAATGAGATTTTCAAGTCTAACCTTCAAAAAGATGGAAAAAAGAAAAAGTCAGAGCATGAATTTACATTAAATGGTGGGGAGTCTATAAAAAGCTTCCATAGAAGTCAAAAAATTAATACCATTTTGTAAAATTGACGCTATGCAGATTTATCAAACATGATACCTTTTAAAAAATATAAAAAACTTGACAAGAAAACGAGAAAAACATAAAAGAAGAAAAGCTTTCATGAAGTTTCAATAACGTGAAATCCTTTCATCAATGACTCATGAAAAACATCCTTGATCAAATCTCTTCCCATTACCCTACATTGACCCTGAGTCAGAAGAAGGTTGCCTACTATCTTCATAACAACATTAATGAGGCCTTTCTACTCAATTCTTTCCAGATCGCCAAGAAGTCCAAGGTATCTGAGGCCACGGTTACCCGACTTATCAGTAATCTCGGCTTTTCTGCCTTTTCAGAATTCAAAAAGGAAATTGCCCAGCGTGTATTAAAAGATTTTTCTACAACAGAAAGGCTGGCTGACGCGGCAGAAAGCCTGGAAGATCCAGGTAATATCTTTGCTGAAATTTTAAATAGCGATATAGAAAATATCAGAACATTGCGAGCCAGCATTTCTGATCAACTGTCTGAAGAGGTAGCAAAAAAACTCTGCTCAGCTAACGCTATATATGTACTTGGCCTAAGATCCAGCTATGCACTGGCCTTTTATCTAGCGTTTCATCTTCGGTTTTTTTTAAAGAAAGTCATACTCCTTACACCAGGGATTGGTGATATACCTGAACAGGTCCTCGGAGTAAAAAAAGAAGATATTTTGGTGGTTATAAGTTTTAGACGATATACCCGTGACTCGTCCGATATTGCAGAAAAGATCAAAAAAAAGAGGCATTTGTTATTGCCTTAACCAATAGCGAGCTATCTCCTATCGCTGAATTAGCAGATGAAACGCTTATTACGAGCACAAAGATTCCAACATATATTGAATCTTTCACTGCACCCATGAGTTTGATAAATGCCTTGATTACCGCACTAGCTCTACGAAAGAAAGATAAGGCGATATCCGCCCTCAATAAACTGGAAAACACATTTAAAGAATTCCAAACCTATATCTCATGAGGGAAGAGGAAATACTATTGCTATTTGTATAAGAAAAATGAGAGCTTTCTGATGTCAGGAGCTAAGAAATGGAATAGCAATAATACAGGAAAGGAGGTGAATTTATCAATTTTTACAGTTAACTAATAATAGTAAATATGAGGAGGAAAAAATGAAAAAAATATTTTTGTTTGCTCTGGCTTTGGCAGTTGTAATGGTCTTTACGTTTGGCAGCATTGGCACCTCATCTGCCAAAACCACTTTTGTTACTATTGGAACCGGTGGAGTAACCGGTATATATTACCCCACTGGTGGTGCCATTGGCAAAATTGTCAACCAGAAAAGAAAACAATATAACCTTAGGGTCACCGTGGAATCAACTGGTGGTTCGGTATTTAACGTGAATGCGGTCATGGCCGGTGACCTGGAGTTTGGCTTGGTTCAGTCTGATCGGCAGTACCAGGCATGGAATGGATTCAAGGATTGGAAGGATGCAGGGCCGCAGAAAAAGCTTCGCGCTATCTGCAGCTTTCACCCTGAATCTGTTGTGCTTGTTGCAGGAGACGACACCGGAATCGATAGCTTTATGGACCTTAAGGGTAAGCATGTCAATATTGGAAATCCCGGTTCCGGCCAGAGAGGTAACTCTACAGATGCCTTTCAAGCCTGTGGCATCGATTGGGAAAAGGATTTAAAGGCTGAGGGCCTCAAGGCGGATGAGTCTGCCAAGTTCCTGCAGGACGGACGAATCGATGCCTTTTTCTATACAGTTGGACATCCGAATGGTTCCATTAAAGAGGCGACCAGTGGTAGAAGAAAGGTGCATTTTGTTCCTATAACAGGTGAATGCATTGATAAACTTATTGACAAGTGGTCTTATTATGCAAAGGCCTATATTCCGATAAAATTTTATCCTACGGCGACCAATAAAGACAACGTTGATACCTTTGCCGTGAAAACAACATTCTGTACAAGTTCCGATATCCCTGATGATATCGTTTATGCCATCACCAAGGAAATTTTCGACAACCTGGAGTCCTTTAAGAAACTCCACCCAGCTTACGAAATCCTTACAAAAGAGAACATGCTGGAGGCATTGAGCGCACCTATTCATCCGGGCGCCATGAAATATTACAAAGAGGTAGGCCTGAAGTAAGTTGCAAAGTTGGGCGTGGAAACACGCCCTTTTTTTGTAAGGCAAGATTTTTATAAAAATTACTGAGGTTCAGGTACCAGTAAAGAGGCGATGGCTATAATTTCAACCCGCGACGAAGCCATAGTGGCCTTACTCTAATTTTTGTAATATTGACAAATTCGTAAAAGTCTTTTGCGAGCGATTTTGGCCACTTTTGGAAATAGATTCAGGAAATGCTGAGTGTTAATCCCGCTGCAAGCGGGAAAAATTGCCCGCCCGCCTCGCCTGAGCGGGTGCGATGGCGGGCGGGTTTGAGGCCGTTAGGCCGAGTTTTTGGAATTTAGCGAAGCATTTGATGAATCCCAAAATGGGCATCATGAGCGAGTAAAATGACTTTTTACGAAACCATCAATATTGGGTCCTGTAACTAATACCGCCTGCCTTCCTATTTTTTATTGTAAGCAAAAAAAACGATATACTGGAAACCTACCAGGGCTATTAAGTCTTTATTCTTTTAAAAAGCAGTTTTGATTGATTTTCCCGTATAATAATAACATCACTACTATTTGAGGTTTTATGCACATGGAAAAATCCGACACACATCAAAACAACGAAGTTGACGAAGGGGTTGAACATGCACGGAGGATAGCCGAGGAGGCGGAATTTGGCTCACGAAGACTTTCAGGAGTAGAGAAATATATCGTCCCCTGTATAGCTGCGGCCTGGTCATTATTTCAGTTTTCCCTCCCCGAGATTCTTTTTTTGGATTCGGTCTATGTTCGATCCATCCATTTGGGCTTTGCTATCTTGCTGGTCTATCTAAGTTATCCAGCATTTAAAAAGATAAAAACCAAAGGCATTTTTTCCTTTTTATCAGTAAAAAGCAGGATTCATTTTGTTGATTACGTATTAGGGATTATTGCCGCATCTTCAGCCCTTTATCTTGCTTTAAATTACGAGGAATTGGCCCAAAGACAGGGGGCGCCGACCCCCATGGATATTATTGTTGGCGTTACGCTTGTCGTTTTACTTTTGGAGGCGGCACGACGTTCGCTGGGTCCCTTCCTCGTTATAGTTGCGTCCCTCTTTATCTTCTACAGCTTTTTCGGCCCTTATATGCCCGCTGTTATTGCCTTTAAAGGGGTTTCATTCAGCCGCTTTATGAGCCAGATGACTATTTCCACCGAGGGAATTTACGGAATTCCCTTGGATGTTTCAGCCATGATTGTGTTTCTATTTGTTCTGTTTGGCTCGATGCTCGATAAGGCAGGAGGCGGACAATTTTTTATCGATCTCGCCTTTTCTCTTCTCGGGCGTTTTAAGGGTGGACCGGCAAAGGCAGCAGTCTTGGCAAGTGGTATGACAGGGCTTGTTTCAGGATCAAGCATTGCCAACACCGTCACAACCGGCACCTTTACGATACCCCTTATGAAGAGCGTAGGATATCCAGATTATAAGGCAGCGGCCGTAGAGGTGGCGGCAAGCACAAATGGCCAACTTATGCCGCCAATTATGGGTGCGGCTGCCTTTATTATTGCCGAATACTGCAACCTTCCATATTTTGAGGTTGTAAAGGCGGCCTTTATCCCTGCCATTATTTCCTATATCGCCCTGATATATATTACGCATTTGGAGGCCTCAAAGCTTGGGTTGAAAGGAGTTTCCAAGGAACACTTACCTAAGTTTTTTAAAACACTTTTTAGAGGTCTCCATTTTTTGATCCCGTTATTGTATCTTATGTATGAATTAATGATACTTCGTCATACCCCGCAGCTTGCTGCTTATCGGGCTATTGAGGTTTTGATGGTGTTGATTGTTTTACAGAATCTTATCAAGGCATATATCGCCAAGGAATCCCTTTGGGGTGCCTTTAAACTTAGCCTTCGGCAAATCTGGGATGCGTTGGTGGCAGGCGGCAGGAATATGATGGGAATAGGCGTTGCAGTCGCCACCGCAGGCATTATTGTGGGTGTGGTTGCTATGGGCCTGGGTGGCTTGATTGTAGAGGTGATTGATGTCATTGCCCGGGGTAATCTGGTGATTTTGTTGCTCATTACTGCTGCTGCCAGCCTGCTCCTGGGAATGGGCCTTCCCACCACTGCCAACTATATTGTCATGGCCACCCTAACAGTACCGGTAATAATACAATTAGGCTCAGACTATGGCCTGGTAATCCCTGTTATAGCAGGCCATCTCTTTTGTTTCTTTTTTGGCATCCTGGCAGATGATACACCGCCTGTGGGCCTTGCTGCGTATGCGGCCTCTGCGATTGCGAAATCAGACCCGATTCGCACAGGCATCCAGGGATTTACCTATGACATACGGACAGCGCTACTTCCCTTTATGTTCGTCTTTAATACGGACCTTCTGTTGATCGGCATCACATCTATCTGGCATGTTTTCACAATCTTTATCACAGGAGTATTGGCGATGTTTGCCTTTGCCGCCCTGACCCAGCATTTCTTTATAGCCAGAAACAGGATCTACGAATCAGTCCTTTTAGCAGGGGTAACCTTTATTTTGCTTCGCCCATATTTTTTTATGGAGAAGCTGCATTTTGGAAACAAGTTTATCTGGTACGTAATTGGGGCGGCATTATTTGGCTTTGTTTACCTTATTCAATGGCCACGGGCGAGGGCCTTGGCCAGATTGCAAGCATAACCTGCCGGATAAAGGAGAACAAGAATGCTTCCATCGATAAAAAATATTCTGTATGCTACAGACCTTTCCAAGAATGCTTTATTTGCATTCCGCTATGCCATGACCCTGGCAAATGCATTGGATGCAAAGATAACCATTCTTTATGTTCTGCCGATGGTAGATTCAGCCATGGAGGTGCCTATCATTGCCCAGATGGGGGAGGAGATGTATTACAGGTTACGAGAGGAGAAATCCAGAGAAATTACAGATAATATCAAAAGAAAATTACAGGATTTCAGCCAGGAAGAATTGCGGAATGAGCAATTTAAAGTGGAGAGAGAACCTCCTATTTTGGTTCGTGAGGGAGATGCGGTAGATGAAATTTTGAAGGCCTCTGATACGCTCAAAATTGATATGATTGTTATAGGGGCACACGGAAAGGGAATATTGAGCCATACCTTTTTGGGGACTGTATCGGATAAACTGCTTAGAAGGAGCAGAATACCTGTTGTTGTGGTTCCCATACCAAAGGGCGCAAAAGATATTGATTTATAAAATCAACAATTAGGGCGATTTGAAGTTATACATTTTTTGCTGGAGATAAAGATGATTAAAAAAATTTTCTTCACATCCGTACTGTGTGTTTTTTTTATCTTTTTTTCACTTGCTACATTAACTTACAGCAATGAACGCTTCATTGACAATAATGATGGGACTCTCACAGATGCACGTAACAATCTCATGTGGACTGCGGCGGACAATATGGGGGACATTACATGGCATGATGCACAGATATATTGCGAAAATCCTCCTGTAGCCGGATACAAATACTCTGATTGGAGAATGCCGACAATAAAAGAGCTAAAGACCCTGTATGATAAAGATGGCGTCAAGTCTGAAACAGATTGTGGCCTAAATATAAGGATACATCCTGCCATTACCCTAAGCTGTGCATTGGTCTGGTCATCTGAAGCGGAGGCTATTTCAGCCTATGCCTTTAGCTTCAGGAAGGGATACCAATACATGACCCTTAAACTCAGTAAAAAGAATTTCAGAGCGCTACCAGTTCGGAGTATCAAAAAATAGAATATTAGGGAGAATACATTGTGGAAAGATCATTAAAGAAGGTATTTGACCCCAAATCAGTGGCTGTAATAGGCGCTTCTGAGGTTCCAGGAAAGGCATCTGAGAGGAGAACAAGGAGTTTAATTGAAGGTGGATACAAGGGAAAAATTTATCTGATTAACCCAAAAAGGTCAGAACTCTTCGGGCGAAAGGCCTATCCAAGCATTACGGAGATTGAAGGTCAGGTTGACCTGGTTATGATCGTTGTTGCGCCTAGATTTCTTACCTCTGCTGTGGCGGACAGTGTAAAAATGGGTGCTAAAGGGATCATCATCATTACCGCCGGCCTTGGAGAAAGCGGGGAAGAGGGAAAAAAAATCGAGGCAGAGATTTTAGAGGAGGCAGCCAAAACCGGGGCCTTCATTATTGGCCCTAATTGCAGCGGCATGTTTAGCGCCTCAGCGAATATGAATTTCTTAGGGGTCCCTAATATAGAAGGAGGATCGATCTCAGTTCTTGCTCAGAGCGGCAATGTAATTGATTCATTGACCCATTATGCCAGGATCAGAGGCGTGGGATTTAGCAAAATAATAAGCGTTGGAAATGCGATAGGGGTTCATTTTCATGAATATATAGATTACCTGAAAGACGATCCTGATACCAAGGTTATTATGACCTATCTGGAAGGAATTAAAGATGGAAATAGCCTGGTCAGGGTTGCCCGGGAGACCGCAAAGAACAAACCGATCATTGCCCTTAAGGTAGGAAGATCAAGTGCCGGGGCAAGGGCGGCTGCGTCTCATACCGGCTCTCTTGCGGGAGATGAGGTCATTGTGGATGCCGCCTTCAGGCAGGCAGGCATTGTTAGGGTATCCAACGCAGATGAGCTGTTTGATATGGCAGAGGTCTTTGCTGGTTGCCCGCTTCCTAAGGGGAACAAGGTAGCTATTTTATCAGAGGGAGGTGGCGATAATTCCATAGCGGCGGACAATGCGGAAAAGTATGGAATGGTTGTCCCTGTTTTGAGGGAGGAAACCCAGGAAAAGATAAAACCTTTTTTACTTGAGGGTATGCCTGCAAGTAATCCTGTTGATTATGGAGGAACAGCAGAGGAAAACCCTCATATGATAACCGAATGCGTGAATGTTTGCATGGAAGATAATCAGGTAGATGGCATCTTTATAACAGGCTTTTTTGGAGGTTTTAAGGAAATTATTGCACCCCATGTAGCGGAATTAGAGGAGAAGGCCGCACAGGACATGGTTGATTTAGTACAAACATATAAAAAGCCTCTTTTCGTACACACCAGTTTTGCCAGAGACCCTATTAAAGCCCTTGATATACTAAAGGCCGCTGGAGTGCCGGTTATCGAATCCTCTGAAAGAACTGCCCAGTGCCTGAGCGCCTTGATGCACTTTTCCATGAATCAAAAAAAGATTGGCCAAATACAGATACCCACAGGAGAAGCCAAAAATCGCCCTCCGGTAAAAACACTCTTTAAAAAGGTGCTTGAAGAGAAAAGGAATAACCTGCTGGAGACAGAATCAAGAGAGCTGCTTAAGGAATATCACATTTCCTTGCCGGAGGCGAAATTAGCGGATAGCGCAGAGAAGGCGGTTGAGATAGGCAATTCAATGGGATATCCGCTGGCAATGAAGGTAGTGAGTCCGGATATTATCCATAAGTCCGATGCTGGAGGCATAAAGCTCGGAATAAATAATCAGGAGGATATTAAAACCGCCTTTGAAAAAATAGTAGCAAATGCTGAGAAGGTAGCAGAAAAAAAGAATATCCTTGGAACATTAATCTCACCTATGGCAAAAAAAGGACAGGAGTGCATCATAGGAATGATCAAAGATGCCCAATTCGGTCCGGTTATCATGTTTGGTTTAGGAGGAATATTTGTTGAAGTGCTGAAGGATGTCTCCTTCAGGGTAGCCCCGCTAGCGGCAGAAGATATTGATGAGATGGTCAAAGAAATACAGGGTTATAAAATTTTGACCGGCATCCGAGGGGAGAAGCCAAAGGATATTGAGGCCATAAAGGATATCCTTTCCAAGCTTTCGGAGATTGTCATTGACAACCCTGAGATCAAAGAGATTGATTTGAACCCGGTAATTGTCCATGAGAAGGGTTTATCTGTTGTGGATTCGAGGGTGATACTTGATTGATGATATTAAAAGGCCACCAAGACACCAAGGCACAAAGATTAAAGGTGAAATTAAATTCTTTGCCGAAAAAACAAGAAGATATTGCAACAAAAATAGTAGATGCTGCTTACGCTGTGCATAAATCATTAGGTCCAGGTTTACTTGAAAGAGTTTATGAAGTTTGTTTTTGCCATGAACTTTCTAAGCGAGATCTAAATTATCAGAGGCAGGTTGATATACCGATTGTATACGAGGGGATAGTCTTTGATGAAGGTCTCAGGTTAGACGTATTGGTAGAAGAGCTTGTTATTTGTGAGTTAAAAGCTGTTGATGAGATTAATCCTGTCTGGACAGCGCAAATACTAAGCCATTTAAAATTGACTGATAAGCGCCTTGGTTTTCTTATAAACTTTAATGTAACTCTTATAAAAGACGGTATTAGACGAATAATCCTGTAATTTTAGTGACTTCGTGACTTAGTGGCTGAGAGTAAAAAAAAGGAGTGAGAAATGGAATTTGAATGTATAATTTATCAAAAGGATGAAGGGATCGCTACGATTAAATTGAATAGGCCTCAGGTCTTGAATGCGATGAATAAACAGCTATGGCTCGATTTTCAGGTAGCCTTAGAAGATGTAAAAAATGATCCTGAAGTGAAGGTATTGATCATCACAGGAGAGGGGAGGGCATTTTCCACCGGGGCAGACCTTAAGGATTCAAAGGACAGGAGTATCGAGGATTATCGAGACTACCTTGTAGAGCTTCAGGAGACCTCACGAAAGATTATCCGTTTTGAAAAACCCATAATCGCAGCCATCAATGGCTATGCATTAGGATCAGGTTACGAGCTGGCCCTTGCATGCGATATCCGTCTGGCCGCAGAAGAGGCAAAAATCGGCTCTCCAGAGGCCAGGGTTACATCATCTGTTACTGGAGGGGCAATGAGATTGGTGCAGGATTTAATTGGGCCTGGAAAGGCCAAGGAGCTTTTGTTTACCTCTGAGTATATCGATGGTAAAGAGGCCGAAAGAGTAGGCCTGGTTAATAAGGCTGTTCCCCTGGATCAGCTTATGGAAAAGGCAATAGAAATGGCTAAAAAAATTGCAGAAAACTCCGCCTTTTCTATTAAAATGATTAAAAAAGGTCTCAATATGGCACGGGGTGAGGTGAGCCTTGAGGCATTAATGGATTATGAAATTGAGGCCTGTCTGGCCTGCGTGTTTACAAAAGAGCGTCAGGAATCTCTCAAGGAATTTGAGGAAAGGAAGAAATAATCAGTTTAATCAGTTTTATTTGTTTTATTGGTTGAATTGGCTGAATTAAATTTTTGGTGAGATCTATTAGGGGCATGGAGTTTACTTAGGTAGCTGATGAAGTTATTGACCTTTTTCCATACAATATCAGCTTGTTGCTTCACTTGAGTGATTTCTGACTCATTGATGTAATGTTGATCGAATGCGGCATAACAGTGGCTCACTGTTTCAGCTATAGATGCTCGTGAATAGTCTAAAAATTTCATAAAATCTTTGGTACTGTTCCTATGAAAACCTTCTGCTATATTGGCCATTGATGAAATAGCGCTTCCTTTTGTTTGCCCAACTAATTCAAAATCTCTCTTAAATTGATCATTTTTTGCTAATTCATAAATCAGCTGTACAAATTTTCTCGCCTCCTGCCAACACTCAAGATCCTCAAACCTTTTTATAGTTGCCATCTCATTTATTCAACGAATTAAACTAATAAAACCAATCAAACAAATAAAACAGGCATCTATTCAAACCACATAATTTGGCCGGATTCTTTGCCTATCTTGGCTATTTTTCCTTTTTGCGCAGCCAGGAAAAGGGTATTGCCGTATACCTGCATATCAGTTAAACACCATTCGATATCCCTGGTTGTAAATGCGGGAGATAGACGTCCATCTTCTACTCTATAGGCAATCAAATTTGATTTGGTATAGATCTTGAAATTGGATGTGTGTTTTATTAACGGTATATTTTTTATGGCTACAATCTCTCTTTTTCCATCCCCATCAATATCTGTTGCCAGCAGTCTGCTGTTAAAGGTAATCCTGGGGGGTGGATCTCCGCGTCCAGTACGCTCCCCTGACCTGATAGCATTATTGGTACCCCCGAGGTGTTGATCTCCGCTCCATAGAACTTTACCCTGTTTATCCCAGGCATAAAGCCTGGACTCCTTTCCGAAACCAATCCATTCAGGAGTTCCATCTTCATCTATATCAAAAAGGGCTAAGGTGTAAAAATGGGCTCCCTTGAGTTTGGGCAGTTGTTCCCCCTTTGTCAATTTTCCTTCGTTTCCATGATTCATCATATATATACTGCCGCTGAAGAACTCATCAACATTGGAGTCTTGAAAGAGGAGCAACGATTTCTTTGAAATAGGATCTTTTATTACCTGCATATGGCCTGCCCGGTGGTCAAGCCTTTGAAATGTGCCATCCCATTGTAAAACCGTGCTTCGGGCCCTCATGCCGGAGCAACTTACCAGATAGATCGCTGAACTGCCATTATTATCCGTATCGCCGGCGCTGATTTTCAGAAAGTCCTCACCAAAGCCTGCCTTTAGAGTATCCTTGAGCACAAAGGATTCCCCCTGTCTTGTGTAGAGGAGGAGCTTTTTCCTTCCTAGAATAAGAAGTTCAGGCCCTGCCTTACCATTCAGGTCCGCCATATCAAAGGCCATAATAGACATACCTATCGAGATCTTACCTGTTGGCTTGAATTCCTGGTATTCTTTAGTAGGCTTAAAAAAGATACCTTTTTCTATGTCTTTCTGTACATCCTTATCATCCTCCACCTTTGAAAAGATACCCTTTGCTGTCTTCGGTTTTGGTAAATCATCAGCCTTTTCCGCTATTTGTTTGGGGGGCTTGCCCTCCCTGCCGTCTGTTCTTCCGGCGGGTATTTCTTTTCCTTCTATGATTACTCTTAATTGATAAGCTACATCAGATAATTCCGGGATTAATTGATCTTCCTCCAATGCCTTAGAAAACCTTGTCACCTTGGATTCATCTTTGGATACTTCAAGAAGGGACAAATCGAGGCTATAGCCATTCCCTATTGTGGTTACGCTGCCAAAGATGGCATAATCGGCCGTAAGGGCCCTGGCCAGCTCCTCTGCCCTTTGCTTATCGACTTTGCCCGCCTTTTCCATTTCATCCAAAAGGGAAATATATTTCTCATCAGGCACAATCTCTATGCCCACACCTGAGATACGGGATATGAGCATGCTTTTAATCCCCTGGCCAAGAAAGGCCTTTGATTGATCACCATAGATAGCCGGGGGGAAAAGGATAATGCTTTTAGTGGATGCAGCGGCCGGCACAGAAATTGAGAAAATAAGAAATACTACAATGAGGGGGAGAATTTTGATGAAAATAATGCGGTGCTGTTTGGGCATTACAAAGCTCCTTTTTCCCTATAAATCTTTAGCTTACAGATCTGCAGGTATAGATTTTCAGCTAATCTTTTTTAACTCCCCTGGAACAGCCTAACCATTTCCCATGGAGGAGTTAATGGGGTGCCGTATGTTGGTTTTTTAATATTTTGATAATATCTTGGTTAGCTAAATATTCACTAATCTTTCTGTACCGAGGAACTGGCTGGGATATTTTTGTATCAGGATTCTGATACTAATAGTGCGTACCTCCATCAAGCATTGAAATATTATCCTATCTTTTTAGATTCACATGCTGCTTCAAGGTCAGCTACCGTGCGAACATAAGGAATATTTCGGCTCTTTAGTTCTCTGTAGATATCTTTCAAGTTCCTTGTAATGCTTCCAATGTTTTATCTTGGGCATATAATCCGGATACGTTTCAAAATAACCCTGCATTATATTTATCTTTCCATAACGTATCCTGGTATTAGTATATAATGAAATGGAGTTTAAAGATCAATACATATTTTCTAGAGCAATCGTGTGGGCTTTTAATCCGGGCATTTAATAAACAAGTACTCATAAAAAACCCGGGGCTCATAAAAACCCCGGGTTTATCTGGCTAAAACTGACTAACAGGTCTTAGAAGTCAATCTGCCACTTGGTTCCGTAGTAGCTAATATCACCAGCGTCTTCGCCACCCACGTCATACTCTACCACGCCATATTCAGGAACGAGAGACATGCCCTTTGCCAAGGCAATGGGGGCCTGCAGATAGTAAGATGTCACCTCGGCCTCCAAGTCACCACGCTCATTGCTGACGTTACCATAGCCAGCTTCAAGTCTGATCATATCAGATGCCTTAAAGCCCACAACTAACAAATAGCCTGCAGAATCGGAATCTTCTACACTGTTATCAACAACAGCGGCAGTGCCAAATGCTGCATCTTGGAGCAAGCCATAGTTGCCGGCATTCTGTGCCATGTAGTAATTACCAGCAATAGAAAATGGGCCGGTAGCATACTTGGCCATGAGCCCAAATACGTTGGAATCGATACCGTATGAGTCACTACCAAGCTCGATATCACAGGTGTTATATCCCCCGAGGACCTTTAATGCAAGTGGACCAGCCTTAAAGGTATAACTTGCCTCTATCCTGGGGATTGATGTGTCAGTATCTCCTAGCCCTTCAAGGGTTGCCCCTTTAGGCTCTAGCAAAGCAAGCTGGAAGCCTGCCATCGACAACTTGATCTGGGGAACCCTTCCATCATAAATGCCGCCATAGGCAAGCATATCAATGTCACCGCCCCATTTGGCTGGACCCTGCTGGTTGCTGATAAATACATCGACCGGGCTATAGTCCTGCCCTACCAGTAAGCTGCCGGCGCCAAAGTTCCAGGCACCATTCAGCAATCGGAGACTCGGTCCACTGCCATACTCGAATCTACCACTTATATCGCCGGCCTTTACCATGGCCCCAATCCTGCTGTTGCCCTGTAAGAACCATGATAGATCGTCGTCACTATCTCCCTCTGCCGGAGTCACATCATTAATAAAGGTATACATCCTGGCGCTTCCATAAAAATTCCAATCGGCAGCCACAGCCGGCACCGTAAAGGCAACCAAAAATGCAACTGCTGAAAGTAAAACTAATAATTTTCGCATAACTCTTTCCTCCTAAATGTTTTAATAAAAGTAAATAACCAAAGGTTTAAAAAAATGTAACGCTTTTTCCTCATTCACCCCCTTTCATTGTTGATTTAACAACATTTTGGGTTTCATAACACGTAACAATAAAAATGTCAAGCATTAAATGCAGGATTATATTTCAAAATGAGTGGTGTTATGTTTCATCTAAAAGTTGTAACTTATAAATAGGGTATTTATACTTGTCCTTCGCGCAAAGGTGCTGATGAACTTCTTGAATATAGCCAGTTAAATCAGTTCATGAATTCTCATAACCCAGGTCTCAAGCCGAATAGGATTAATAGCATCCCCTTAAAAAAAGATTCAATGAACTATTTCTTCTCATTCCGAACTGTGGAAATATATTGAGACCTTTGAGAAACTTGGCGATTTTCACCATCCTCAAAAAGACGATGGACTTTTTTGAAGTGACTGGTGGAAGGGTGCTGCCTTTTCGTAATGTATC
>JAWOBA010000038.1:0-17843 GCA_046498285.1 Desulfatiglandales bacterium | reverse complement strand
TTAATCACGGGAGAGGGGTTCTTAAGGGGATTCACATATAGATTGTTATGCCCAAAGTACATGCCAAGGGTATCTAATAGTCATGAAAAAGCAGATGGGGCACCATTAGTCAAAAGCAATATATATTTGTGATCATTACATTGCTTTTTGGAGTTACATAATAAAATACCGTGGTTGGTAAATATCAATCTAGGATTGTGGTCCATACACAATATTTGACATTAACTCTTTATCGACATAGTAATAAATATTAGGGTCCTATAAATGTTAATTTAAAACCATCATGGAGAGAACAAAATGACTGATAAATCTCAAAAAATTATAAACCTCAAAAAAGTAACCAATGCAACAGTTACTACAATCATTGATAACTATATTGATGTACTTTTACCCTCAAGCGACAGGGTAGAAAGGGCCCCTCTGGTCAAAGGAAACCTTCGAAGACCCCCTCTTCTGGCAGAACATGGCTTCAGCGTTCTCGTAAAGGCGATAGGTGATGATACCCATAAAATCCTTATGGATTTTGGAATCTCAAATATAGGAGTCCCGCACAACCTACATGTCCTTGATATAGATATAGATACAATAGAAGCCTTTGTGGTTTCCCATGGACACCATGATCACGTAGGGTCTATTGCTGAGGTGTTAGGCGGATTGTCAAAAAAACCTCGCCCTATTGTTGTTCATCCAGATGCATTTATAAGTACTCGTTTTCGCAAGTTGCCCGATGGAAAGAAAATCCCCATTCCCGGCCTTAAGAAAGGTATCATTGAGGAAACAGGAAACAAGGTAATTGAAGGACGGTCTCCTGTTTTGCTTGCCTCCGGCTATCTACTCGTCTTAGGTGAAATTCCCCGGGCTAATGATTTTGAAAAAGGCATGCCTTCAGCCTATTATGAGAAAAACGGGGAAATTTATAAGGATTATATCATGGATGACAAAGGCATTGTTCTAGACGTAAAAAACAAGGGCCTTGTCGTAATTAGCGGCTGCGGTCACTCCGGGATTATCAATACTATCCGGCATGCTCAAAGGATAACTGGTGTCGATAAAATATATTGCGTCATGGGAGGCTTTCATCTTAGCGGACCTTTTTTTGAAAAAATAATCCCGCGGACAATTGAAGAAATGGAAAAAATCAATCCTGAGGTGATTGTTCCCTGTCACTGTACAGGTTTGAAGGCGGCACAGGAATTTGAAAAAGTATTTCCCAAAGCATTCGTCCTAAATGCCTCTGGCACAACGATACATTTGTAAAGCTGCTTACTTGTGAAATCTTTATTTAATGGGGAGTTCGGTTTTAAAAAGTATATAATCATTTTGCATGCGTCATCAAGTAATTGATAAGGCAAAGCCTGAATGGGATAATTTTCTCGAAAAATCATCAGGCACTCAACCGGAAAACAGCTTTTCTGATTGCATCCCCAACTTCGTAAGTCTTATTCATACCCCCCATGTCAGCAGTTCTCACCTCTCCCGAGGCAAGGATTTTTTGGATGGCTTCCTGTATATCTTTAGCGGCTTGTTTTTCTCCCAGATGCTCTAACATCATCCGAATTGACTCAATAGTCGCAATGGGATTTACAACAGCCTTTCCCTCATATTTGGGAGCTGATCCATGAATCGGTTCAAACATAGATGGATAGTTTTTTTCTGGATTAAGATTGCCACCAGCAGCAAATCCCATTCCTCCTTGAAGCATGGCTCCTAAATCGGTAATAATATCCCCAAAAAGATTAGAGGCCACAATAACATCGAAATACTCAGGCTTTTTTATCAACCACATGGTCATGGCGTCCACTAAGGTCTTATCGGTTTGTATATCAGGATAGTTTTTTGCTACCCTGTCATATATAGAATCCCAAAATACCATAGAGTAGTTGAGAGCATTGGATTTTGTGCAATCAGTCACCATCCCCACTGGGGCCTTGTCTCCAAATTTACTTCTCTCGCAAGCAAGCTCAAAAGCGTATCTTATAATCCTTTCACACCCTTTCTGAGTGAAAATACCAGTCTGTAAGGCAAAGGCATCAGGTGATCCGAGCTTGAAAAAACCGCCCATCCCGGAATACTCTCCCTCGGTGTTTTCTCTCACAACTACCATGTCAATATTTTTAGGGGTCGCGGTTCTAATAGGAGTATCAACACCAGGATAGAGTTTTATAGGCCGCAGGTTAACATATTGGTCAAATCCCTTTCGAATTGTGAGTAGAAGCATTAGAGAAATGTGATCAGGTACCTTATTGGCATCCCCAATACAGCCCAATAAGATAGCATCAAAATCTTTTAAAACGTCGAGCATGTTATCGGGCATCATCTTGCCATGTTTTAGATAGTAATCGCATCCCCAATCAAAATCCTCTATTCGTACCTTAAATAAGTATTTTTCAGATACGGCTTTCAAAATTTTGATTCCTTCTCTAGCCAGCTCTTTACCAACACCATCCCCTGGAATAACTGCGATATCATAGGATTTCATGATCGTTCTCCTTTTTCAATAAGTCCTTTTTTTAAATTGAATAACAAAGGCATCCACGCGGGACTTAGAGCAGCTGAGTATGAATTTTGCTTTTCATTCCTTTTTATTTTTTCAGTCTCTCCATAAGTCGGAATACGCGGCGAAGAGGCAGATTTTTCTCGAAATATCGTTCTCTAGCTTGATCACTATGTTGAATTTCCTTGTTCTACTTTTTTGCCGTTAATTTCTGATATGCAGCTTGTATATCCTTAAATTTTTTTTCTGCTAATTCCTTGAACTCCTCTCCCAAATGATCAACCTTATCAGGATGATATTTGTTAGCCAATTTTCTGTAAGCATTTTTAATTTCTTCCTCTGAGGCATATCTATTAACTCCTAAGATATCATAGGGATCGTGGCTTGAAAAAGTTTCATCTCTTTTGGCATCCTTTTGGTTTTCATGGTAAGTCTCACTTTGCCTCCCCTGCCCTTCCTGGCGATAGGCACGCTCGTATCTTGACTTAGCCTTTGCCGGCCGATAATAAAAGTGATACCAATAAAGGCCTCCCAAAATTATCAAATCATCAATCCATCCAAGACCTACAAAAAAATCAGGCAAAAGATCATAAGGACAAATTGCATATAAAATTGGAATCAAATAGATTAAAATTCTCACAGCAGACTATTTCTATGCAAAGTTGAACCTCGTTCCTACACTGTTAAGTACAAAAGATGAGGAGAACTCTTCTGAAAATTTATTAATGGCCTTCCACCCTGTACAATGCATCGGGACGAGAATTTCAGGTTTAATTTTCTTAAACTCAATAATTGTCTTTTCTATTATTGGCTCAAAAATAGGTCCTGACAAATGAAAACCACCCATAACAGCGTGAATTCTATCAATACCTGCTAACTTTTTGGCATAAAGAACAGTATTGATAATACCAGCATGACCACATCCAGATATTATCACTAAACCCTTCTCTTTAACCTTTATTACAAGGGCCTGGTCATCACGTATTATATCTGGCTCAACCTTTCCATTTCTTTCCATAGAGGCATTCGGCAATCCCTTTTCGAACTCTGTTACCCTTTCAATCTCTCCCGTCACCAATATCATACTATCTGTGACTAAAGATGAGGATTTTTCTACAACTAATTGAAGGTCAGTATTTTTTTCTATGTCTTCTCTTATGAGGGTTTGAGGGAACAAGAGTCTTCTTCCATCATCGAGACCAAAAAAACGGGGAGAAATAAAGGCATCAGGATGAAGTACCAAAGGAATAGATTTACCTAGACTTTTTGCAATGGGGTAAAGCGCACCAGTATGATCCATGTGACCATGGCTGAGGACAATAGTCTCTATTTTTTTGGAATCCACTTCTAATATCTGCATATTATGCGGAACACCTATTTTTGTATATCCACAATCAAAAAGAATGCAATGAGACTCCTCATCCCTTTTTACGGTAATCATGAGAGAGAGACCATGCTCTGCCAAGAGAGCATCAGTGGGTATAGTTCCACCTATTGCAAGCGGCGGTCGTGTAACCCCAGGAGAATTTCTCAAAAGAACATCAACATAGTTATCCATAAGGGTAGTTACTTCAACGCTATCGACCTCTTTTAATTCATGCCCTATATTAGTGGTCATTTTTCTTGGTCCTTTCTTAACAAGTAATATTGTTTATTCTTAGTTACTCAGGTTCAGCAGTCGGAGGTTCATAGTCCAGGCCTGCCCACCATCGCTCTCGCTCAGAAAAAGTGGCAGGGTGAATTCTATGTCACCCTAATCCCTTCAAACCGTAAACCTTAAACCGTATAAACCTGAATAGTCGCGGTTATTATATTACAACAAGATTATTTTTATACCACATCTTGTCTACTCTCTTGTAGTAATTCTGCTTACTTTTGACATATCTTCTGATTTTTTTCTATAGCGAGTATAAGAATTCTTCAGTCAAAGTGCCAAACTAGTTTAACATCGCCCCTCCATACCCCATCAGGAAGGTTATGGTATCAATGACTCCTCCTTCCAAACAAATGGATTGTCTTTGCTAAAATCAGGCACTAAATGTTGTTTGAAAGCAAATGGGTATTCTTGTATAAAAGCATTTTCAAAGCCTAATGCCTCTGCCTTGGCTAGAACACCCTCATATTCATCTTTTGATATTTCTCTATTTATTTTGTCTGGAACATTATTGCATGGATAAAATTGACTCATCAGACTTATATAAACTTTGGTAGAAAGGTTAGTTGCAATCCATTCCAATATTTTGCATGACTCTTCCATATAACCGGGTAAAATCAAGTGTCTTATGATTAGTCCTCTCTTTGCATTTCCCTCATTGTCAATTTGTAGGTTTCCTACCTGTCTGTACATCTCTTTTATTGCCCTGATAGCCTTATCTGGATAATCCGGGGCATTAGAAAATCTACGTGCTGAATCGTTCCTGAAATATTTAAAATCAGGCAAATAAATATCAATAATTCCATCAAGATGTAAAAGCGTTTCATATGAATCATATGCACTCGTATTGTAAACAATAGGGATAGTAAGTCCGAGGCTAAAAGCTCTCTCTAATGCCTCAAGAATAGGCAAAATAACATGTGTAGGGGTAACTAAATTTATATTTAAAGCCTTTTTGTCCTGTAAAAGTAAAAAAATAGAAGCTAACATCTCAGGTGAAACGGAAGTTCCAGCAATCTGCCAGCTAATTTGGTAATTTTGACAGTAAATGCATTTCAGATTACAACCCGCAAAAAATACCGCCCCTGATCCAGAAAGCGAAGAGCCTGTTTTTAGATTTTTTTGGTAATCATAATAGCCGCTAAGGAATGGCTCTTCTCCGAAATGGAGACAATAGCTGGGCACAAAAATATGATTATCAATTCCACAGAAACCAATCTCTCCCTGATCCCTATTAACATGGCACATTCTCGGGCAAAGATGACAATCAAATCTGTTATCGGAAAGCCCATCGATTGCATTTTTAATGAGGCTTATTTTGTGCTCCATTTTTCGCATTGACAGAATTAAAGTGATTTCTTAATGGAAAAATATATTTTTTTTCGTTTTAAACGACTTACAATAAAAAGATCTCAATCTCAAATGAAATTTTTACATGGTAATTTTTGTTTTCCCGGGACAAATAAATGAAAGTCAAATTTTGGGGTACCAGAGGATCGATACCAGTTCCAGGAAAAGATACCATTATCTATGAAGGAAATACAACGTGCCTGGAGATGAATCTTATGAGTGGGAAAAAGATAATAATAGATTCTGGTACAGAAATACGAGCTCTCGGCAATGAACTGCAATCCCACAAACAAAGTCTAGATATATATTTACTGATTATCCATATCCACTGGGATCATGTTTCCGGTTTTCTTTTTTTTACCAATATATCAGGCATCAACCAGGATTCCGGTTGATGGTTATAATTTATCCATGAAAGGCCTTAGATTCAGTTTTGACAATAAAATGGGGGATGGTTTTTGGCCTATCAAGTTTGAGGAACTTAGTGCGAATATACAATTTATTTATAAATTAAGGCATGGATTCCTTGAAACCGACGGCACTGAAATAGATACTATTCCCTTGATTCACCCCCAAGGCGGCTTAGGGTTTCGGTTTCAGGAAGACAAAAACCCTTATCTTTTGAACTGACAATGAGCTTAATCTTGCTGAAAAATCATTCAGCGAGTAGATTACCTTTTGCAGAGGAGCTGATGTTCTCATCCATGATAGCCACTTCACACCCAATCAAATACAGCAAACAGCATAGGGGTTGGGGTCATTCAGATTATCAATCAGCCATTGAGCTTGCCCTTGAGGCTAATGTAAAAAAGCTTGTCCTTTTTCACCATGCACCAGAGAGAAAAGACAGTGATATGGTTAAATTGATGATTCGTTGTCAAGACTTCATCAACGAAAAAAATGTAGATTTGGAGATAGAAACAGCTAAGGAGAATTCCTTGCCAGCACTTTAAAACTAGTTAAGGGTATGTGTTTCTTGGTTTCAGTTATTTTTTGACTCAGACATTGTCCTTGAGAGACCTGATAGCAATTCCAATATCCTTTTTGCCTTATCTGGATCTACAGTTCCCACACCGCAGGCTGGTGTAAGAATTGACCTTTCAGCCACAATTTTCTTATCAATACCCCACTCATAAAATTGATTGAGGCCTTTTTCGAGCTGTATTTTCAAACTACCAATGGTTTCCCTACCAGTAAAAGATATCGTAGGCACTATTCCCCATGCAATTGTACCATTATTTTCAACAAATTTGAGAATTTCCCTTCTGTAAAGCAAAAAATAATCCATATAATCAAATGCATCAAAGTTTACTATATCAATACCTGTTTCAATTATCATTGACCAATCTGTATTTCCGCAGCAGTGGATTCCGATTAATACATTAGTTCGCGATTTTAGGTA
This sequence comes from Desulfatiglandales bacterium, assembly GCA_046498285.1. GTDB lineage: Bacteria > Desulfobacterota > DSM-4660 > Desulfatiglandales > B25-G16 > B33-G16. Next base: position 10,943 of record JAWOBA010000038.1, on the reverse strand, counting down.
ATTTATAACTTCTCTTAAAAGTCTAATAACCTCTTCTCTCTGGATAGGCGTAAAGGCTGAACCAAAACCAGAAAGATATGGCTCATCTATAAAGATTATTACCTTTTTATCTGATAAAGACATCTTATTAGCAATCCATAGGGCCTTGATGGCTAAGCCCTTTACTATCGTGTCCATAATTTCATTATTGTAAAGAGCTGATTTTCCTTTTACATCTATCAAGCTTCCTGCAAAAGTTATGGGGCCTACTATCTGACCCTTGATAAAGGGCCCATACCTCTGGGGAGTTTTATCAATAAATTCTAACAGCTTATATAAACCAGCTGCATATTCAGGACTAACGGCAAAATAATCTATATCTTCGACCAGAAAATGTTCATAAAAAGAGGTGAATTCATTATCCATTGAATCTGAAAAATTGATATACAGGGAATTTTTATCAGGATTCATTTTAATTAATGGCAGCCCCTGACTTGCCTGTATGGACATATCTTCAAAAGGACTCCGTTTAACAAACTGAGGCCAGAAAGGTATATCCGGAAATAGTGTGAGGATATCGTGGCAGGTTGTGTCTACATCTAAAAAAGGTACGCTACCCACCCCTGTAGGCATAAAATTGTAAGCAAAGCTTTTTTTCAATTGATTCCCTGTTTTACTCTTTCAATATATTCTTTTGATCGTGTGTCGATTCTAACTGTGTCTCCGGTATTGACAAAAAGTGGTACTTGGATAATCCCTCCTGACTGAAGGGTTGCAGGTTTAGTAGCTCCAGTTACTGTATTTCCCTTAATTCCTGGCTCAGTTTGAGAAATTTTTAAATCAATAAAAGTTGGGAGCTCAACATCCATTATTTTATTATTATACATGAGTATTTTAACATTGGTGTTTTCTTTGAGAAAAAATTTGTTTTCTTTTAACTGTTCACTTGATAAAAAAATGTGTTCAAAGGTTTCATTATCCATAAAACAGAACTCATCTTTATCCTGGTAAAGATATTGAATTTCCTTTTCTTGTATGTTTGGTGAATCAATTTTTTCTCCAGCTCTGAATGTCTTGTCTAAAACCTGTCCGGTGATCATGTTTCTTAGTTTGGTTCTTACAAATGCCCCGCCCTTGCCTGGTTTTACATGCAAAAATTCTGTGATAACAAATGGTTTTTTATCCAATTCTATCTTTAGTCCAGTTTTGAAATCTGCTGTTGAGTACATTTATTTTTGTGCTCCTTTTTTTACTTACTAAGTTCATTCTTTGATTCATTGAATAGTAAAAATAAAACAAATCAATAATTTCACTAGTGACATTTTCATAAATGACCAGCTACTGCGTTATGCTTCATTCTCTCCCTGTTAAATTCTCGCTTTCGAGACAGGGGAGCCGATTTAACAGGGAGAATCATTTCAGCATACCGCTAAATACGCCTCATTCCTCAATGCAAGGCTTACATTTGAAGTTTTTTACTTTGCCATCCCAATTTTGATTATTTACGAGAACATCATCTAGTTAAACACAAATTACAGTATCATTAATAAAATAGGTTTAACCCTGGTGTGAAAAATTCACAACTCTTCTTTGCTTGATATTTGTTAACCATCGTTCTAAAATTCCTATGAGTCGTAATTTTTTTTCTTTTAGTATCTGCTCATGAGATTTTTCAGGCTCTTCAGTTTCCATTATTGCCATTAGTTCATCAAGCCTGTTTTTATATTTTTCATTATCTGGAGAATCTTTAACTACTTGCTTATATATTTTTATAGCCTCTTCCACCTCTCCCTGTTTATAATAAATCTCTGCCAATGTTGAGGTTGGAAGAATTGAGGCATCTTTTTCAAAAAAAATAGATAATTCAGATAAAAGTTGGGCAGCATCCTGATCATTACTATGGTGTGCCAAATAGATCTTTAAAGAATGTGTTGCATCTTCAACTCTATCATCTTTTCTATAAAGTTCAGCTTTTAGTTTATAAATTGAAGCTATGTCATCTATTTGTTTGGATAACTTTTCTAATTCTATCTCTGCAAGTTGAAAGGATCCCTGTTCAAAATAGGTTTCTGCTAAAATCTTTCTTATGCTAGTATCATCGGGGAAAAATTCTAATGCCTTAAGGCAAGCCTTTATCATTTTCTCTGGTTCTCCTCCCTTTTTTAAGTTTTCAAGGAGGATAAGCTGTGCCTGGGATGTGCCTATTTTATCTACTATTTCATCGTATACTCCATTTGATGTATTCATTTTTAACCCCTTTTTTCTATTTACCTCAATTTTTCTTCATTTTCTCCTTTTTTAGCACCTTTAAATCCTTTTCTAAAACGGTATACAATTTCATTGTCTTTTACCAGTCCCAATTGCTTTCGAGCTACTGACTCGAAATATTGATCGTCTTGCTTAAGCCGACTGATTTCGAGGGCAAGCAATCTATTTTCCTCCCTCATAGTGTTTAAAATAGCTAAACACCTCTCTTTTTCTTTCTGCATTTGATAGAGGTTTATTAACCCATGCCTCCCGAAAGTGAGCCAGAATAACAAAACGATAGCGAGAAAAGAAAAAACAAAAATATAAATAATAAGATTTTTTTTACAAAAGGCCAAATTTACAAAACCCTCTCTTCTTTCCATTTAACAGCTATTGCAATAGAGTTTATTCCAGCCTTCCTGGCTAAATCCATTATTCTGACAACATACCTATGTTTGGCATCTCTATCGGCATTCAAGACAAGACTAACTTTTTTTTTATTAGCGTGTTCTTGAAGTTTAAGATAAAGGTTCTTTAATGTTAGTTTTTTCTTTTCCAGATAACAATTTCCTTTTTCATCTATAGTTACAGTCAAGGTATTTCCTGGCTGAAAGGATCTTCTTTCAGAACTATCAGGCAATTGAACATCAATATCTGATTTAATGTCAAAATGTGAAGTCAACATAAAAAAAATAAGAAGCAAAAATATAATATCAATTAAAGGAGCAATACTCACACCAAGACTAATATCTTCTTTTCTTTGCTGTCTAAACCGCATTAGTATTGGTACCCTCCATAGTATCCACAAGCCTGATAGAGCTTTCCTCCATTTCAAAAATAAGCATCTGGGCTTTATCTAAAATAAAACGATAGGCAACCAGTGTGGGTATAGCTACTATCAACCCTGTAGCTGTTGTGATTAAAGCCTCGGCTATCCCTCCTGCAAGAGGTGCAGGTCCACTAACACCATGGGCAGAGATAGCATTAAAGGTTTTTATCATACCTGAAACAGTACCGAGTAACCCGAGCAATGGAGAGAGATTGGCAATGGTTAATAAGACACCTATGTTTCTTTCTAATATAACTCCTTCTCTTCTACCTTTCTCTTCAATAGCCTCTTTAACCAGCCACATTCCTCTTCCTGCATTCTTGAGACCAGCAAGAAAGGTCCGAGCGATTGAAGAACTATTTTTTTGGCAAATATATATTGCATCTTCAATCTTATTACGCTGCACGAGATTTTCTACCTGATCAATAAAATGCTTTGGTATAATTAGTTTTCTTCTCAATACTAATAATCTCTCCATAAAGATGGCAAGGGCAAGAACAGAACAAAATAATATGGGATACATAAATGGGCCACCTTTAACAACAAGTTCGATCAATATTTTCCTCCTTGTGGATACTCTTCTTTAGTGATTAATCTAATTGAATAAAGTTCAGCCATAAAATATCCTTTAAAACATGTAAAGTCAAGAATAGGATTATATGAAATGGTTACCCACATTGAAGATATCATTTCGAAATTATCTTTAATAATTTTGGTAAATGTCTATTTTCTACAGCAAGTTCAAGATGTTAGATCTTGGGATAAAAAATTCAAAAATGCAATAAAAAACTTGACAATTAATTTTTTATATATAAATTAGATATATAAAACATGTTTAGGGGGCACTAATCAATTCATAATTTTTGTATTGCCATGAATACGATATCTAAAAATTCCATAACCCCAACTATGGAAGATTATTTGGAGGCAATCTATAATCTCGCCAAAGAAAAAGGGGCTGTTCGTGTAAGAGATATTGCAAGTAAGCTTAATGTTAAAATGCCGACTGTCACTAATATGCTCAAATCTCTTAGTGAGAGAGGGCTTATTGACTATGAAAAATATGAATACCTTGAACTCACAGAAAAAGGAAGTAATGTTGGACAAGACATAGATCGCAGGCATCAAATCTTTAGGAGCTTTTTAAATACTATATTAAAGATAGACTATAATCAGGCAGATGAGGATGCCTGCAAGATGGAACATGCTGTAAGCCCTACCACCCTTGATGCATTTGTGGATTTTGTGGAATTTATCGAGAATTGCCCCAGAAGCGGGACAAGCTGGCTTGATTATTTTGATGAATATAGAGTGCACGGACAACCAAAGGATAAATGTCTTGAAAGGATGAAACAGTTTGCGCAGGAATATGATTCCAAGATAAAAGAGATGGAAAAAGAAAAGAGTGAGGGAGAAAAATGATTCCACTTACCACTATTAATCCAGGCCAACAAGTTACTCTGGTAGACATACAAGGAGGAAGAGGGCTCAGATCAAAGCTTTACAGTATGGGCCTTATCCCAGGAGTAAAATTGACTCTTATGGGTAATAGCGGCGGGCCCATTATGATTGCAGTAAATGACACCAGGCTGGCCCTTGGTTTTGGTATGGCACAAAAGATTATGGTAAAGTAAATTTTTTTATTCTCATTATTAGAATTATCTAACATTATTAGAGAATCCTATTAGTGTCAGTTAGTACAAAAAGAGATCTCATAGGCATTATTGATAAAAGCACGAAAGAACTCCACCAAAAAATAGATATGCATAGCGATCTTATGAACACTTTTCTTGATAAAACAATAGGTAAGGAGAGACCTTTGAAAACCTGGCAATTTTCACCATCCTCAAAAAGACGATGGACTTTTTTGAAGTGACTGATGGCTTCCGGCTCGACTCCGTCCTGGAGGGGACTCCGTCCCGGAAGGGAGGGCCTACGCCCCGGAGGGAACTGAAAAAAAGCCCATCGTCTTTAGATCAATAGGGGTTATGCAAAGGCCTCACAGAGAGATTAGATCTCACTACTTTTCCTGCCTCTTACCGGGAACAAGTATTGAAAGAAACCATAAAAGAAACAATCGACATCCTAGAAGAGACTAGAAAAGCCTTTAAATCGAAAAGATTAGAGGCTTTGAGAAAAAAGCTTATTAAAGTATTGATAGAGTTTTAATAAAGGTATGTATGGCTTGCGGCCCCTTTTAAGAAGGGGAAGTGAAGACGTAACTTGGGTTTTGAGAAAGAACTGAGTTGCGTCTTTATATTTCTTATTGAAGATGTATTTTTGGCACTTCTTTTCTGGGGTGCTATTTTTAAAGAAAACTTACATAAATAAGGAGGCTAAAATGGCACAACTAAACGATTTAACACCCGGAGGGAAAGGGAAAATTGTAAAAGTTACGGGTAAGGATGCCATCCACAGAAGACTCATGGATATGGGAGTGGTAAATGGAACCGAGTTCGTAGTAGAGAAAAAAGCTCCTCTCGGGGATCCTATACAGATAAAAATTATGGGATATCATCTCTCACTTCGTAAATACGAAGCTGAAACTATTCTAGTTGAATAAGGATAAAGGAGGCTAAAATGGCTAAAAAGCTGATCATTGGCCTTGCAGGCAACCCCAATTCTGGAAAGACATCAATCTTTAACAACCTAACTGGTGCCAGACAGCATGTAGGGAACTGGCCAGGTGTCACGGTTGAAAAGAAAGAGGGGACCTGTAAATACGATGGATATGAGATCAAGGTGATTGATCTCCCGGGAACTTATAGTTTGACTGCCTACTCCGCTGAGGAACTGGTTGCGAGGGATTTCGTTATTAAAGAAAAACCTGATATGGTGGTTGATATTGTTGATGCATCGAATCTTGAGAGAAATCTCTACCTCACCACACAGTTAAAAGAATTAGGCACTAAAATGGTAATTGCACTTAATATGACCGATATGGCTGAAAAGAATGGAATACGTATTGACGCAAAAAATATGTCTCAGCTCTTGGGAGCAGCGGTGATTCCTACAGTTGGCCATAAGAGCAGAGGAATGAAAGAACTCTTAGGAGCAGTGGTAAATACAGCAGAAAATAATATCAAGTTTGAGGAGCATCCAATAGCATATGGAAAAGAAATAAATCCAGAGGTTGAAAAGATACAACGCATTATTTCAAGGGATTCAAACTTGGTAAACCAATATAGCCCCGATTGGTTAGCACTTAAACTATTGGAAGGTGACAGCGAGGTTATGAAGGTGGCTGAAAATTCCTCTATATGGAATCAAATACAACCAACAGTCCACAAAAGCAGGGACTATATTCAATATCACATTGGAGAGGATGCCGAGACGCTCATCGCCGATCAAAGATATGGGTTCATTACCGGGCTCACAGCAGCAACAGTACGAAAGCCTTCAGTGGAAAGGATATCTATTTCAGACAAGATTGATACCGTGATCACTAACAGGGTTTTAGGATTACCAATATTTTTGCTTATCATGTATGCGCTTTTAAAATTTACCTTTTCAGGCTCAGGGTTCATGGTGGGATGGTTTGAAATGTTCTTTGAATGCTTAGGTAACACAGCAGCAACAGCAATTCCAGAGGGTATATTCCAATCCTTTATTGTTGATGGAATCATTGGTGGTGTAGGAGGGGTCCTAGGATTCTTTCCTTTGGTGCTGTTTTTGTTTCTTGGTATCGCAATCCTTGAAGATAGCGGATATATGGCCCGAGGAGCCTTTGTAATGGACAAAATTATGCATGCCTTTGGCCTGCATGGAAAATCATTTCTCCCACTTTTAATTGGTATGGGATGTACAGTTCCCGCGCTAATGGCCTCAAGAACACTTGAAAATCGGAAAGACAGGCTCATCACCATGCTGGTAAACGGATTCATTATCTGCAGTGCAAAGATTCCTATTTATGCTCTTTTTATAGGTGCCTTCTTCTTCAAATCAGGGGCAACTGTATTCTTTCTGTTCTATTTAATTGGAGTTGCTTTCGCCGTCCTCATGGCCAAGTTTTTCAGGGTTTTTCTGCTTCCCGGGGATGTCGCTCCCTTTGTCATGGAGTTGCCTCCCTATCATTTGCCTACTTTTAAAGGCATACTCATCCACATGTGGGAAAGAGGCTGGATCTATCTCAAGAAAGCAGGAACCATCATCGTGGTCGTGGCGGTTATTATTTGGATTGGCTTTACCTTTCCTCAAGAGCCTCAATATTCCAAAGACTATGAAGCAATGACAGCCAAAATCGAAGAGAACCATGATGAGCAAGTAGCACTCATCGCTACAGGATTTGGCACAACAGCGAATAAGATCCAGAAAAACGAGATATTTGCAAAATTCGCCGAGATAGATTCTCAGTTTTCAGATGCCATTAAGGAAGGAGGACTTGAAGAAGGAAGCCAGACATATTCCGCCCTTGAAAAAGAGAAAAATAGATCCTTTGAAAGATTGCAAAAAATCTATTCTCAGCAAGCACGCCTCTACGCGCAATATAGGGCTCTCACCGTCGCGAAATACAAACTGCTGGCTGCAATAGAAAATACAATGGCAGCTGAACAGATGGAAAAGAGTTATGCAGGGAGAGTAGGCCATGCGATAGCTCCATTCTTTAGGCCCCTTGGATTTGACTGGAGAAGCAGCATTGCACTTCTCGCTGGATTTGCAGCCAAAGAAGTAGTAGTGACGACCTATGGAACCCTCTATAGCATGGGTGAAACAGACCCAGAAGGAGCGCAGTCCTTAAGAGACGCAATTCAAAATGATTCCTTCTGGACACCGCTTAAGGCTATCTCATTCATGATCTTTTGCCTGCTCTATATTCCCTGCTTTGTAGCAACAGTTGTGTTTCATAAGGAAGCAGGGTCCTGGAAATGGACTGGGTTTATGGTTCTTTATACAACTGTGTTAGCCTGGGTGGCTTCTTTTATCGTGTATCAAGGAGGAATATTATTGGGTCTTGGTTAAAAACAGATTAAGAACCCAATGAAACAAAACATTTATGCACATAACTGGAGTAATAATTAAACTCAAAAAGGGAAATAATTAACCAACCGTAACTATAAGGAGGAAATATTAATGACAATAACGATTGCACCTCTGATCTTGATATCGGCACAGTGGAACTAGGAATTGAGGCGGTCTTTCATGAATATGTGGCAGGCAATCTAATTTTGAAAGGTGAAAGTCTTGATACCGATGATTACAGGATCTTCTGGGAAGATAGATCCATTAGCATTCAAAAAGATGGATTTCCTCTCTCCTTTGTTGGTGGGAAAAAGGTCAGCCATTGGGTGTGTTATAGGGTTCATTTGTTTTTAAAAAAGCAATTAGAGATTGGATTACATAAGTTGGGCTCGGAAATTCATATAACAGCAAGTACCCGGTTGGTTCCCAATGGTCGCCAACTTCGGGTACTCACAAAACGTTATCTGCCTATTACAATTCAGATCACGGTGATGATGATCTCGAAACCAGACTGCTGGCATGGGTGGGTGTTCAATATGAGATAGTCATGATTACATCGTATGCAGAATATTACTGCCCTAAAGCTCACAAAGACCGGTGTCCTTTCTTTTATATCATTCCATTAGCTCTCTATAACTCATTCTTAGTTTCTTTAAATCGAGATTTTCAAGTTGAGGCTGAAAGAGAAAATGTCACTTAACCAGGCTATAATGTTTTCCTTCCTGAAAATGCTAATAAAAACCTGATCTATTGTTTAGTTTACATCCTAAGAGAAAAAACAGGACTTTACATTTCTAAATGAGAAAATTGTATATTATCCGTGTCTGACTGAATGAAATTTTACTTCTGGAAGTTCTAGGCAGGTTAAATAATTTCCAAAAACCGCTCCGGTATCTATTCCTATCTTGTTTTTCATGACCAGAGGGCTGTTAAATGGGGTATGTCCAAATATAACCACTTTGCCGAAATCGTAATCAGAGTGGATAAATTCTTCTCTAATCCAAAGCATATCATTTAAGTTTTGATCCTCAATTCCTATATTTGGCTGAAAACCAGCATGGACAATATAGTAGTGTTCGAGCTCTATCATGGTTAAAAGTGAAGAAAAAAAATCAAGATGAGAAGATGGAATAAGAGGGTCATCTTTACTTTTCTTTATTGCCTCATAGCTTCTAAGGGTAGAAAGACCTCCATTTAGTAAAAAAGTTTGGGAATCAACCCCTGACAAATAATCAAGAAACATCTGCTCATGGTTTCCGAGAAGACATTGAATTAAGGTGGAATCTTTTTTTAATCTTAAAATAAAATCAATAACACCTTTAGAATTTTCTCCTCTGTCGATATAGTCTCCAATAAAAATAAGTCTATCATTCGCGGGATTCCACTCTATTTTATCAATGAGCCTTTTGAGCATGTCCAAACACCCGTGAATGTCCCCAATAACAAATATTTTTTCTTCACTCATCAATAACCTTTTAAAAAAGATAAAGGAATGCTAATAATTTTTAAACTGTTATGTATAAAAGGATTTTAATAAACAATCAAGTAAGATATTTTGTTTGGATAGAAAATGGAAATTTGAACATGTAAAAATGCAATAAATCCAATGGAAAAGTAGTAAGAATCAGCAATTTTCAAGGTGTAAATTCTAAACATCATACGTATCCAGGTAGAGGGAAAGCTATATGTCAAAAAGAATTTTAGTTCTGGCAACCCGTAATAGAGGTAAAAAAAGAGAGTTTAAACTTTTGTTTAATGGGCTTCCGTTAGAGATTAAAGATTTTTCTGAATTTAAAAGGATCCCCGAATTCGAGGAAGAAGGAAGCACTTTTGAAGAAATTGCAGTAAATATATTGAGCGGGACTGAGGGTCAAGAGTTCAGGCAGGTCTTCTCCACTGAAGATATCCAGGACATCAGGATTGAGCCTGTTCCTATTGTTCTTGTTGGTTCTCAGCGCTCTTCAGACAGACCATCATCCGATGCTGCACTAAATCTTATTCATTCAGCATATACCGCCGGTCACTCAGACATTGCAGAAGTTATGGTTTGCATGTTTGGCCCAACATCAGATGAATACGGTTTTTTACACAAAGGAACCCGTGTAAGGAAAATGCACTCTTCATATCGCTCTACTTTTCGTACAATAGGAGATATTCCTCTCGCTACTGTAAAAAGAGGGGAGTTTAAACCTATCAAAGAAAACTACAATCAAAGAAGAAATGATAAGAAAGTTAATATTTTACCGTTTTTTGAAGAAAAAGTTTCCATCGTTTACTATTACCCAAATATGCAGCCCGACATTATCGATTCACTAGTTGACAATGGATACAAAGGGATAGTAATTGCAGGGACAGGACTAGGGCACGTAAACAAACCATTATACCCGGCATTAGAAAGAGCTATCGACAAAGGGGTTCATGTTTACATGACAGTTCAAACTCTTTGGGGGTATGTACACATGTTTGTTTATGATACCGGAAGAGATTTATTGGATATAGGAATTATTCCTGCAGAAAATATGTTGCCTGAAGTGGCCTATATAAAATTAGGATGGGCTTTAGGACAAACAAACGACAGAGAAAAAGTAAAAGAGCTCATGCTCACACCAATTAACGATGAAATAACAGAAAAAGAACCATATAACGGATATTTAATTTACCAAGGAGGTGTACCGGAAGTTGAAGAATTCATCAGAAAATACAGAAAATAAAAAAACTGATCATTGCATTTCAAAAAGCAACCATTTTCATAAGTATATTCAAATGCTGAAAAGGGAATTACAAAAAAACCTGCCTGGAAAAAAGGCTCAACATAAAATGGCTCCTCCCCGAAGAATAAAGAAAATGGTCAATACTTCAAGTCAAAATGCAGGTGTTTTGATTTTGTTATATCCAAATAATTCTGAAATTTTTACCACATTAATCAAGC
>JAWOBA010000037.1:0-2747 GCA_046498285.1 Desulfatiglandales bacterium | reverse complement strand
CGTGGTGTTGGGATTGTCAAATATTTGCTCCATTGAGGAAGTGAAACATAGCAATAGACACTGAAAGTTTAGGTTATATTTTTCGATGATTGTAAGACAGATATTAAATATCACAAGCAATAAAAAAATATTGGCTTGTATGAGCCATAGAGAAAAACAGAGGTATGATAAAATGAAAGGAAAAATACTAGTACAGTGACAATTTAGTTAAATCACATAATACTTTGATAATTTTCTATCTGCATCTTTTCGAGTGAATTTCCAATCAATTTTCTTCTTCTGTTTGTTTCTACGTTTCGACCAGGCTCTTACTTCCCTACGCAAAGTTTCCTTATCTTTTATCCTTCTACCAGTACATTCTGCATCCATCGCTCCAATTTCAATTTCAGCAACGTTGAGCCAACTCGCATGAACTGGAGTGTAATGGAATTCTATCTGATTGATGATTCGTGCTGCCTCTTGAGAATCATAGGTTTCGTAGAATGCCGTTTCGTTGTGGGTGTTGAGATTATCAACTATCAATCTTACTTTGTCAGCATCGGGATACCGCTTATCGACCACATGTTTGATAAATTTCGCAAAGTCTCTCTTAGTTCTTCTAGACGTGACTCGTGCTGTTCGTATTCCTGCTTTAAAGTCAGCAGCTACGAATATATTTGCCGTCCCTCTTCTGACATATTCATAGTCATATCTCCTGGGTGTGCCGGGTTTCATGGGTATTGGTTTCCTTTTGTCCTCGATTAGTTGTTTTGGCTTCTCATCGATAGCAATCACGGGTTGTTTTGGGTCATATGGTTCTGCATATAGGTTGAGTATGTTGTACATTCGTTCTCTGAACTCTTGGTTTATCTCTGGGATACACCACCTTTTCTTCAACCAAGGTTTAGCCCTGCTTTTTTTAAAACGAGACGCACACTCTCTCTATTGATTGTCTGGAAGGTCTTCTTCTTTTTCAACTCTTTCGTCAGCAATCTAATCGTCCATCTTTTCCTTCCTTTTGGTGGATCTGTACATGCTTTAGCAATAATTTCAGCCTCGTGTTCTTCTGTGTATTTCCTTGGCTGCCCTGATCTCGGTTTATCCTTTAATGCAGATTCTAACCCTCCGTCTAGATATCTTCTTTTGATTTTCCATACCGTCCGTCTATGGACTCCTATGATCTTCGATATCTCTGTGGTTGAGTAGTCTTTGTCTGCTAATCGTAGAATATTTGCTCTCGCTATCACTCCTGCCTTTTTTGTTCCCTCCATCACGAAGTCGTCTAAAAATGCCCGCTCTTTCTCATCTAGCTCTATTTCTAAACTCATAAATAGAGATATGGGGATAACCATATATAAATGTGATTGTATTTTTTTGTCAAATCACTAGAGAGGGCTGTATAAACATTGTGACCTCCCATCGTAAGAAAAAAAAGAGATGGGGGATGGAGGCCCGTCCCCCTATCTGGGTGGTGATGGAGTGCTGGACACCCCATGAGGGCTACCTTGAATGCTATGTACGTGGCCATATAGTATAAAGGTTTTCAAACAAACACCGAATAAAAATCGCAACAGATTTATCGAGACAGTCCTTTAAAGTCATCGATGGAAAAAAACATGTGGCAACCCATCATGTAGAGCAAATAATAATGAATAGAAACAGACTTTTAATTAGAAATACTGCGATTGTATTTTTGTGTGGATCATTCGTCTTTATTCTCGAAGCACTTACTTCCGGCCCTTTTCAAAAAGTTATCATAGCCCCTCTGGCCGAAGAGCCACTAAAATTGTTTGTCGCATGCCTATTTTACTATGAAATCATATATCTTTCCAATAAAAGAGGCCATTCTATTGGCCATATGGCCCTTTTCAAGAACGTTTTTGTCTATTTCTCGATTATGACAGGCATATTATTTGGCTTATTCGAGTATTTAGGGAGCCTGTCAGTTGGGAATATCTTTGGGCATTTCTCAAACACTGCGATTGCCTCAATTCTTATCGTAGTCTGGTATGATAAAATGAAATATCCCTCCAAGTATGCGGGCATACTCTGGATAAGCATAGGTATGCTATTGCATTCCATTTCAAATCAATATGCAAATATTAGTTCAGTACACAACTCAAATGACTATCTGGTTTGTATTGCAAGGTTTCTCAAGGCGAATACACCACTACTGGAACAATGGGACTACATAAGAGTGGTTTACGTTGTTGCATTGGCTTTTCTATTAATCTATTTTTGGCTTTATACATATCCTCATATTGAAAAGCGATTTGGAAAGACATAGCATAAATAATTTATTTCAAACAGTTAGAAAAAATTTTTAATAAAAAAGGGGTGGTTCCCGTACGTACTTTCATCACTCCGTTACGGCCACCGTTTCTTCCAGATCTGGATGCATTCGGTTATGGTGTGTCTGTCATCTTCATGTAGCCGCAACGTGTTTTCTCCCTGCTCAAGCAGGATGTATGACCGTGTCATGGTGCACGGAGGGGATGGATACGCGCCCGCCAGAGGGCTTCATTGACGTAGATGTTGCCCAGGCCAGCAAGGAAACGCTGATTGAGCAAGAGAGACTTGATACGCCCGCGCCGTCCCACAGCCAGCAGCCGCGGTAATACGGAGGATGCAAGCGTTATCCGGATTTATTGGGTTTAAAGGGTGCGTAGGCGGACTAGCAAGTCAGTGGTGAAATCTTTCGGCTTAACCGGGAAATTGCCATTGAAACTGTTAGTCTTGAGTCAGGTTGAGGTAGGCGGAATGTGTAA
>JAWOBA010000178.1:0-10114 GCA_046498285.1 Desulfatiglandales bacterium | reverse complement strand
ATTGCTTCCCTTTTTGCTTCCAAGTTTCGCTTAGTGCGAGTGCAAGGTATAACGCCGTTTTGAGTATGTCAAGCGTTAGCGCAAAAATAATTTGATCGGGTGTAACATTGACGCCATGCTCTGAAGACGATAGGCTTTTTTTCAGTTCCCTCCGGGGCGTAGGCCCTCCGGGCCGGAGGCCGAGGCTCCCGGGTTGGTCTTTTCAGCACCCTTCTCTCCGAGCGGGAGGCTCTACGAGCCGGAGGCCACCAGTCACTTCAAAAAAGTCCATCGTCTTTTTGAGGATGATGAAAATCGCCGGGCTTTTCAAAGATCTCAGTGTATGATTAAGGTTTGGCAACACAGAATAACCTTTTTGAGCTACAAGTCAATAAAATATTGCGATTGACTTGATAAGCTATATTTGATATGCAGCAATTACTTGGTGCTGTCAGTCTCCATAAATCGGGATTGTCAGTGACCATTTGCATTTATGTTTCTAAGCGATTATAAGCGAAACATAAAAGTTATCATTTTTGCTTCTGGTTAGCTTAACTAATTGATTTACCTACTCCTTTCAACAGAACAAAAAATACTATTACCTTAACTGACAGAGACATACATTATGGACTATAAAAAAACACTCAATCTTCCAAACACTGACTTTCCCATGAAGGCAAACCTTGTCAAAAAAGAGCCTGAAATTTTACAAAAATGGGAGCGCCAGGATCTTTATTCGCTAATAAGAAAAGTATCAAAAGGAAGACCAACATATATCCTGCATGATGGCCCCCCTTATGCAAATGGGAATATTCATATGGGGACTTCATTTAATAAAATTTTAAAGGATATTATTATTAAATCAAAGCAGATGGATGGGTACGATGTGCCCTATGTGCCTGGATGGGATTGTCACGGGCTTCCTATAGAATGGCAGGTAGAGCATGAACTTGGAGATAAAAAGCTTGGGATGACCCAATCAGAGGTCAGAAAAAAATGTCGAGCTTTTGCTAACCGCTTCATAACGATTCAAAGGGATGAATTTAAGAGACTCGGAGTTTTAGGTGAGTGGGATAATCCTTATTTGACCATGAACTATGAATATGAAGCAACTATTGTCAGGGAGTTTGGTAAGTTTGCACTTAAGGGAAGCCTTTTTAAAAGCAAGAAGCCTGTCTACTGGTGTAATTCTTGTGGCACGGCCTTAGCAGAAGCAGAGGTTGAATATGAGGATGATACATCTTCTTCCATTTTTGTAAGATTCCCCCTTGTTTCTGATCTAAAAGAGAAATATCCATCTTTGGCTGGAAAAAATATTTCTGTTGCCATATGGACCACAACTCCGTGGACTATACCAGCTAATCTGGCAGTGGCACTTCACCCTGATTTGATATATGTGGCCGTTGATACGAAGCAATATGGTGTTTTGATATTGGCTGAAGGACTTTTAGAGTCTTTCGTAAAAAAAGTGGGTATTGAAGAATATAGCCTTCTGGAGCACTTTAATGCCCGGGAATTAGAAGGTCTGAAAGCCAAGCACCCTATTTATGACAGAGAGTCAGTCCTTATTCTTGCCGATTACGTTACCCTTGATGTGGGTACTGGCTGTGTTCATACTGCGCCCGGCCACGGACAGGAGGACTATGAAAGTGGTTTAGAATATAATCTAGATATATATTCTCCAGTTGATGAAAAAGGCAGGTTCACAGAGGATGTTGAATTTTTTGCTGGTCAAGAGGTCTTTGAGGCCAATGGAAATGTTATTCAAAAGTTGAACCAATTAGGGGTATTACTTAAAGAAGAAAAGATTATCCATTCATATCCCCACTGCTGGAGATGTAAAAATCCAGTTATATTCAGGGCCACAGAGCAATGGTTTATCTCCATGGAGAATAAGAGGTTAAGGGAAAAATCCCTTAAGGCAATAAGGGATGTGGAATGGATCCCAAGCTGGGGGGAAGAAAGGATTTATGGTCTTATTGAAAACCGACCGGATTGGTGTATTTCCAGGCAGCGTTCGTGGGGTGTACCCATTACTATTTTTTACTGCCTTACATGCGGGAGGCAGGTAATCACTCAAGAGATTATTGATCATGTTGCGAGCCTCGTAGAAAAACATGGCACGGATATCTGGTTTGAGTTATCTGCTCATGAGCTTTTACCAAAAGGAACAACTTGCCCTTTCTGCCAGGGGAATACATTCAGAAAGGAAACAGATATCCTCGATGTATGGTTTGATTCCGGCGTAAGCTTTACGGTTCTGGAGCGCAGGGACTCCCTGAGGTACCCTGCCGATTTGTATCTGGAGGGAAGTGATCAGCATAGAGGCTGGTTCCACAGCTCTCTTTTATGTTCAGTGGGCACAAGGGATAAGGCGCCGTTTAAATCTGTGTTGACACATGGCTTTGTGGTTGATGGTAGCGGGAGAAAGATGTCTAAATCTCGGGGTAATTCTATCTCTCCGGAAGAGATCATTAATAAATATGGGGCTGAGATATTACGGCTCTGGGTGGCCTCAGAGGACTACAGGGGTGATATACGGCTATCCCAAGAAATTTTAGACAGGTTGACAGAGGCATACCGAAGGCTTAGAAATACCTTCAGGTATCTGCTTGGAAATCTTTATGATTTCAATCCTCTAGAAGATGTCGTCCCCTATCAGGATTTACTTGAACTTGATAAATGGGCCCTTCACCAGCTTCAGGAATTAACGGAAAAGGTAATACGATCATACCAAAGATATGAGTATCATTCTATCTACCAGTCCATCTATAACTTCTGTGTTCTCACCCTTTCTTCTTTTTATCTAGATATATTAAAAGACAGGCTTTATACTACTGCTTTTAATTCAAAAGAAAGAAGATCTGCACAGACAGCCTTGAATGAAATCTTAGAATGTCTTGTCAGGCTTCTGGCCCCCATTATCCCCTTTACGGCTGATGAGGTATGGGAATATCTTCCTAATAAAGAAAGGGGAATCACTGTACATGCAGATTTATTTATGCCCGCCAGGGAGGAGTTTAAAGATGCTACACTGATTGAGCGCTGGAATGTAATCTTGAATATTCGTAAGGAGGTTATCAAGGCACTGGAGCTCGCGAGAAATGAAAAAATCATTGGTCATTCGCTGGATGCAGCGGTACGTTTAGCCCTGCCCCACAATCTTTTACAAGAATTACAGGATTATAGAGAGGAATTGAGGTCTATCTGTATTGTCTCTGCTGTTGAATTTGAAAGTGAAGGAAAACTTGAGGCAGGATACAAGAGCAATGAATATCCTGGTTTGGTAATAGAGGTAATGCCGTCACCATTTAGTAAATGTGAGAGGTGCTGGATACATGATTCTACGGTAGGGCATGATAAGGAAAATCCTACCTTATGCAAAAGATGCGTGCAGGTTATTACAAATTAGAATGAGAGCCTCAGGGGGTGAAAAAAATTATTTCTTATTTATTATTATAGCCGTGATTGTTTTGCTCCTTGATCAGGTTTCTAAATGGATAGTCGTTAATAACATAGAGGCACATCAAATCATTTCTATAGTCCCTGGCTTTTTTCGTTTTGTTTTAGTGAAAAACAGGGGAATAGCCTTTGGTATTCTTAGCAAAAAAATGAGCGGGTTTTACTGCTATTTTTTGCTCTTAACAACAATAGGTGTCACAGGTGTAATCCTTTTTTTCTTTTTTTGGATACGAAAAGCCACAAAATGGTTGACTGTTGGGCTTTCCCTTATTTTTGGAGGGGCTTTGGGCAATCTTGCAGACCGGGTTCGGTTGGGATACGTAATCGATTTTTTAGACTTTTTCTTAAAAGACTACCACTGGCCCGCATTTAACGTAGCTGACTCTGCAGTTACTATAGGTACATTCTTGCTCCTTTTAAATATTATACGAGGAAGGAACATTATAGAAGCTACATGATACTTACTTATCCTTCACATACTCTTTTCCCTCGCCTTAAAGCAGGGAATACATAAGATCTGGCCAAAAAAGCGCCGTGTCCTTGTTTCCATAGTTTGCTCTCCGCAGGCTTCACATATCAGACTTTCAAGGATTTGAGATTTATGTGGAATAGGCCCATGAACAGGCTTCATTTCAAACAATTCATCCAGATCCGCTTTCATAATTTGTTTTACCTGGGCCGCAGTAGCGCTTTTAAGCTGTTCCTCTTCTTCTCCGGTAAGACTCCGAGTTATCATGGTCTTTCGCAAGCTCATAAATTCGCTATCTTGATGCCCAAAGATCCCCGGTTTTCCAATTAACCGAATTGCCTTGCCATCTGACAGGCGATAAAAACTGAAGGCAAGCTTGCCGTAATCCAGATAAATGAGATTGCCTTTCCCAAATGTGCAGGAAAGCAGGAACTGGATTGCATCAACGGCACAATTGTCGTTTTCCACCACTGCTACCAGTTCATTATCGGAGGAGCAGCCAACTTCTTCAAGGGCCACTTCCGAAATCCGAATGCCAATAGCAAGGCCAGGACAAAAATGACCATGGAAATCGATTGTTTTCTGGATTAGTTCCGAACTCACCTGTGTCTTATTCATTATAGAAACTCAATTTATAACCCTGTGGAACGGATTCATGTTAACTGCACCATTCTGACAAACCGGGACCTTTGCATAACCCCTATTGATCTAAAGACAATGGGCTTTTTTTCAGTTCCCTCCGGGGCGTAAGCCCTCCAGGCCGGAGGCCGAGGCTCCCGGGTTGGTCTTTTCAGCAACGTATCCATGGGGGAGCCCGCCAGAGGATAAATTTTGCTCTATCCGCATTGCCCTGATAAATCGGGATCTCAGGGGCAGAGTTTCGCCTAAGGGGCAGTCCTTGCTTTGTATACCTTGCGGCTTTGTGGTTTATTTTAACCCAGATTATGCAGTAGCCACCTACTGCGGCCTGAAACACCTTGCTGCAACGCTCGCTTCACGATTTTGCTTCTCAACATATTTACAAATATGCCTTCGGCGCAAAATCGCTCCAACTTCTCGTTTCGCTGAGGTTTTTCAAAGGTCTCAAACCATGGAGATTTTCCCCAGCAAAGTGCATTCAGTTTTTAAGTAATCAAGATGATCAATTCGTTTGTCGTTAAGGATTACTCCAACTTCCCTTTCTTCATTTGAAGGCCGCAGTCCTGTGCAGCTATTACCAAATGTTCTTTTACTTGACCCGAACTCTTCAACCAGAGCAATACATTTCCCGAAAATTAGGAAAAGGCCTACCTTTTCAGGGCATGAATGCTCTGGGAGGCATTCTGCTAGACAACATTGAGATTTTTTGCCTCGAGACTCATAATTTTAATGCCTTTGCATTACGCCGAACTATTCAACTGAGCCCCAACAATCCTTTTTCTGAAAACGTATACATAAGAATTGAAATAATGTTAAATTTTCAATAGTCAATAATCAATTATGATAAACTCGTAAAAAGTCTTTTGCGAGCGATTTTGGCCACTTTTGGAAATAGATTCAGGAAATGCAGAGCGTTAAAAATTCCAAATTGTTTGAGGCCTTTAGGCCGAGTTTTTGGAATTTAGCGAAGCATTTGATGCATCCCAAAATGGGCATCATGAGCGAGTAAAATGACTTTTTACGAAACCATCAATTATGAACCTAGAGCCTCTTTGAGGCGTGGGTCCAGCACCTTTTCAAGACTGATAGCCAAAAATGTAACAGCCATGATCAATAATGACAAACAGACAATCGGAGGCAGAAGCCAGTTCCACCAGATGTCCATATAATAATACTCTACAGCATAGGCAATCATCATGCCCAGAGACTTCCTGCTGGGATCAAAAAGCCCTAAAAAAGCTAAGGATGCCTCCATAAACATAGCCATCCTGGACTTTGCGGCAAGACCAATAAGGTAGAGTGGAAACATCTCAGGCATAAGGTGGCGGCGGATGATATACCAGTGAGAGCCTCCGATTTGCTCCGCAGCCTTTATGTGGAGGCTCTCCTTAAGGGAAAGTGTCTGTGCACGTATAGCCTTGCTGATGGTCGGCCACATCATGCCAGCCAGAATCAGGGCTAAAATCCAAGAAGAGGGCCGGAAAAGGGACGCCACTAGAATAAGGATCATAATAGCAGGGATAGCAAGCAAAATATCTGCGACACGCATAAGAATCATGTCGACAATACCGCCTATCCATCCTGCAATCAATCCTACTATTGATCCGATAAATAACGAAATTATTCCACAAGCCAAACCGAAGGTAACCGTGTTTCGAATTGCATAGAAGAGTTCGGAGAGAATATCCTGCCCCCCGTCATTAATACCCAAGATATGTTTGGTAGAGGGCGGCGAGATCGGCACAAACGACATGTCCCAGGGATCAAACGGGGCTAAAGGCGGGCCCAGAATGGTTGTAGCGGTAAATAATACGGCTAGAAAAAAACCCGTCACAAACCATGGATCCACAAATACCCCATGACGAAAATCAATGTGCATGTTCAATCCTTGGATCAATAATTCTATACACGAATTCCAGGCACAGAATAATAGTCAAGACTATCAGGGAGGAAAACAGGACCACGGCCTGAATAACAGGCAGGTCCCGAGCCTGGATGGCATTAATCAAAAGTGTGCCCACCCCGGGGTAAGAGAAAATCTTTTCTACAACCAAAGCCCCGGTGATCATAAAGGCTAAGCGTAACCCAAAGCGTGTTACCAACGGTAACAGGGCATTCCTCGCGGCATGGGCATATCTGATCCTACGGGGCGGGAGCCCCTTGGCCCTCGCTGTGGATATAAAAGGAGCCTTTATGACCATCATCATGCTGTTGCGGGTCAGTAAGAAATTACCTGGAAAATAGGCCAGGACTAGGGTAGCAAGGGGCAAAACAAGATGGTGTCCTATAGTAGGCAGACGTGCCATTAT
This sequence comes from Desulfatiglandales bacterium, assembly GCA_046498285.1. Lineage (GTDB taxonomy): Bacteria > Desulfobacterota > DSM-4660 > Desulfatiglandales > B25-G16 > B33-G16. The sequence continues at coordinate 3,256 of JAWOBA010000178.1, read as the reverse complement.
GGATGCCTCGGCATACGCTGTATCCGCACCGGCCGCTGGGAACCAATGTAAATGGAATGCAAACACCACCAGCAGGATGATACCCATACTGATTTCGGGAATGCCTTCCAAGATGGTCATCCCTCCTACCATACCCTTCTCAAATGGGCTTTCTCTTCGCCATGCCGCCTCGACTCCGGTGACAAACCCGATAAGCATGGAGAGAATATTTGCGCTTCCCAATAACAAAAGGGTCCAAGGCAATGCGCTGAAAAAAAGGTCGGACACAGGGGTCAAAAAGGCATAGGAATATCCCCAATCCAACTTCGCAAGCTTGAGCAAATAGCGCCCGAACTCAGCTTCTTCAGTATAAAATGCCCTGAGCTCCGCTTCCTGTTCAGCGGTCAGGGTCACATGTGAACTGGAATACATTGCAGTCACAAAGTCACCCGGCAGGAGACGGGGGAGCGAATAACTCAAATAGACCATGGCCAAGGCAGCTAAGCCGAAACTAACGGCCAGCCCAAGCGTTCTCTTAATGGAGTACTTTGGATAAGAAATCGTCATACTTGCTTTAAAGTGATTTTCTTTGCTAACACTTTCCGAATCCTTACTTCTGGATTCTTATTTTATATCCTGAATTCAACCGAAATAAAAGACTTTCAGTTGCAAAAGAAATTCAGTCTGGTAAATCGGCCAACCTTTTATTTAATCAACGACATCTTATTCTGGGCAATTGGGATGCCCAGAGAGATTCCACCCTGTGTATAATACCACCTGATGCCCTTGTTTGGGTTGTAGGCCGCCATGGACGTAGGATAATACAGCGAGATGGCCGGGACTTCATCGGCATAGATCTCCTGGATCTTAAAAACAATGGCCTTGCGCTTTGAAAGATCCATCTCTGAAATTTGGTTCTCAAGCAGCTTGATAAGCTCCTTATTGACTCCAAACCTAGCCGAATTGACGGAACCTGAAACCTCAGGCAAAATCATCTCATTGAGTATCCTGGCATCTCCTAAAAGACCACCATGCCCGGTTATGGCCACATCAAAATCCCACCTTTTAATCCGCCCATCCGTGGTAGCCTGTTCCATATTTACCAGGTCAATACGGATACCCACGGCCTCCAGTTGTCGCTTGATTACCTCACCATCCCGGTCTGCAATGGATTCTCCAGCCGAAGTTATATTTGAAACCAAAACCTCTATCTCGAGCGGGAGGCCGTTTTTTGTATAGAAACCATCAGTTCCCTTCATATATCCAAGAGACTCCAAAATGCGTCGTGCCTTATCCGGATCAGAATCATATGTCGGAGTATTTGGGTTGTAAAATTCATGATCCGGGGATAGCAGGCCAAAGGAGGCCGGTGAGCCAAGACCACGATGTGCTTTATCAATCATCGCCTGCTGGTTGATGGCATGAGCAAGTGCTTTGCGGAAGCGTTTAGCATGAAACGGTGGTTTCTTATGGTTGATCATCAGCTTTTTGTTCCACCCCCTGGCATTCTTCAGGATGACCATCCCTTTTTCCTTGAGAGTCAGTTCCATCTCTGGTCTTATATTTGCCAGATCAGCCTTGCCGCTTGAAAGAGTAATGATAGGGTTTCCCGCCTTGATGTAAATCAGGCGATTTGCCTTTGGTTTTCCCTGATAGTAGCCTTCAAACGCCTCATAAAGATAAGTACCCTTGGCCTTATTGAAGTCTACAAACTTATAAGGACCACAACCTATATATGCCTTTGGATCACTGTATTTTCTGGGCTCGACTACATTCTGCCAGATATGCTTGGGAAGAATGGGCATAACGCCGCCAATATAGGCCAGAAAGGGCGCGTAAGGTTTTTTCAACTTTATGATAACCTCCCTTTTTCCCCTTGCCTCTGCTCCGGCCACGTTGCCCATAGGTACCCAGTAATATGGATGTTTACTGAAGTAGTCAATAGTGAAAACCACATCCTCCGAACTGAACGATCTCCCATCATGCCACTTGACGTCTTTCTGGAGCTCAAAGATAAAGGTCAAATCCTTAGGATCATAGGTCCAGTTGCTCGCAAGGGCCGGGATGAAGCCCGTATCATCTTTCCAGATAAGGGTGTCAAAGGTCCAGCTCATACGCACATAGCCTGGACCTCGAGGATAATGTCGATATGGATTAGGATAACCCCAATCGCCTTTGCTGTCTGCGATTCGGATCTCTTTTACCTGGGCGAAAGCCGATGGGTCGGTTGATACCAAAAATCCTGTCACAAATGCAGCTAACAGGAGCAATGTGCACCAAAATTTTCTTTTTGCTTTTCTCATGCTCTCCTCCTAAATAAATCAAGTAGCTTAGCCTCGGGCTGCAGCCCAGGGGAGAGCCTTCATGGCTTTCTTGATTGTAATATTGAAATATGCTGCTTGGTCTTCTGACCAGGGAGAGCCTTCGTGGCTATCAGTAAGATAAATATAAACAGGGATTATCGGTTGAATCCCGTGAAGCTTGAATGAATTTTTACTGGTTCATCTTCTTTTTGTCAAGTATTTTTAGCCTCGTCCCGGTATTGTCAAGAAGAAAAAAGGATGTACAGCAATATTCATTCCCCTTTTCCGGCTAAACTTAAAAAGTCTATGTGCCCATGGTCATGATCATGCGAACCAAGTTCGCCTTGGTGATCATGTATATGTAAGTCAATTCTGTGCGTGTGCTCGTGGCTGTGCTTCATATATTTATACCTATGTTCCAACTCCTGTCTCCAGACATAGTGAGGATAGCCTATGCCGGTACCTCCTGGAACAACCTGATCGTCCATACAGAGTTTGCTGGCACGGAATCATAATACCAATCTGCATGAGCCTCTTTTGTTCCTCCCCTGGTTTTGTCTCGAGCAACTGCCCTGGTACCATAGTATCAGATGCCACCTTCAGCAATCTGGCATGAATTAGTGCAGAGTATGCATGTAATACCTTTTTGAACTCTAGGCGGGAAGGCAGTGAGAGCAATCAAATCCTCAGTGCCAGTTCTTAAACATGTTAGACAGATTCTCATAGTCTCTGAAATAAGAAGTGAAGATATACCTCAATGAGACCTTTGAAAAACCTGGCGATTTTCACCATCCTCAAAAAGATGATGGACTTTTTTGAAGTGACTGGCGGAAGGGTGCTGTCTTTTCGTAACGTATCAGTGGGGGAACCCGCAGGCCCCGATTTATCGGGGCAATGCGGAGGGGGCAAAACTCCCCCATGGATACGTTGCTGAAAAGACCAACCCGGAGGCCGAGGCTCCCGGGTTGGTCTTT
>JAWOBA010000173.1:0-4090 GCA_046498285.1 Desulfatiglandales bacterium | reverse complement strand
ATTTGGTATATAATAGAACATGCACTTCCAACAGATCCGCACGTCTTTGCTGGATAATTTCCAATTATTTTCTTTCTTTCTTTATCCTATAATCAATCTTAACCAACATCTTCTCCTTATAAGATATCTTTGTGTAAAAAAAATATAACAGGTAAGATAATTTATCATTCTAGCGATAAATATTTTTGTATTCAACCCAGATTATGCAGTAGCCATCTACTGCGGCCTGAAAAACCTTGCTACAACGATCGTTTCACGATTTTGCTTCTCAACATATTTACCAATATGCCTTCGGCGCAAAATCGCTCCAACTTCTCGTTTCGCTGAGGTTTTTCAACCCTCGTGACGATACCTACTGCATAATCTGGGTTAAAAGGACCGGTTGTTGTGCATCAAAATAAAAATGAAACTCTCGAAAGGGAAAAAATCTTGAGTGAATAATTGACTGATTTATGTCTGCTCAGTTTTTGCTCAGCATCATAGCACGTGTCTTCCAGAGCAGTTGAGAAATAGCGAGAATGATCGGAAGGTGTGAATATATCCTTAAAGAGAGCTTTGTATAACCCCTATTTATCTACAGACGATGGGCTTTTTTTCAGTTCCCTCCGGGCCGGAGGCCAGGGATCTCAGCTGGTCTTTTCAGCGCCCTTCTCTCCGAGCGGGAGGCTCTACCTTCCGGGGCGGAGTCCCCTCCAGGACGGAGTCGAGCCGGAAGCCACCAGTCACTTCAAAAAAGTCCATCGTCTTTTTGAGGAGGGTGAAAATCGCCAGGTTTTTCAAAGGTCTCCTGGAGTATATCTCCCATGGCTGTTTACCCACACACAGTAAAGAAAACTTGTATAAATCATCCGTTCGCAGAAGACCAATTTGAAAATTCCTAGACCAAAATCATGTGGCCATAGTCTACAACGACCTTGCCACATCGAGTACAATGACAGGCTTATTGTATTTTTTTATCATCAAAAAAAATGCTTGTTCCCTCTCTTGGCAATAATAACCTTCCAGAATAGCACTTCCCATGATATCTTTAGGCTATTAATACTGTACCTTTCTTATTATGAGTTAAAAAGGATTTTGTATCCTTACCTTGTCAAACAAAAATATTTTATTACTACATTCCATGGTGCCTCTCAATTAGTAGCGCCGAGCACCACCTCGTCTTCCCCCATCTCGGTATCCTTCTGAGCGAGGACGGGCTTCATTTACACTAATCTTTCTTCCCTTCAACTCTCTCCCATTCAAGCCTTCAATAGCAGATTGAGCTTCATTTGCATTGTTCATCTCAATAAAGCCAAACCCTCTTGATTCTCCACTGTACCTGTCCTTAATGATTTTAACTGATTCTACCTGTCCAAAGCTTTCAAAGGCCTGTTTAAGATCTTCTTCTGTGGCCTTGTACGATAAACTTCCCACATAGATGTTCATTATGCTCTCCCTGTTTCTCTTTATGAATTATTTTACAAACACTCTTTAAAGACTTTCCGAAAATGGAAGCCGTAAATGGCAAAGGTGATTGCCAAGTGGAAAATCTGTGGACGTCTGAATAAAGACCAAAAAAAGAGCTTCCAGTAATATATCCTTTCTCGTCCGAGGATTCCCAGAAACAGTACAGATTTTAAGAATGCCCTAATATAGGTGAAACGAAAGTGAAATTTCTTTTCCCCCAATGGTTTATAGTTTCTTAAAAATTTCCTGACCCTTTTAAAATAAGGCTCAGGAGAATATATTCTCCTAATAATCCTTTTATAACCTTCCATTAACGTTTCGTAATCCATTGCAGGGGTAAAGTTGATCGAAAAATCTGTATTGTCACCTGAAACATCGTTCAACAACCTACCCTCTTTTACAAGCCGCTGATAAAGTCTAGTATTACGAGGGGCGTTTAAAAGTCCAACCATGGCAGTGACAATCCCGCTTTCCTGAATAAACTCACTAAGTTTTTCAAAAATTGAAGGAGGATCATTATCAAAGCCTACGATGAAACCCCCCTGTACCTGTAAGCCAAACTTCTGGATCTTTTTTACCGAGGCCAACAAATCACGATTCTCGTTCTGAACCTTATTGCATTCCGCCAGGCTTTCCTCGTTTGTTGTCTCAATACCGACAAATACGGAATTAAACCCTGCCCTAACCATCAACTGCATGAGTTCCTCATCGTCAGAAAGATCTATAGATGCCTCTGTATTAAAAAAATAGGGATAGTTGTTTCTTCCCATCCATTCAATTATAGCTGGCAAGGTTTCCTTTTTTAGCGTTCTCTTTCTTCCTATGAAATTATCATCAACAAAAAATACATCACCTCTCCAGCCCTGAGAATAAATACTTTCTAATTCGCGTATGACTTGCGCCGTACTCTTTGTGCGCACCTTATGCCCGAAAAGTGCTGTTATATTACAGAATTCACAATTAAAAGGACAGCCTCGGGAATACTGAATACTCATTGTTGCATATTTCTTCATATTTATAAGTTCCCAGAGTGGAATCGGCGTTTTTTGTATATCTGGAAATTCCTCAGAGGTATACATGCGTTGAGCACATCCATTTTTTAAATCCGTTAAAAAGGTGGGGAGTGTAATTTCTGCCTCGTTCAGCACAAAATGATCTACATCTTCGAAGTCTTCATACCCAGTCGTAAAGAGGGGACCACCGGCAACAGTCTTGACACCCATTTCTTTACACTTACTAATGACTTCTTTTACCGATTCCTGTTGGATAGACATAGCGCTAATAAATACATAATCAGCCCATTGAAGATCCTTATCCCTTAGCGGATCTACGTTCATATCTACGACTTTTTTTTCCCACTCCTTTGGTAGCATTGCAGCTACTGTCAACAAGCCTAACGGCGGGTGGGTTGCCTTTTTTGAGATAAATTTTAAGGCATCCTTAAAACTCCAGAAGGTATTAATATACTTTGGATACACAAGAAGTATCTTCATGCTGTCTTTCTCCTTTATTCATGTTTTCATAAAAATCCGGTAAAAAATTTCTATCAGGTAATTTATGCTTGAACGAGCAATGCCCTGCTTCAACCCGATGATGCTCCCTTATCCTATATGCTGGATACATAAGAAACAGAATCTCCTGTTTCATCCAGCATTAGTGACCAGCAGATAGGATCTCCTTATCTCCGTACTTGAGCTCATTATAATAAGTTGACACTAATCCCCCATAAGTTTGCCCTCCTTTTGAAACCTTTGCATAACCCCTATTGATCTAAAGACGATGGGCTTTTTTTCAGTTCCGAGGTTCCCGGGTTGGTCTTTTTGAGGATGGTGAAAATCGCCCGGTTTTTCAAAGGTCTCCTTTTCTATGGCAGACTGCCCTCAGTAATTATATCGGGACAGGCATGTCTAGCAGATAAATGTTAAAATCTTGGCTTATAGAGATGTGTAGTTCAGGTATATCACAAAGGTGGGGATATAATGCCAGCTTATTCCTCGATATTTTATCTATAGATATTACAAAATAACGCCACAGAATAATGAAAAACCTTTGAATCAGTGAAAAGGAAGACTGATTAAAGGTATTTCTACAAACACCAAATCCAAAGTCCTTTTAGAAGATAACTGGAGACATGTTAAGGCATTTGCCCTCTGTTATAATCTCTCTTATAGATATTACCTGGCTAAATGAATCCTTTTTTTCTATTAGAAAGCAAAAAGGATTTTAAGTCAAGAAAAATCTCTTCTTTCACATAGTCGTATGCAACATGAAAGAGATATCTATTTCGATGAGCCTCTTAAGTCAACGCTATATCCTTCATGCCAAAGTGAGACCTTTGTATAACCTTGCTTGATTGAAAGACGATGGGCTTTTTTTCAGCTCCCTCCGGGGCGTAGGCCCTCCCTTCCGGGGCGGAGTCCCCTCCAGGACGGAGTCGGGCCGGAGGCCACCAGTCACTTCAAAAAAGTCCATCGTCTTTTTGAGGATGGTGAAAATCGCCGGGTTTTTCAAAGGTCTCAAAGTAAATATCCACAATCCACGGAGTTTATTGCAGATCAGCCTTACCACTGCCAAACAAGATGAAAATCCTGATCCTCAGCCTTTTCAACCGGTGGTTGTATTGAATTCGAATGTCTGAAAAATA
>JAWOBA010000154.1:0-3196 GCA_046498285.1 Desulfatiglandales bacterium | reverse complement strand
AGTCCTACCTTCCACATCAACCGTCAAAGATGGATCATATCCAATCTCACGAAGTCTTCACATGTATACCCTGGGTGAACCAACTGGTCTAACTAAGGATTTCATAGATTACGTACAAAGTGAAGATGGTCAAGAAATTGTTGTAGAAGAAGGTTTTGTCTCCATTCTATAAGAGAAAAAACTGAGACAGAAACAATTTCTGAGAGTGAACATATATGCTGCTAAAACGCGGACTGAAAGAAGATTTAGTAAAATCTATCTTCTTCATCCTAGCAGCAGTCTCCATTTTTATTGTTTTTTTTATTATTTATTTTCTTTTTAGCGAAGCATTACCAGCGTTTCAGGAATACGGATTCAGTATTTTTGAAGCAGATTGGAGTGTGCCTAGAGATGTATACAAAATTGGTGCCGCTCTCTTTGGAACCGCAATCGTTACCATCGGAGCAATGATAATTGCTATTCCTCTTGGATTGGTGGTTGCTATCTTTTTAGCTGAAATCGCCCCCCATCAAATTCGAACATTTCTTAAACCAGTAATAGAACTTTTAGCGGGGATACCCTCAATTGTATATGGGTTTCTTGGGGCAACACTTCTTGTGGGCTATCTTCAACCGACCTTTGATATGCTCAAAGGGATCTCTTTACTTGCTGGTGCGCTCGTCCTTGGTGTAATGGCATTACCTATCATCATTAGTATTTCAGATGATGCATTGAAAGCCGTTCCAAGAAATCTAAAAGAAGCATCATTAGCACTAGGTGCAACAAAATGGGAGACCATTAAAAAAATTACATTTCCAACAGCAATATCTGGAATTTCAGCTGCAGTAATTATGGGGATGGGAAGAGCAATAGGAGAAACAATGGCTGTTTCATTAGTTGTTGGAAATATTATGCAGATACCTATTCCACCCTTCGACATCTTTGAATCAGGATCAACATTAACATCCATTATTGCTTTAGAGATGGGGGAGGCAACGGGATTGCAAACCTATTCTCTTTTTGCCTGTGGGGTAATCCTATTTGTCATCGTTGGCACAATGAGCGTTATCTCAAATATTCTCAAAGAACGAGTTGAGAAAAAATTCAAAGGAGGGTGAATAAACACATGGAATGGAACTCATTGAAAAAACAACTTCTTTCACCATTCGAAGTATTTTTTTACAGGGAAAACTACACCGGGATAAACATCATATCCATTCTCACCATTATCTATTCAATATCTTTAATCTTTATCGGATTTTTCTCAGGTGTCTTTAATTTCTATATGGGAGATAATTTATTGCGTATTTTTCTTTTTGTTTTAACTGCTTTATTTTTTATCCAATGTGTATATGCATATGTAAAAATGAATATTCGGTTCAAATTAATCTCAATGATCCTATTTACGATTATCCTCATGATTTTCTCATTGTATCTCCCTAATCTTCCACCTGCCTATGATCTCAGACCATATGAGATGAGCGCATCATTAGTAAAATTTTTAATAATATCACTTTTATTGATCATAATCGGTATTTTTAGTATAAAATTCAGTTTCAATCTTGTCTATGGATTTGGAAGAAAATCAAAACAATATAGTGCATATTTCGTTCTTATTTTCTCAGTTCTCATTGTCCTTTATCCACTTATCATCATCGTGGGAAACATCCTCATGAATGGAGTTGGGGGGATTTCCTGGGAATTTCTTACCCAGGATGTCAGTAGACATGGAGCAGAAGGTGGAATAGTAAAAAACATCATTGGTACCATCAGCCTTATCATCGGTGTCGCAGTCGTAACATTACCATTAGGAATTGGAGCTGCAGTTTACCTCACTGAATATGCCAAGGGCGGTTTTATCGTCAGAATCATCAGAATAGCCGTTGATATCTTACAAGGAGTACCCTCAATTGTCTTTGGTCTCTTTGCATATGCATTACTTGTTTCCATCTTTGGTTTTTGCCTCCTCAATGGAATACTGGTTCTCACTTTTCTTACCTTACCCATTATAATTAGAACCTCAGAAGAAGCAATTCTCTCTGTTCCACAAAGCATCAGAGAAGGAAGCTATGCACTTGGAGCCTCAAAATGGCAAACCATAAAAAAAGTGGTACTCCCCCCAGCATTACCTGGCATTATCACCGGTGGCGTTCTCGGACTGGGAAGAGCTGCAGGGGAAACAGCTCCAATACTCTTTCTTGGTGCAGTCTTTATTGGGGCACCAATGGTGCCAAATCTTTTTGCACCATTTCAAGCACTACCCTATCATTTACTTCAACTGATTTATTATATAGGTGCTTATGAAGTGGAACAAAACGCATGGGCAACAGCATTTCTTCTTCTTTCAATAGTGCTGGGACTGAATGCCATCTCAATCATTCTCAGAGAAAAATTTAGAGTGGAATTCTGATACATTTAGGTGACAACATGAACAAGCAAAAATCGTTGAAAATGGAGGTCAAAGATCTGAATCTCTGGTACGATACCAAACAAGCATTAAAAAAAGTAAATATGCCTGTTTATGAAAACAAGATAACCGCTATCATTGGACCATCAGGATGTGGAAAATCAACGCTTCTTCGCTGTATGAATCGGATGAATGATATCATCGATAAATGCAGGGTTGAAGGAGAAATCTTGTTGGATGAAAAAAATGTCTACAAAAAAAGTTATGATGTTGTAGAATTACGAAAACGAGTGGGAATGGTCTTTCAAAAACCAAATCCCTTCCCAAAAACCATCTATGAAAACATTGCTTATGCACCACGTATCCATGGGATTAAAAGAAAGAAAAAACTGGACGACGTCGTTGAACAATGTTTAAAAGATGCCTTTATCTGGGAGGAAGTTCAAGATCGATTGGATGCTTCTGCTATGGGTCTTTCTGGTGGACAGCAGCAACGATTATGTATCGCTCGAGCATTATCCATTGAACCAGATATCATTCTCATGGATGAGCCTTGTAGTGCCCTTGATCCCATTGCAACTGCAAAAATTGAGGAGCTCATGAGAGTCCTTGTCAAAGATTATACCGTGGTAATCGTTACTCATAACATGCAACAGGCTGCCCGGGTGAGTGATTACACGGCTGTTTTTGAAACAAGGACCGGAAGGCACTGAGGCAGGCAGAATAAAGATAGACATCCTTACTGGCCCGCAAAGTCGGTTTCAAGGCACAAGGGTGAAGGTGGACGCACGCCGTGCTCGGCCTAATCCT
>JAWOBA010000044.1:0-13559 GCA_046498285.1 Desulfatiglandales bacterium | reverse complement strand
GGGGCCGCAGCTACCTGCGCTGCGGCGCCGTCCGATACGGTTGCTGTAGTCGGCGTAGCTTTCCAGGTTGCGGCACCACGCCTGGCCCCACCAACTGCGGGAAATGGTTCTTCCCTGCAGGCGGACCGGATCGAGCCGATGTCCTTTTTTCTCCAGTTGGCGGCGTTTGCGTTCGGCCCGTGCGGCTTTTTCCGCTACCGTTACATAGGGGGGAAATCGGTCCCAGAAGGGCATGGTTCGCCTCATTGAAGGTTGGAGATTTGAGATTTGAAACTGGAAACTGGAAACTTGGAACTGCTCCCGCTTTTTCCCACTGCAGATTCCTCACTCCGTTCGGAATGACACGGGAGAGGCGGGTTCGGAATGACACGGGAGAGGCGGGTTCGGAATGACAGCGAAACACGTTGGTCACAGACAAGGCGTTCGATATTCGGGTCGTCCCGGGACGAGCACCATTGCTGACGTCCGAGTTTCCAATTTCCAATTTCCAGTTTCGAGTTTCCCGTATCAAGTTTCCAGCCCTTCCGAAAGGCTGAAAAGTTCGACCAGCTGCGCATTGTCCATCTCGGTGATCCAGGCCTCGCCGGTGGGGGCGATGACCCGGTCCACCAGCTCGGCCTTCTCCTTTAGCATGGCGTCGATCTTTTCTTCCACCGTGCGGCGGGTGACAAACTTGTGCACCACCACGTTGCGATGTTGGCCGATGCGGTAGGCCCGGTCGGTGGCCTGGTTTTCCACCGCCGGGTTCCACCAGCGGTCGAAGTGAGTATCATTGGGGGAACCCGCAGGCCCCGATTTATCGGGGCAATGCGGAGGGGGCAAAACTCCCCCAAGGATACGTTGCTGAAAAGACCAACCCGGGAGCCTCGGCCTCCGGCCCGGAGGGCCTACGACCCGGAGGGAACTGAAAAAAAGCCCATTGTCTTTAGATCAATAGGGGTTATACAAAAGTCTCAAGGCGTGAAAGCCCCTAATCTGATTAACGTCTGAGGTCGCATCAATAAGGTTAAGGATATCAGTGCCCCATAGCCTTTGAACCCATGGCCCAGACCTGATTTTGTACTGGTTAATTCTAGTCACATTTGGGAATCAGGCATGAGTTGTACCATGTTTCAATCATGTCGCGCCAGGGCGGGCTTGAACCTGGAACCGCTCACTTTAGGGAGGAGGAATTTATGTCCGATCTTCTGTATGTAGGAAAAAACATTCCGAGGATAATAGAGGTTGACAAGGTAACGGGAAGGGCTATTTATATCGATGATTTTAAACGCCCCGGAATGCTGTATGGGAAGATACTCTACAGTAATTATGCCCATGCAAAGATTAAAATGGTTGATACTTCAAAAGCAGAAAAACTTCCTGGCGTAAGGGCGGTTTTGACCGGTTATACTATTCCAGATGTAAGGGTCGGATTCTTAAAGGATCAGACAGTGCTGAAGAAAGATATAGTTCGACAATTCAGAGATGAGGTAGCCGCTGTGGCTGCCATCAGCGAGGAAATAGCTGAGGAGGCCTTAGATTTAATCGAAGTGGAATATGAAGAATTGCCAGCAGTCTTCGATCCAATCGAGGCAATGAAGGAAGGGGCACCCCTTGTCCATGAGATGGATGCAAGAGGGAAACCTATAAAGAGCAATATATTGCCATTGCCCTGGAAGTTTAAGGCCGGGGATATCGAACAAGGCCGCAAGGACTCGGCATACACGACGCAAGACAGTGTATCTACAACCTGGGTGAATCAATGCTGTATGGGGACAAGTGGATGTGTAGCCGAGTTCGATATGAATAATAATTTAACTCTATACAATCAAACCAATGTGCCCTTTTTGGACAAACAGAGAATTATGGAGCATTTTGCTACTATTGGCCTTAAAGGAAAGAATGTGAGAGTGGTCAATGTCGTGGTAGGGGGGAGTTTTGGCACCAAACTTGATACAGATATCTATGAGTTTATCTGTATCCAGCTTGCCCTTAAGACCAGAAAGCCAGTCAAGATACTGTTTACTCGAGAAGAAGAATTCCGCGCACTGCCGCCACGGCAGCCTGCGCAGTTTACCATAGAGCAAGGATGTGACAAGGAAGGGAGGCTTACTTTCAGGAAGTCGGAGGCTCTTCTTGACAATGGGGCCTATACCTCCTGGGGTGTCACAACCCCATCAGTTATGATGATGCCCATGTCTTCACTCTATCGCGTACCCAACGTCTCTTTTGAGGCCACCTGCGTATATACCAATAATATTTACTGCCAGGCAATGAGAGGGTATGGGAATCCGCAAGCCACCTTTGCTGTGGAAACATCCATGGATAGATTGGCTGAAAAAGCCGGTATTGATCCAGCAGACTTTAGACTGATTAATTGTAATCAATCAGGTGATGTTACACCGATGAAACTAAAGATAACCTCATGTGGTCTGGAAGAATGCATACATTCCGTGAAGAAACGTCTCAACTGGAGCGATAAGAGACGGAAACAGAAAAATAGAGGTATCGGGATGGCCTCACTGATTCATGTTGCAGGTGGTGCAAGGGTATATCTATCTGATGGCCACGGCATGATGATTAAGGTAGATCAAAATGGACATGTAGATGTGTTGGAGAGTGGAACGGACCAAGGACAGGGTTCTCCCACGGTAATTTCTCAGATTGTTGCAGAATCGCTGGGTTTTAGACCTGAGGATATTTCCTTGACGTTTGGTGATACAGGATTGTGCTTATGGGATGCAGGAACCCATGCAAGCCGCCATACCTTTATGGCTGGAAATGCTGCGATTAGGGTTTGTGAAAAGGCAAAGAGGCAGATCCTTGAGATGGCTGTCGAAAAAATGCCCAAGTTAATTCAGAATGAGTTTAAGCGAAAGAAAAGAAAAAATCCCGATTTCGTGGAACCGGAACTTGATTATAGCCTTATTTCGAGCCCTGAAAAACTGGATATCAAAGACAGAATGATCTTCCCGAAGAGTGACCCTGATCATCATTACTTTAAGGTTGAAGTAAGCCAAGTTTTAAGAAGTGGTCTCCATGTAGGCGTAGGGGAAAGCAAGGTAGTAGTGGCAGAAGCCTTTTACGACCCGCCTACAGAGATGCTGGATAGAGAAATGAAAGGAAATCTCTCACTTACCTATGCCTTTGGCACGACCGGTGTTGAAGTAGAGGTGGATGAAGAAACTGGAAAGATAAAGATTCTCAATCTTTTTGCTGCTCATGACGTGGGAAAAGCAATAAACCCAACCCTTGTAAAAGGTCAGATCTATGGTGCGGCCTATATCGGGGCAGGCTACGCCCTTACAGAGGAAATAAAACTGGAAAAGGGAAGGGTTATGAATCCCAACTTTCGTGATTATAAGATGCTTACAGCCAAGGATTTTGTCCCAATAGAGCCTATTGTGATTGAGCCGGGAGATGAGGATGGGCCCTTTGGAGCCAAGGGAATTGGTGAACCTGGACTTGTTCCAACTGCCCCGGCCATTGCCAATGCCGTGTACGATGCTATAGGGATAAGAATAAGAGATCTCCCTATAACGCCTGAGAGGGTCCTTGCGGCCCTAAAAGAGAACAAAAAGTAACATTAGTCTCCATAATCCTAAACTCGTAAACGATTACATCTTCTCTCCCGAAGCTATTGATAGCTGCCTTAGAGCCTTGAAAATCCTGACCATTTTCTTTACTCCGAATAGAGAGGGCAGGCTTTTCTGAAGTGACCGGCGGCTTCCGGGTCAGAGGGAACTAAAGAAAAGTCTAGCCTCTTTAGGAAAATATGAGTTCTGTAAAGCTCTCAGCTCCCTAGCTTCTCTCATCTACAGGCACATAATCTCTCTTTTTTGGCCCTGTGTATACCTGACGGGGACGATGAAGCCTCCACTCGGGATCTTCGTGGCTTTCCTTCCATTGGCTGATCCACCCGGGAAGGCGACCAATGGCAAACATGACCGGAAACATATTCAGGGGGATGCCCATGGCCCTCAGAACAATGCCACTATAAAAGTCGACATTTGGATAGAGGTGGTGGTCTATGAAGTAGTTGTCTTTCAAAGCGATCTCTTCCAGCCGCTTAGCTATATCTAGGAGAGGATCTCTCAGTTTTAGCTTCTTCAATACCTTATCACACATCATTTTCATGATCCGCGCTCTCGGATCATAGGTTTTATAGACCCTATGGCCGAAACCCATTATACGGAAAGGATCATTCTTATCTTTTGCCCTGGACAAAAAAGGCGCCAAGTCTCCACCGGAATCTAATATTTCCTGGAGCATCTCCACTACTGCCTGGTTAGCTCCCCCATGCAAGGGACCCCAAAGAGCAGATATTCCTGCAGAAATAGATGCATACAGGTTAACCCGCGAGCTGCCAACCAATCGAACAGCAGCCGTTGAACTGTTCTGCTCGTGGTCAGCATGGAGTATTAAGTAGACATTAAGGGCTGTCACGATGTCATCATCAATGACATAGGGTCTGACAGGGGAGTCAAACATCATGTTAAGAAAGTTTGCACAATAGTATAGATCTTTTCTTGGATAGATTACCTTATGGCCACTAGAGATTCTGTATGACATTGCAGCCAAGGTCCTTATTTTAGAGAGAAGCCTCGAGAATGTTATATTTATTTCCTCTCCCTCAGTTCGTTCGGGGATCTCTGGATAAAATGCCCTTAAGGCGTTTACCATCGAGGCCAGGATACCCATAGGATGAGCACCTCTAGGAAATTTTTCAAAGAAGGCACGCATATCTTCATGGACAAGGGAGTGATCATTCAATAAGTCAGAAAAACGATCCAGCTCTTCCCTGGTAGGCAATTCACCATTAATTAACAGATAGGCTGTCTCTACAAATCTGGAGTGTTCCGCCAGCTGCTCAACAGGAATTCCCCGGTAACGTAAGATTCCTTTCTCCCCATCCATAAAAGTAATGCTGCTCTTGCAACTGCCGGTATTTGCATAACCTGGATCAAAGGTAATTAAACCAGTCTCCTCCCGAAGCTTGGAGATGTCAATTGCTTTTTCGCCCTCAGTTCCCTCTACAATGGGTAATTCAAAGCTCTCACCGTCAACAATCAGCTTAGCCCTTTGTACCACTATTTTGCCCCCTTCCAGCTTGTATAAAGCTAGTCTCTATATCAAAGCTCTCTCCTTTTCGCAATAAAAAAACCAAACCAACCTCATTTTGATGAGATTTTCTTTGATTTTGCTCAAATAATATGAAAGAAAGGAACCATTTCCATAATGTGTAACCGTTACAAATAGCGATAGTTACTACTGCGTTGTCATCCTCAGGTATAAGCCGGGATCGCCAAATCGTGTATCAGTTTTTACTTAAGGCGAAAGGTATAGCATGGCATATAGAGATCATATCGCGGGGCAGCTTTTACATGATCATCTTGTAGATGGCGAACTGATCCCCGGAACGGAAATCGGTATTCGAATCGACCAGACACTGACCCAGGATGCAACAGGCACCTTGGTGTATCTGGAATTTATGTCACTTGGAGTTGATCATGTAAAAACGAAGTGTTCGGTTTCATATATCGATCATAACGTGTTGCAGACAGGTTTTGAAAATGCAGATGATCACCTTTTTCTGCAGTCCACAGCAGCTCGTTATGGAGCCTACTTTTCCCGTCCTGGCAATGGTATCTGTCATCAGGTGCATCTGGAGCGCTTCGGCGTACCGGGAGAAACGCTTCTTGGATCAGACAGCCACACACCCTCAGCTGGTGGATTGGGGATGCTGGCAATGGGAGCTGGGGGCATTGATGTATCCCTTGCCATGGCTGGAATCCCATTTTACATGACAGTACCTAAGGTGATGCTGGTTCGGTTAATTGGAAAACTCCCGCCATGGGTGGGGGCGAAAGATGTAATTCTTTATCTTTTAAAACGGCTCACTGTACAGGGGGGCATCGGCAAAATCATCGAGTATGGGGGTTCAGCAGTAAAGGATCTCAGCGTACCGGATAGGGCAACAATCAGCAATATGGGTGCGGAGCTGGGAGCGTGGAGTTCTTTGTTTCCCTCAGATGAAGTAACCAAGAAGTTCCTCGATGCCCAGAAAAGAAAAAACGACTGGCATCCAGTCCATGCCCGTGAGGGTGCAACATATGACGAGATAATGGAGATTGACTTGTCTCAGCTTGAGCCGTTAGTGGCATGCCCTTCCAGCCCAGACAAAGTCAAGCCTGTGCAGACTTTGTCTCACATAAAGGTTCATCAAGTAGCAATCGGGAGTTGTACCAACTCTTCCTTTCGTGATCTCAAGCTGGTGGGTAAACTCTTACGGGGAAAAAAGGTGCACCAGCACGTTAGCCTTGTAATTGCTCCAGGATCCAGACAGGTGTTATCCATGCTGGCTCAAGATGGGAGTCTGGCAGATATGATTAATGCAGGGGCACGTATCTTGGAGGTGGCCTGCGGGCCATGCATTGGCATGGGACAGGCACCCCCTTCAGGGGGGATTAGCGTACGCACATTCAATCGAAATTTTCCTGGTCGAAGCGGCACCTCAGATGCAAAAGTATATTTAGTTAGTCCACAGGTAGCTGTGGCTACTGCACTGACTGGCCATTTGGCGCATCCAAGTGTGTTGGGGGACCCGCCTTTGGTGGGGGATCCTGGAACTTTTATCATTGATGATTCAATGATTATTCCCCCATCTCGCCATCTAAAAGAAATTACAGTCCGCATGGGACCCAATATCAAGCTTATTCCAGAGTTGAAACCCATGCCAAACACCCTTAACATCAAGGTGCTTCTCAAGGTTAACAACAACATTACGACTGATGATATTCTGCCTGGGGGTGCCAAGGTGCTGCCACTCAGATCCAACCTTCCAGCTATTTCGGAATTTGTCTTTGCCTCATTAGCCCCTGGCTTTGCAGAGAGGGCGAAGGTTGAAGACGGTGTAGCTATTCTAGGAGGCGAGAATTATGGCCAAGGTTCAAGCCGAGAACATGCAGCACTTGCCCCTCGATACCTTGGGGTTTGCACAGTAATGGCAAAAAGCTTTGCCCGCCTCCACCGGGCCAACCTTATCAATTTTGGCGTTTTACCTCTCTTGATCAATGATGAATGCTATGACAAAATAACCGAAGGAGACGATATACAGCTGAGCAATTTGCATATGGCATTGGCTGAAAGCGATAAGGTGTTTGTCAGGGTTAAGGATAGGCATTTTGAATGTGAGGCCAACTTAGACCTCTCAGAAAAGGAGCGTATGGTTCTGTTGGCAGGTGGACGGCTAAATGTTTATCGCCGGAAACTTGCTGTTAACGATCATTCATCACAGCTATAAAGCTGCTGTGAGAAACCGGATGTCCCTATTGTACTGAGGAAGCAAAAATATGAGCAATAAAGTGAATAAGCCTGATAAGTCCGGAGAAATCATAGCCTGGGGAGCAGATGGAAGGCCTATCGTGCCAGAGAATCCTTTTATTTCTTACATTGAGGGCGATGGAACAGGGCCAGACATCTGGGCATCTGCTCAACCAGTATTTGATAATGCAGTCCATTATGCCTATAAAGGTCGACGTCTAATTCGGTGGCATGAGGTACTGGCTGGAGAAAAGGCACAAAAGATCTATGGAGCCCACAATCCATTGCCAGAGAAGACTTATAAGGATATCAGCAGGTATGGCGTGGCCATCAAAGGTCCCCTGACAACACCTGTAGGAGGGGGATTCCGCTCGATAAACGTAGCATTAAGGAAGAGATTAGATCTATATGCCTGTGTGCGGCCGGTCCGATACTTTTCTGGGGTCCCTGCACCCGTTATCCACCCTGAAAAGGTAAATGTGGTGATTTTTCGGGAAAATACGGAGGACGTATACGCTGGAATAGAATGGGAAGCAGGGTCACAAGACGCCAAGGAGGTTCTCGAATTGGTTAATAAAAAACTGAAAAAGTCTGGCCAGGAAATGATCTCCCTTGAAAGCTCAGTGGGAATAAAAACCATAACCAAGCTCAACTCATGTCGGCTAGTGCGTAGTGCAATTCAGTATGCAATTGAGAACGGTTACCATAGTGTAACACTCGTTCATAAGGGCAATATCATGAAATTCACGGAAGGTGCATTTCGTGATTGGGGGTATCAAGTTGCACGCGAAGAGTTTTCAGAGCAAACGATCACAGAGGCCGAAATATATGCAAAGTTGCAGGGGAAAATTCCTCCGGGGAAGGTTGTCATAAAGGATCGCATTGCTGATGTAATGTTTCAGCAATTGATACTTCGGCCAGAAGAATATGGGGTGATCGCTACACCTAATTTGAACGGTGATTATTTATCCGATGCAGTCGCAGCGCAGGTAGGTGGTTTGGGGATGGCACCAGGCGGGAATATAGGAAATCGGTGTGCCCTTTTTGAGGCCACTCACGGCTCAGCGCCAAAGTATGCCGGCCAAGACAAAGTGAACCCCAGCTCTGTCATTCTATCCGGTGTGGAGATGTTTCGCTTCATGGGTTGGGTAGAGGCTGCAGAGCTCATTATTCAGGCACTCATAAAAACTATTGCTCAGGGTATATTTACCTATGACCTTGCCAGACACATTCAGGGTGCGCAAGTGGTTAAGTGTTCTGAGTTTGGCGCTGCTATTGTAAAAAATATTAAGGTATCGGCACAATAAGGGATATCCCTGGATGAGACCTTTGCATAACCCCTCTTGATCTAAAGACGATGGGCCTTTTTTCAGTTCCGAGGCTCCCGGGCTGGTCTTTTCAGCACCCTTCCACCAGTCACTTCAAAAAAGTCCATCGTCTTCTTGGGGATAGTGAAAATCGCCGGGTTTTTCAAAGGTCTCCTGGATATTAGACTATCCCAAAGATTTAAGTTGAGTTTTTCAGCCTCTCACAAATAAGGTGATAGAAGGAGAAGATGGATTATTTTTTTTATTCGTTAACCTTCTTTAAAGATTTACGTAACCTTTTGGTTTCATCTACTTCTACCTTCATAGTGTTAGGATTGATCACAACACCATAGTCATTTCTCGCACTATCTATGCTCACGTATTCATCAGCTACATCAGCCTCGACTAGTTCTGGATCGCGATCTAGGCTGTCTCCATATCCTCCTCCTCCGGCTGCATCCATGACGACAACGTCACCAGGCACTAAGTGTGTTAAACCATAGGGATATCCTGGCTTTCCATTTATCAGGAATTGTGCCCGTGCTCCATCCTTGCCACCAAATAGACCCTCGGGGGGATAGCGATATCTTCCGGACTGAATTCCTAGATTCACTGGGGGGATAGGGGCGTATTCATCATCAGGAACCCTAAAGATAACACGCCTTCCGAGTCCGCCCTTCATTTTCCCAGGTCCACCTGAATCGGTGAGAAGTTCCCGTGCTTCTACGATAAGCGGTGTATCATTTTCCAATATTTCGATGGGGGTATTGGCTCCATTTGCAGGAAATATATAATCATAACAACCATCATTTGCGGAGCTGGCACCCATACCACCACCCCTGATGATTACTGAATGCCATGGCATGCCATCGTTTCTCTTTCCATAAAATACATTCATTGTTGCAGGGGTGCCACCACTTCCGGCAATAACCCTGTGGGGGATCGCCTTTGCTAAGGCCCTATAGATTATCTCGGTGAGAAAATGCCCTATCTGCATCCTTGCCGCAACAGCTACGGGAAATGTACAGTTGACCACACTGTCTTTGGGCGCCTTCATAGAGATAGGGGCGGTACAACCGTCATTGTTAGGTATTCCCGGCTCAAATATACTTTTGAGGGCCATGAATACATAGGCATAGGTAAAATTGTACACCACATTGCCGCCCCAATCCACATGAGAAGAAGAGCCATCAAGGTTCACCGTTATATCGCTTCCCTTTACCTCAACAGCTACCTTTATCACTACATCCTCTTTGCCCTCCATCTGTTCCACAATCCCTTCTGCTCGATAAATCCCATCAGGTATCTTTTCAATAGCATCCCTCATGCTCTTTTCTGTACGGCCGATAATATCATTTGCCAGATCATCAAGGCCATCCAGGTTATACTCTTCCAGCATCTGGCATATCTTTTCCGCACACACATGATTTGCTGCGATCTGGGAACGAATGTCGCCTATTACCTCATCGGGAGTGCGGACATTCCAGCGAATCATTTCAATTACAGCCTCATTAAGTATCCCCTCATCATAGAGTTTTACTAATGGAATAAACAGGCCATCCTCATACACGTCATGATTATCAGATGATACGCGTCCACCAATATCAGAATGATGGAAAACACAGGCTGTGAATGATGTTAGGTTTTCTTTATAGAAAATGGGAGTTATTACACAGACATCGTTTAAGTGCCCTGCCAAAGCCCATGGATCATTCGTTATGAATATATCTCCGGGCCTGTAACTATCCGGAGGCAGTTTATTAACAAGGTTTTTGATTCCCAATGCCATAGCCCCAGACTGTCCAGGGGTCGCAAATGTGCCCTGAGCAAGCTCTCTCCCTTTTTGGTCGGTAAACATATTAGTATAATCATGGGCGTCTCTGAGCAAGCTTGAAAAGGCTGTGCGTGCGACTGTGCTATCCGCCTCATCCACAATAGAAATCAATCTACGCCAGAGTATCTCTAAGGTTATGGGATCAAACTTTTGTACCATTCTCATACCTCCTGAATTTGCTGATAGTCCATCCAGATACATAGTTGATGGAATAAGCTATAAACGAAAAGTTACGTGTTCATTCCCCCTTGTCTGTTTGCTGCTCACTGATAAAACAATTGGAGAAAATATGAGTTTTGCAAAGCTCTCAAAATAGACTGCTAATCCAGATACATAAACCAAAAGCCCACACAATGGCTTGATTCGTCGGTATATCTACGGATAACGGCCAACCGTAAATGATTCAAAACTTATGTCGCGAAAACTATCCATAGGAAGCCAAACTCATCTATGGAGATGGAGGCATCTTCCCCGACAATCACTGTTGACTCCCTTTCTTCAATGATTGCAGGGCCTTCAAATCGTGCCCCTGGATATAATTTGTACCGGTCATAAATGGAGTAGGGGATAAAATCTTTGGCAATCCCTGAGTATGCCTTTCGCTGGCCCTTTATTGCATCTTTCAAAGACACTACATGTTTCTCTGCCTTAGGCAGCCTTAGGAGATGTTCTGGAAGGCTGGCCCTCACCTTGAAGTTTATAAACTCTACCGGAGAATCAGGATAGGTTCTGCCGTACAGCTTCTTATATATTTCATCAAAACGGCCTCTTACCTCCTCTTTTTTTACTTCATTGAAATTGCTCTCAGGTATAGGGATATTGGTTTCAGAACCCTGTCCCACAAAGCGAACATCTACAGATCGTTCAAATTTGATATTTTCCTGTGTGCCGGATTTCTGGAGAGTTTTGACACCCTCCTCCTCCATTTCCGTAAAAATTGTTTCTATATCATCGAAATCAGCTATATCAAGGGCAACCTTATGGCTCCTTACCAGATCAAATGCCCTGGGGGCGGTAAAAAATCCCAGAGCTGAACCAACACCAGCATTAGGCGGAACTATCAGCTGAAGTGATCCTAATTTTTTGGCCAGCCCATAGGCATGTACCGGACCCGCACCACCAAATGCAGCAAGAGTTGCCACTTGTGGATTACCACCTTTTTCTGCAATATGGGTTTTTGCTGCCGCAGCCATGGTTTCGTTAATAAGGTCATGAATACCCCATACTGCCTGGATAAAAGGAACCCCCAGCGGCTTGGCAATTTTGTCCTCTATACCACGCCTGGCGGCCTCTTTGTCGAGCTGCATTTCTCCACCCAAAAAGTAGTTTTCGTCCAAATACCCCAACAGCAGATCAGCATCAGTAACTCCTGGTTCATCACCTCCCCTTCCATAACAAATAGGCCCCGGGTCTGCTCCAGAACTCTCTGGCCCAACCTGCAGGGTCCCCATCTTGCTGACCTTGGCAATACTGCCGCCCCCAGCCCCAATCTCCATCAAGTCAACAACTGGCACCTGAATGGCAAGACCGCTCCCCTTCATAAATCTCTGAACTCTTCCTACCTCAAAGGTTGGAACAACACCAGCAACACCCCCTTGAATCAAGCATGATTTTGCTGTGGTACCTCCCATATCAAAACAAAACATCTCAGGGATATTAAAAAGCTTTCCGTAATATTGACCTGAGATAACAGCTGCTGTTGGCCCCGATTCAATAATCCTTACTGGAAACTCAGCTGCTGTTTCAATTGATGTGATGCCACCGCTTGAAAGCATGATAAAAAGCTTACCGGTGGAGCCGATGGCCTTCAACTTCTCAGAAAGCCTGGACAAATATCTGCCTGTTAAGGGCTTAACATAGGCATTTGTCACTGTCGTAGAAGTCCTTTCATATTCTCGTATCTGGGGTAAGACTTCATAGGAAATGGACACCGAAATGTGCGGGGCTTGATGATTTATGATATCCTTGATCATCAACTCATGAGTCGGATTCTCAAAAGAATTAATCAGGCAGACAGCAATAGATTCAATGCCCATCTCGGTCAATGTATCTACCACCCTGCTTACCTCCTCATGATCCAGAGGTTTTAATATAGCACCATTACTTCGAATCCTTTCATCAACCTCTAAACGAAATTTTCTCGGAATCAATGGCCTTGGAAATTCAGCAAAAACGTCATAAGGGGCATACCGGATCTCCCTGCCAAGTTCTAACACATCCCTGAAACCTTTTGTGGTAATGAGTCCGGTTTTTGCTCCCTTTCTCTCTATGATTGAATTGATAACCAGGGTTGTTCCATGTATTACCTCATCCAGTTTACCTATAAAGCCAGGGATCTTTTGCTCCATCTCTTTTATTCCCTGTTCCACAGCATTCGAGGGGTCACTCGGAGTAGTAAGACATTTATTAATCTGCATTTCCCCGGTTTGGTCATTCAGCAAGACAAAATCGGTAAATGTGCCACCAATATCACATCCTAAGCGATAAAATGTATCAGACATGTAATCCTCCAGCTTTTACAAACTTCAAGAAGCAATTATACATCTTTGAAATTGGGTAACTTTTTATAATTTACTGAAATAAGGCTAATTCTAATAAGTCATGTTTTAGATAGGCTACATGAAATAACGGCTCACTCTTATGCCACGTTGCCGGCATAAGTACGTGGGGGTATTTTACAAACTGTATACATTGCGAGACCTTTGCTTAACCCCTATTGATCTAAAGACAATGGGTTTTTTTCAGTTCCGAGGCTCCCGGGTTGGTCTTTTCAGCACCCTTCTCTCCGAGCGGGAGGATCTACGAGCCGGGGGCCACCAGTCACTTCAAAAAAGTCCATTGTCTTTTTGGGGATGATGAAAATCGCCCGGTTTTTCAAAGGTCTCATTGTATCAGAACCTTACAAATCAACGTGCCCTGCCCGCCCTGGCGCAATGTGCCTGAAATATTCTATTGGAGCTGCAACATTTCAGAAGCTGTGTCCGTAGAATTCAGGCTTGGAAATTAAGCCTCGTGCCCCTGGCCCAGACTTAATTTCCAAGCCTCAATTCTCCGGACACAGCTTCTGAAATGTTGCAGCTCCAATAGAATATTTCAGGCACATTGCGCCAGGGCGG
>JAWOBA010000285.1:0-3489 GCA_046498285.1 Desulfatiglandales bacterium | reverse complement strand
GCCTTGGCGGGATTTCACGATTTTGCTTCTCAACATATTTACAAATATGCCTTCGGCGCAAAATCGCTCCAACTTCTCGTTTCGCTGAGGTTTTTCAACCCTCGTGACGATGCCTACTGCATAATCTGGGTTTAAATTCTGGTGCCTCTTGTTTGATAATGAATAATCGAGTGTGAAGCATTGTGAAAAATTATCAAAAAAAGTAGTTTTCGTCAAGGAATTGAAGTGTGAGGGCTATTTGATCGCTCTATGATTATAACTCAATTTTTTCTTTCCTGTCAGTAAGACTAGAAACAATCCCTCTTCTCGACAGCGTCCTTCACGGGGGAATTTTGTTCGAGTTTTTTCGAAAAAGGAGAGGGGCGCAAGGCAATGAAATGCCGTAGAATCGACACTATATCTACTCCCCTCCAGGAGTCCCTTGTCCGCATAAAGATCATGCTTGTAATTAATAGACTTTTTCATTCGCAGGACTTCCTTCAACAAGAACAAATTATTGCATTCATTAAAGTGCCGGCAGGAGCTCCAATGCCTATAAAATTTGAGAGGTGTTTGGCAATGAAACTCTGTGACATGAATTGTTTTTGAGTTTTTGCAGTTCATGACAGGCTCCTTTCTACTTTCCAATGCTTAGTAAATCTTGTGTATTGATAGTGAAGGCCTTTCAAAAGCCTTGCGGCTGATACTATGTGGCTCTCATGAGCCATTCAGTTGTTTTATCTATATAGGTTTACTGAATGTCATACATAATTCTCCTTTTGTTGATGAACGCAGCTTGAAACAACAACTGGCCATTGCTTAAGGCCACACAGTTACCCTTGTTGAGACTTGTGGGCATGGGGATGTCTTTTTTTGCTCCATGCCCTCTTCCTCATGCACAGGCAGGCCCCAATACATCGGGGCACCAACCGCCATGTCGTATCATAGTCAAATCCGCGTTGCGCGTGTGCCCCGATGTATTGGGGCACGCTGAAGCCCCCTATTACAGGGCATGAGACAAAAAAAGACATCCCCATGCCCATTCCCAGTTAGTTTCAAAGGGCTAAAGTGTTACAAAATAAAAAAGTCCCCAGTCTGCGCTTCGGCAGACTGGGGACTTCGTCGTCGTGTTCAGCAATATGCCCCTGTATTGCTGGTACTTAAGGCATATAGGTTATGTATCAGGAAATAGATGTTTTGTCAAAGGCTTTTCTCATGTTTTTCAATAACAATAGCTCAATTATATCTTGAGAGATGACGATTGTCTTTTTGTTTCAGATTCGCAACGAAACAGCCACTAGGTTGAGCACAAGAAACAAATAGCACTGTGACTTTGCGGGTCTGCAACAACTTTCGCATATGTCCCGCCGGCTGCTTTCGGGACATCAATAATTTTTACTACGTCTTTAAACGCTCTGCTATCCGGCAACAAATCAGTCAAGATATTGGGAGAGCCTTCAAAAAAAGAGCTGTTGAACATGGTTCTAAGGTCATCAGGGTACACTGGGAGATAAATGATTTGACCTTCTACGAGATCCTGAAAAAAGTGGGTCCCGTAAGATACCTCAGGGACGTATCCGGAATCTTCGCAGGCAATTTCTACCAGAGCTGCTGTATTGTCAATATCTGCATACGTCACATTGACGCCCAGGTCGATGTTGCCGCTGCCCCACCTGCCCGGACCCATCATAAAAAATTTACCGGCTGTAAGGCGTGGATGCACATTGAGGCGTCCTACCACCCGGCCCACTGATCTTTTGAGCTCCATCGAGGCGATCTCGGCATAACGCCGCGGGTCTATGTAGATAATATGTTGGATTCCGCTCACCACTCCACCGCTGATAACCCTGGTAGCCTTAAAGAGCGTTTGCTCCTGAGGAATGGCATCAGGCGCCTTTACAGGACCCGATAAACCTGGGAGCCATAATGGTCTGCATTGCAGCAAATTGACCCTGACGCTCCCTTCAGGTCCCACGAACGCAGTAAATTCCGTGTCTACCGGGTGGCCGTAAGCCCTGTCCAGCCTCTCCAGCATATTCCCCATGATGTGGACGAAATTGGTAGTGCTGATGAGTTTGTTGAAGGTCAAAACGAATTTTTCCTTCGAATCTCGGCTGACCATGACGTAGGGGTCATGCACGTATCCATCCTTTATTATGGATACAAGCAGGTGAGCGTTTGGATAGTCATCATTGGAAAGCACCTCATCTTTCGGTAAGGTAACGAATCTGTTTTTCGCAAGATCCAGAAGATCTATTTCGTGTTGGGAATACTTCGCTATCTCCATACCAATCTCAGGCCTGAGCTGGGGATGGCTCACCGCAATCATTCTTGGGTAATCTCCGCCTACCCGGTTTACTGCGCGAGTCCCTAACCCACATACCAGGCGTATGACGCCTTTGTTGGAATCTATGCGGCTTGTCCATGCATAGAGATTCCGCGAGAATGCCACACCTGCAAGGCTCGGAAGGAAATAGTCCTTATAGGGTATTCCGGTGACGCGTTGTACCAGGATGGCCATTTGTTCATCGCTTTCGCCGAGCCCCCGCCTGCGGCGATAGGAAAGGGCATCAGGGCTTAAGGCGCTTGCATAGACAAGTTTCACTGCACGCAAAAAGAACTCTAACCTCTCATCAGGGTTCCCCTGATTTGCACAAAACTCGCTCCGGTATTTTCCGGCAAACGCATTCCCGAAGCTGTCTTCTAAAAGGCTGCTGGATCTGACAATAATGGGCGCCTGCCCGAAGTAGTCCAGCATGTTGCGGAACTGCTCCATGATTTCTACGGAAAATCTTCCTGCCAGGAAGCTCTGTTCCACCTCTTCAAAGTCTTCGCGCGAAAACTGAGAATTTCTCGATAACTTCAGGCGGAGCCTGAATAAGTCATTATCCACCAGAAAGGTGAAAAAAACATCTGAACCGATATAGAAGGAGTCATGGTCTTCAAGAACCTGCGAGAAATCCATTTCACCCTCTTCCTCTAGGAGAATGCGCCGTGCCAGCAGCATGCCGGCAGCCTTTCCGCCAATCCTTCCGGACCCGATCATGCGGTCTCTGATGCCGTATAAGTCTTCAAGAGTAAAATAGCAATTTGCTAATACGGTAAACTCCGGGTGATTCCCGATCAACATCCGTAAAAACTCTTCTTTGAGCGCCAGGATTTCTGGCGTTATCTGTTGAGTGTCTTTTTCAGTTTCACGATATTGCATCAGCTTATGATACACGCTGTCCCACGGGGCGATCGAACTTTCCATGGGTTGCAGTGGTTGTCTGCGTGCCGTCGCAGATACCGCTGCAGCTTCACCGCTTTGGAAGATCGGCTGCCAACTTCTATCAGCAATCAAATGGGGCAGGAACATTTGTGGAGAGTATCGATCCCACACTTTTAATGGGTGCATGTACATACTACCCCTTATCCGGTATACATCAATAAGCACCTGTGTAGTGTCCCGGATTCTAGCAACAGCACTGTGAGCATGCTGGCCACGCGTCAGTGCGAAGTAGGCGATGG
>JAWOBA010000007.1:0-5266 GCA_046498285.1 Desulfatiglandales bacterium | reverse complement strand
CTTTATTTTTGCTAAAACCGAACTTATATAACCACCTTTGCTTAAAGTCGAATCTAAGGGAACAGATAATTGTGTATGAACATAGTCAATTTTTTCCAGATAAGATATCATTTTGCACATATCACGTGAAGCTAGTTTAGACAAAGCGTAATTTGATTGAGTAGAATTATAAGATTTGTTTTCGTCTTTATCTTTTAAAAATAATTCAGCAAATGATTCTTCAACAGTTCCTACATTAACAAATTTTTGACAACCTAAATATTTAGCTGACAAAACAGCATTAGAAGAATATATGGCATTAATAAATTGGTCTTTAAACTCTCCATCAGTTAATCTTTCACGTCCTCCCCATGCGAAATTATAAAAAACACAGAAATCTCCAGGAGTCCAATTCATTCTTTCAATTTCATCGGGTAATGAAATTATATCTTCCATTTCTATAGCAAGATAATTTATATCTTCTGAACCAAAAAGACTACTTTTCTCTGAATCATTTAAATTCTTTCTTCCTAGACATAAAACATCGATTCCTTTTTTGAATAAGTATCTAGCCAAGGCTGAACCTATGAGCCCAGTGGCGCCAGTTATAATAGCTTTTTTCACTATAATCAAGATTTTACTATTATACCTTCAAAATTAATATTATCAATAAAAGGATGGCTTTTATCTCTATCAGACATATCTGTTATTTCAATTGGTAAATTAATATTTAATCTTGGATCTTTAATATTCAAAGCTCTTTCAAGCTCCTTAGAAAAAAACTGAGTTGTCAGATACATCAATTCGGAGTCATCTTCCAAGGATTGAAAACCATGAGCAAAACCCTCCGGTATCACAAGCATTTTCATGTCTTCGTCACTTAGTTCTATAGAATCCCATTGTAAAAAAGTAGGGGAATCTTTTCTCACATCAACAAAAACATCCACAACTCTACCTTTAATGCATCTGGGCATTTTCATTTCTGCAAAAGGTGATAGTTGGTAGTGTAAGCCTCTCACTGCACCCTTTTTATAATTTTTAGAGAAATTAACGTTAACTATTTGTCTGTCTAATAATATATTCCCCATCTCTTTCTGGCAAAAAAAACGAGCAAAAACACCACGATCATCTTTAAAAGGTAAAGTTTCAATTATATATGTACCACTTAGTTTAAGAGGTGATATTTTTAATTTATCCACAATAATAATTTATAGTATTCCTAATTAGGGTTTGCTGAGAAAGTCAGCAAACCAGTTTATAATATTTCACTTCCTGTATCATATTTATTCCGATGGTTGGATTTTGATTCGGATATAGCCCTATTGGCGAGCAGATCAAAAGCCGCTGGTCCATCCATCTGGTAAGCCATCTGAAAAATGAGCACAAAAAATCTATGGCCTGATAGTTTATCAGGTTCATTACAAAGAAAATACATGCCACCCAGCTTTCTGAAGTGGCACTTAGCCTGGCCCGGATCTCATTGAGATGGTATCCGTTTTTACCTTGACCAAATTTCCCTTCAATGTGATTCCTTTCAGTGGCTTCCTTACGTTCTTTTCTCTTCTGATAGTATGATTGTGTGGTTTTTGCAGGCTTTCTGCCCAGCGGTGGTGCTGTGATCCTGATTCCTCTTTCTTTCAGCCATCTCCGGTTCTCCCGAGTGGCATAGATTTTATCTACCTGTACCAGCTCCGGATAATGTCCGTGTAGTTCTTTAAAGGCTTCAACTTGTTTGATTAAGTCACTTGCTTCATGATAAGCATCCCAGCTAAAGGTATTAATCCTGGCAAAACCATCATCCAGGCTTACTCCCAGCTTCGCCCCAAATTCAATCTGTGATTTTATCTTTCCCCGGGGAATGGGGCGGACATGAGGTTGATAAATGCTGACAATGCGATCTGCACAAGTATGACTATCTGTATCATACATCTGCTTCTGCTGCTCATAGGCTACCCTTATAATCCACATTAAGCGCTGCTCCGCATGGGTCAAAGGAAAGTGGTCCCCTCTTTTCTCAAAGACATCCAGCATACGATCTATGTGTTTAATATTCCGGTTTACACTTTCCAAAAGCTTTCTGGTCATCTTCCGGTGAGTCCCTTTCGTTTTTCTCTTTTTCTTCGAGTAATCAAGATAGGCACTGTTCATTGTCCGACGATAGGTCCGAGGCTTGACCCCTTGTTTACCATCTGCCTCATATAGTTTATCGATTAGCTTCTCACATTTCTTTCGGCTCTCATTCAAAATCCCATTGTCGGTTGGATAAGTAATATATTGATCCGCAACAGTTGCATCGGCCTGCATCTTTCCTTTGTTTTTTGGCTCATTGCCTCCATCATCGTCCTTTTTTTTCTTCTTCTTCTTCTTGTTATGTTGGCTGTCTTTCTTTTCACTTACTGTCCGTATCATATCCGTAGTGAGGGTGTCAAAAAGTTCATGGCCAACTCTTTTTCTGATTTCAACAAACAATGAGGGATCAAAAACCGGATCAAGAGTAAATTCTTTCAGCCCCACAAAATACTGTCGAGTAGACCGGAGGAGTCTCACCTCCAGCCCCTCACAGAACCGTGCGTGACAGTCTCCCGTCACACGGCTCTTCGTATTCAACCCGCCTAACACGACTTTTGATACGGTATGAAGCCTTTCCGCCAATGATAGAACAAAGCCCGGTTTTCATGCGCAACAGTGGCTAGCCAGTAAATTGGCCGGCTTCTGCCAAGTTTTAACCTTTTGAACTTCTTCCTTGCCCAACGAGCAAGTATTTTGTTCAAATAGTTCATTACTTCCCTAAAATCTGTTCTGCCAAACTTCCCATAGTAATTTACCCACCCAGATATAATTGGATTCTTCATCTTGGCTATCACTGGCAGCTTGAACTGCTGTAACCGATAAAGATTCCATGACTTAATTTCGTCACGGATTCGCTGGGCAGATTTCTTACTGATAGCTGGCAGGAAGCTTGTAAAAGAAACTCCATTTTCCCTGTCTAATGCCTTACGAGGCCTGAAGGTGAAGCCAAGGAAATCAAACATGATAATGGGATAGTCCTGTTTCCGCTTACTGGTTTTACAGTACACTATCTTCGTCTTATCTTCATTCAGCTTCAACTTACATTGCTCCAGTCTGGCTCTGACTGATTTCCGGAGTCCTTCTGCTTCCTCCCTTGTTTTGCAATGGCATATGGTATCATCAGCATAGCGTTCAAAGAGTATCGATGGATGTCTGATTGTCATCCATTTGTCGAAAGTGTAGTGCAGGAACAGATTTGCCAGTAATGGCCCAATTACTGATCCCTGCAGCACCCCTTCATGTCGCTCTATTTGTTCTCCATCACCTTTGACATAAGGTGCTGAAATCCAGCGTCTGATATACAGAAGTATCCATCTCTCGATGACATGCTTCTCAACCGCTTTCATTAGCAACTCATGATCAATTGTCTCAAAGAACTTGCTGATATCCATATCAAGGACCCATGCATACTGCCAACACCTTTCCCGTGCCCTAGCTATGGCATCATGTGCTGATCGGTTTGGCCTATAACCATACGAGTCCTTGTGAAAGTACGGATCAATAAGTGGCTGTATTTGCATAACAACTGCCATCTGTGCAATTCTGTCCTCTATGGTCGGAATCCCCAACGGCCTCTTTTCTCCATTACCCTTTGGTATTTCTACCAATTTTACCGGCTTGGGAAAATAGCTGCCAGAACTCATGCGGTTCCATAGCTTATAGAGATTATCCTTGAGATTTGTCTCATAGGCATCTATCTCTATCCTGTCTATGCCTGCACTTCCACCATTGGCCTTTACTTTATTGTATGCCTCATAAACAATCCATTTGTCTATGTCAAATGGTTTGGCTCTTCGCACTGCTTCCTTCTTAATCTCATTAAGTTGTTCAGTACAATTTGCCTGAATACGCCATCCCCTTGGCTCCAGTCCCATTACAGAACCTTCTTCACTACTACGGGATGGTCCGCCCCAGAGAGTATCCTCGATACTTTCGGCTTTACGTTGTTCGTTTATGGCCTTTTCTCTTTTCATTTACTCTCTGGTTCTCACGTTCCATTAAAAAGCCTGCATAATAGTCTTGTCATCTATACACCGCATACCAGATGGTCAGTAAGCAGGTGTCCTCCATCTTTGTCCCGGAAGTACAATGCAGCTTCCGGTTTTGATATGGCTTTATAAACATTAACGATGCTTCTTCGATGATTCATTTGCATTCAACTCTTTTATGCTCATCTTCCAGCTAATTGCTGATTTTTCCGGTTTCGCTCACCACCCTTGCATTGCCTCAAGAGCAGCTTCCGGCGATTTGTAACCTGCCCCTGCAGACCGATTACGGAAGGCCTACTCCCATCTCTTTAACAGTTGCGGACTGTCTACATTATCATTAGCCACTCAATATGTAGACATGTCCTCGTGACACACGCATGTAGATGTTTTCCTGGATGGTCTGGATAACACCCCGGTCATCCAAATTTTCCAGATGCTTGATAATCAATGCTCCCAGTACTGTCCGGGGAGACACCCCCGGACGCCCAAATCCCTTGTCCATCATAGACATATATGCCGATGCAAATTTATCCCACGGAACTACCTGGCTCAGCTTTACCCAACGATTTTCCGGTGACAATTTTGCACGAAAGGGGGTCTTGAACTCCTCTATACTCAGCTGATTTTCCGATATATAATTAACCATAATGCAAGCCTTTTGAACTCAATTTACGTTTTTACTTGCATTTTCAACAAATTTTATAACAATAGTTATTAACTTATTATGTTGATTATCAACTCTATGAAATTATAATTTTACTTTTTCAGCAAACCCTAATTATCTCGAACATTATTGTGATCAGTTGAGTCCTGTTCATAAATGCCTTGTAATAAGAGTCGTTATTATGCTTCCTTACTAAGCTTTGTATGTTAACTGCATTTACTAAATTCAATATTTGTTTGAAAATCGGCTGTCCGACAAATTAAATTTCACTATTTTTCTCATGTTGTGGTTGTTTCGTAAAAACAAATCTACAACATGAGGGAAGCCTCACGGGATACTCTTCTTTTTATTATTTTGGTTGGACATTAATGATTTTGAAACATTGTTATTAATTGCGTGATATTTTTTTTAAGTGATGTATGCTTAATAGAATGCATAACAGATTTGGGAGGCTCATATTCAATATCCACACCCGGCATATTTGATATTTTTCCCTCCTCAGCGAGTTTGTATAATTCAGGCTTGTTCTTTTTGCAGTATTCTATGTCCTCGTCCATATAAACCA
>JAWOBA010000002.1:0-6018 GCA_046498285.1 Desulfatiglandales bacterium | reverse complement strand
CCGAGTGTAATGCCCTTAAAAACCTTGAGCAGGCCGATTATTGTAAAGCCTATAACTGCTGGAAGTAAAATTGTAAAATAGCTGCTTGTTAATTCGTTATTCATTTAGTTTATTCATTTATAAATTAAGGCCTTTAAACTGGACACCCGATTTTATTACAAATTACTTACATGGTATTCTTTTTACATTTTTATCTGCCACAGCGAAACAGGATTATATTTTACTTTCCATTGCATTTTTACTGGAGAAAGATCAATAAATCATATTTTGCAATGGGCTCATGACCGGACTATACTCCAGGAGTCTTTTTATTAAACCAGCTCCCTTTATAAAGAGTACTACTATGTAACCACCTCGAGTACTTAACCATAAAACGAGACCTCTGCATAACCCCTCTTGATCTAAAGACAATGGGCTTTTTTTCAGTTCCAAGGCTCCCGGGTTGGTCTTTTCAGCACCCTTCTCTCCGAGCGGGAGGCTCTACGAGCCGGAAGCCACCAGTCACTTCAAAAAAGTCCATCGTCTTTTTGGGGATGGTATAAATCGCCGGGTTTTTCAAAGGTCTCAAAACCTTATCCCAAAATCAAAAAAGGCATTTTCTCATGCCTTTTTTATTAGAAAAAAGAAGTTATAAGCATCTTGGATTGAGTATAGACATTCCTTTTGCCTTCTTCAATCTTCACGAAGGTTAAGAGAGCAAATAGATTTTATTTTCTGGAGTATCGCAAAAATGCGATACTCCAGAAACCTTTTAGCTTCCTGCAACCTGAGGCTCAGCAGTATAACCACCGTAACTGCTAAAGAATCTCACAAAGCCTTCAATAACAATCCATACTGCGAGGATTAAGATAATAAGGTTTATAACGGTTAAGAGCATATTGTGGGCCCCGAGAAATGTTGTCTGGTTCACAATAACTGCCCAAATGGTCATAATTGCCATAAAAAGGGCTGGAAAACCGGCAAAGATCCACTTTAATCCACCCTTGGTCTGGAGGTAGAGGGTTATGATAATTAACGCAAGGGCCGCTAACACCTGATTTACAGCGCCAAACATTGGCCAAAGGATCATGGCGCCAGCCCCGCTTGCGCCGGCTACGAAGGCCAACACTAAAGCGCTTCCTACGGCTATGAAAGTGGCAACGTAACGACCAGCTAAAAAGTCAAGCTTGATATCAGTAAAGAGCTCCGCTAAAACATAACGCTGGATTCTTGTAGCAGTGTCAATGGTAGTGCCTGCGAATGATACTACAAAAACACCCATGATAATTACTCCAAAACCCTTGGGTATGCCGAGGGTTGCGATCATATTGGCTGCGCCGTCCACAAAGGCGGTAATCTTTGAGCCAAGCCCGGCCGCCGCCGCCCAGGATGAATAATGGGTTGTCCATGCGGCAACTCCGGTCAGCGTTTCGCCCCCCTTGGTTACATATCCCATTCCAATACCGGCAGCAACTGCTACTACCACTAATGTAGCAAGGGTTCCTTCCATCAGCATCGAACCATATCCTACAAAAAGGGAGTCATTCTCGGTTCTAACCTGCTTGGAAGAGGTTCCTGAGGAAACCAGCGAGTGAAAGCCAGAGATTGCACCGCATGCTATGGTAATAAAGAGAAAAGGCCACATAGATGGGGCCTCAGCCGGATTCATCTGCACTGCAGGGGCCACTACATCGAGGCCACGGCCAAAAGCGGAAAAAAACACTCCTAAAACTAGAAGGGCCAATGCAACAACCAACTGATGTGAGTTTATAAAATCACGGGGCTGAAGCAATGTAGTAACAGGAAGAGTTGATGCAATAAAGGCATATATAAGTATGATAATACTCCATACACCTGTGGGGGGAATGCCCATTATTGCAGGCATCTTAAGGGGAACCCAGTAGCCTATTATTACGGTAAGATACATCGCGGCAACAGCGATAATTGACCACGTCATTACACTCTTGCCCTTCTTGTAAATAAGGTATCCCAGATATACTGCAATAACTACTTCGAACCATACAGGCAGCACGGATGCTGGGTACATGTTGAAAACGATGGCCATAATCAATCCAAATATGGCAATAACTATCCATAACTCAAAAAATACGATGAGAAAAAAGAATATCTTTGTCCTATTATTAATATACTTTGAGGTATACTCAGCTATGGATTTACCCTGGTTTCTCATGGATATAATCAGAGAGCCAAAGTCATGAACAGCACCCATGATTACTGAGCCGATAAAGATCCATAGCATAGCCGGAACCCATCCCCATATAATGGCGATTGCCGGCCCTACGATGGGTCCTGTCCCTGCAATTGATGTGAAATGGTGTCCAAATATAATCTCCTTTCTGGTGGGAACATAATCTGTACCGTCTTCCATTTCCACAGAAGGAACCTTTGCCTCGCCTGAAATGGCAAAGATTTTTTTGCCAATGTACTTACCATATAATTGATACATAATGATAAAACCGGCAAACGTCAGTAACATTATTAGTAAAGCACCCATAATTCCTCCTTTCACCTGTTTAGGTTTGCAAACATTTGTTAGAAAACCCTAATTCATACCCGGAAAACTCCATAACAGAAATTGTATGCTTAGTCAAGCTCAAAGCGCTCAAGTTGTTTACAAAGCTTAAAAAAACTATTGGATAGGTTGAATCTATCCTAAGAAGCGCATAGAAAAAATTGCCAACATGGTCACGTTTCTCTATACTATATGGTTATCATGCCAGATCTCCTTTTAGCTGATATCATTGCTATCATCCACCTTGGATATGTCATCTATGTTATCCTGGGGTTTGTCTTTATTCTATTAGGCATCATTCTTAGATGGAAATGGATAAGAAACCTTTTGTTTCGCATTACTCACTTGTTGGCTATTGTTGGGGTTGCTTGTGAGGCATTATTAGGGTTTAGCTGCCCTTTGACAGTGCTTGAATATAGGCTAAGAAAAGCTTCCAATCTTTCTGAAAAGGAGGTTTCCTTCATTGGTACGATTATTGATTCTTTTCTGTTTTACAATGCACCTGCGTGGGTGTTTACTATAGTATATGCTGTCTTTGCCATACTAGTAATAATAACATTTGTTTTGGCTCCACCTACCAGAAAACCCATTTCAATGAAAGGAAGCCAGCAATAAGAATCTGGCCATGCAGACACAAAAGCCAACCACTTAACCCTTTGAGGCGTGGCGGAAAAAAATATTTATGAGACGCCTTTATCCCCGCCTTTTTGGGAGAGCAATAACGGGTGGCGGCAAAACAGGTTTTTATGAAACCAGCAAAGCATATATTGAAACATAACTCGTGCGTTTTACCATACTTTTACTGCTGAAAGCTTAATTCTGATGCCTGCATACTTAACGATTATTGAATGGGTTTTTACACACAATTGTCTGATCCCTTTCCGGGCCAACAGATATAATTGAAACTGGAATACCCACAAACTCCTCAATTTTTTTTACATAGGCCTGCGCATTGTTTGGAAGGTCTTCAAAAGCCCTTGCCTTTGAGATATCTTCCTGCCATCCATCCATCTCATGATAAACGGGGCTGCATGTGTCAATGATAGACAGCTGAGCCGGCATATTGTTAAGCCTTTTCCCCTTATTCTCATAGGCAACGCATAGATTAATTGAACTCAAACCTGTTAATATATCGAGCTTTGTTATTGCCAGATGGGTTAGTCCATTGATACGTGCCGAATACTTTACAGGAACCATATCCAACCACCCACACCTACGCGGCCTGCCAGTTGTGGCACCGAATTCTTGCCCTTTTTCTTGAAGATAGTTACCAGGCTCATCCGCAAGCTCACTTACAAACGGACCAGCACCCACGCGAGTTGTATATGCCTTTACAATGCCAACAATGCTGTCCAGGCTCTTTGGGCCTATTCCAGCTCCTATGCATGCATTTGCTGCAACAGGATTGGAAGAAGTGACATAAGGATATGTCCCATGGTCAATATCCAACTGTGTTCCTTGAGCTCCCTCAAAAAGGATGTTTTCATTCCTTTTAACTGCCTCATACAGTTCATTGGATACATCAACGATAAATGAGGAAAGTTCGTGGGCTATTGAAAGATATCTCTCTAGAATAGGCCTATATTCCAAGGCTTCACTTCCAAAAAAATTCGTGAGATAAAAGTTTTTTTCTCTTACGTTTGCCTCGATCTTCTCCTTTAATATATCTGGATCTGTTAAATCGATGGTTCTTATTCCTACTCTGGCTACCTTATCCTCATAGCATGGGCCTATGCCTCTACCGGTAGTCCCAATCTTGGAAGCGCCTTTTGCCTTTTCACGTGCTACATCAATGGCCTTATGGTAAGGCATAATAAGGTGTGCCCTTTCACTTACACCCAATCTTTCAGGGCTAATACTTACTCCTTTATCAAAAAGGGCTCGCATCTCGTCTAAAAGGACTTCGGGATCGACTACTACTCCATTGCCAATCAGGCATCTCGTGGCTGGATAA
Organism: Desulfatiglandales bacterium; assembly: GCA_046498285.1. Lineage (GTDB taxonomy): Bacteria > Desulfobacterota > DSM-4660 > Desulfatiglandales > B25-G16 > B33-G16. Next base: position 1,552 of record JAWOBA010000002.1, on the reverse strand, counting down.
AGAATCCCGGAAGGTATAATATGGAAAATAGATTTTTCACCATTGACCACGAGTGTGTGTCCGGCGTTATTTCCTCCCTGAAATCTGACTACCTTATTTGCCTGGGCGCTGAGAAGATCAACTACCTTTCCTTTTCCTTCATCACCCCACTGTGTGCCAACAACAACGACATTCGACATATCTTTATACCTCAATAAAAAAAATTGTTTTGATACCTTTTTCAAGCATGATCAGGGAAGTCAAGACTATAAATCCCTGTGCCGCATAAAATCTTTTATGTTTACAATCTTTGGTGTGTCTTTTTTTTGCAGTTTCCCACTTCTGATCTTTTTAATCTTCTCTATATATTCCTGTAATTCCGAATTGTTTTCCAAAATCTCGCTAATTTGATTTTCAAATTCCTTTAAAGAGCTCTCAAGCTCAAGCATATCAATACGAAAGGTAAAGAAAGAGGCGAGGAGAGTAACAATCCTCATTACCACCCTGAAATTGGTGCCTCTCAAGTATAATGGTGAACGGCCCCAAAGCCCAACAAATGGGTAGTTTTCTTTTTCTGCCTTCTGCATGATGAGGGCATGTATCCCGGAGGGACCCTCATAGTCAATCAAAGGAATATCTTTATCAATAAGAACATCTTTCCAGTCCCCAAAAGGACAAATTCCAGAAACTATTGCCTCGGTATGAAGAACATCATCGTACATGCCTCCAAGGCTGACGATAAGAGAAACACCCCATTGTTTGCATAGATGGAACAAGACATCCACAAACATGGACCATCGATAGTCTGGCTCCTGTGCCTTGAGCAGGATAAGGTCATTTTTTCCTTCTTTGTTAGGCCAAACATAGAAAGATATTTTTTTTAGAACCAGACCCTGAAGCCTTCCTTTCCTGATAGTTATAATTGGTCTATTTTGAGTGAACTGGTAAAAATAGTCTGGATCTATCTCAGCTATCAATGTGGCCTTCTTTTCCTTAATAATGTACTCTATCGAATTTAAAGCAACATTACCAGCATTTGACCAGTCTCCAAATCCAGCAATAAGTACAGGATTGTGCAGTGCAGGCATTTGATAAAAGGTAATGAGATCTTCGGTCATGGCATACTATGCTCCCAATATTTTTTTTATGTCACCATCGCTTTGCTGGTGATAATTTCTGTATTGCCGCTTCTACGTAATGTCTCCCAAAGCTTCCCCTAAAAGAGAAGTCGCTGGAATAAATGCCATAATTACGAGAGGCGAATCTATAGTGGCTTTGTCTAATATTCTATGGTTTAGCCCTGCTCTCTCGCCCTGCAGGCTCGCATCCTAGGCAAATAGCTATTGTGCACAAACTTCTCATCATTTCGAGTTGAACATTTTGAGACCTTTGCATAACCCCTCTTGATCTAAAGACGATGGGCTTTTTTTCAGTTCCAAGGCTCTCGGGTTGGTCTTTTCAGCAACGTATCCATGGGGGAGTTTTGCCCCCTCCGCATTGCCCCGATAAATCGGGGCCTGCGGGTTCCCCCACTGATACGTTACGAAAAGACAGCACCCTTCCACCAGTCACT
>JAWOBA010000290.1:0-4870 GCA_046498285.1 Desulfatiglandales bacterium | reverse complement strand
GTGGTAGGGACCTGGATAAGGCAAAAAAGGCGAAAAAGGTACGGTACTGGATTAACTACAGACAGCCAGATGGCAAACAGAAGCGGGCTTATGTGGGCTCATTCAAAGATCTTAATGGTTATTCAATCGAGGATGCAAGGAAAGCAAATAGCAAGTTTGAAGTCAACAAGGCAGAGAAGCGCCTTCTTGATATCAAACAAGACACCGAAATGACTTTCCGGCAATTATCAGATTGGTATCTTGACCTAGAGGATATTAAATCGGCACCATCTTACAGGATAATATGTATTCGCCTGAAAAACGTCAATACAGAGATCGGCAATAAAATTGTATCCGACATCAAACCGACAGATCTTGAAAACTACAGAGCAAAGAGAGAGAAACAGAACCTTTCAGATTCTTATATTGACGATGAGATCACAGCTGGTAAGACAGTGGTAAACCGGGCCTTTGAAAATGGCATGATAAGCATTGATACTTTACGCAACTTCAAATCTGTCAAGAAGGTTATCTCAAATGGCGATAATGCGCGGGATCGGGTTCTTACTGTGGAAGAATTTCAAAGGCTTTATGATGGTGCGGAAGAGCATCTAAAGGGTATCCTTTTAATGGGCTACTGGACGGGATTGAGGGAAAATGATGTTTTGGGGCTCACCTGGGATAGAATTGACTTGAATGAGCGTATCATTCGGTTTACAGTGCAGCATAGAAGGACACAAAAGCCTAAACCTTCGGAAGTTTATATAGTAGATGAGCTATTTGATTTTTTAAGCAAACAGAACAACCGCATACGAAAGGTTGATGAGGATGGTCACGTTTTTCAGTATTATGGGAAGCCAGTTCAGAATATCAAGCGAGCTGTGAAGACAGCCTGTAAAAGAGCAAAAATCAAATATGGTAAGGCTGTTTTGGGCGGGTTTATCTTCCATGATCTGAGACATACTTCTATCACTGATATGAGAAGGGCAGGGGTGGACGCATTGGTAAATAAAAAATGGCACGGGCACTCAATGAGGGATGCTCACAGTGGGTATCATTCTATTGACCAAGAAGATTTGAGAGAGGCCGGAAAACGCTTGACAGAGTACCGAAAAAACCAGAGCACAAAATCAAGTGTTGACCATCCTGTTGACCAAGTAGGGGTTTTAGGGGATAACCACAAAGCTAAGTAGCTGATTTTATTACAAGTGGGGATGTAGCTCAGATGGGAGAGCGGTACGTTCGCAACGTACAGGTCAGGGGTTCGATTCCCCTCATCTCCACCATAATTTTAAAGATGAGGCTGTATTACATGAAAAGAACTGCAGATATTAGGAGAAAGACACGGGAAACGGATATCCAGCTAAGTTTAAATATCGACGGAACAGGTGTCTCTTCGATTGATACTGATATCCCTTTTCTAGGTCATATGTTTGAGTTACTGGCAGCTCATGGCTTTATGGATCTTACTGTCAAGGCAAAAGGAGACATAGAAATTGATTATCACCATACTGTTGAAGATCTGGGTATATGCATGGGGAAGGCCATTAACCAGGCCTTAGGAGAAAAGAAGGCAATTAAACGGTATGGTCAGATGCTGGTTCCCATGGATGAGTCTTTGGCACAGGTGATTATTGATATCTCAAACCGGCCATATCTTTCATACGAAGTTCCTTTAAAGAGAAACATGGCAGGAAAATTTGATGTTGGCCTTCTAGAAGAATTCTTCAGGGCTCTCGTAAATTATGCAGGCATTACCATGCACATTACACTTATAGCTGGCAGTGATGCACATCATATTGCCGAGGCAATTTTTAAGGCCTTTGCAAGAGCATTAGACCAGGCCTCTCAACGAGAAGAAAGGCTTGATGATGTCCCATCTACAAAAGGCCTTTTATAGTAGACATGCGCTTTCGATTACAAACTTCCTGGATATATTCCTCCATTTTTGCGGCTAATCATCATCTTTATTTGCCACAAGTCCAAACATAACTAACAAAAGAGAACCACCTTTTATCTAAGGATTGAAAGCATTGATATTGTAGGATTTGGATTCCTCTTTCAGAGAAAGAAAGTCTGGCCCTTTTCGGTATCCTGCCTGAGAGGCACCATTTATGACAGAATCTGTAATAGATGGTAATGAGCTTTTTGCAAAACCTTACAATTTTAGCTCTTTTAACAAAAATAATATTCTTTTTCTTTGTTTCAACCACCCCTTTTTTATCATTTCTAAACAAATAAGTTTGTGTGGGAAAATCCTATAAAGATCTAACCATTCCTTTTGCAAAATAGGTATACTATATACCTGTTTCATACCTATTAAATTCCCCCTTGATTTTTAATATATTTAAGGTTAGCTATAGCAAATCAGTATAAAACATAAGGCAAATAGATATGGATGTTTTATGTTTCAATCCTGTTCATCGGAAGATTTTTTCTTTTATTAGATTAGTGGGCGAAGCGAACAATCAACCGTCATATACTTCACAATACTATTCAGATTTTTTTGGTGGGAATGACAATTGGGATGTCTTTCTATTGTTTACTAAGAGAATTAGTGAAACTACCTGGCGCTAACGTTTTCTTACAGAGTTTTTACCTATATTTTTTGGCAGGCTTGCCTAAAGGAATCCATATATACGAATTTCAAATGGTGTACATCAATCGTGTACATCAATGGTGTACATACTTGTTTGTCATAAAAAAGGTACAGTATTTTATTTGTTTGTTCTGTGAATTATGTCATCTATCGACTGGACTTGTACATACAGCGGAATGAAATGATTTGAATCTTTGAAAAGTTTAAAGGTGCTCTTCATAATCATTAATTAAGGACTATACGTTAGGCAAAGCTTGTGAACTGTGAGTTACAAACCTATCAATTTACTGATTCGAACAAACAATTAATTATTTATCCTTCATGTTGCATGAAATAGGCATGAATATTTATTTAAAAATAAAGGAGAGGGTGCAGGAGCGCATTAAACAAATTTTATTCAGAAAGGAGATTGAAATGAAATCACTACCTGTTACGATTGCGACTTGTATTTTGGTCATTAGCATATTGCTAATGCCTGTCTCTTTACTAGCTGCAGATAAAGTTAATCTAAATACTGCGACACAAGAAGAATTGATGACACTAGAGGGAGTAGGGGCGAACTATGCCCAGAAGATAATGGATTATAGAGAGGCTCATGGCCCATTTGAGAAGATAGAGGATATTACCAACGTCAAGGGCATTGGGCCCAAAATATTTGATGCTAATAAAACTATAATGACAGTGGAATAATCCATTCGATAACGCAAGCTCCTGCGCCCTTTCTATGGATTCTGCACTAGTCATATAAACAAAAATTTTATCACAAATAAAAAAGTCTCTTATAAAAAAGAGAGAATAGGTTCATGATGCGTCGTCGAAATTACTATTTTTTGCTTGACAGCTTTCAGGAACGATGTTCATACTTTGAACACATCTTACAACAATCATCTTTCCGCAGACGAGCATGCTGCAATGTGAAGAGGATTATGAAATATTATCTGAACTGTAAACTATAATCAATGGCCTTTGTCTATTATTTACCTCAATAGGAATACTATCAGCAACATATTGATTTCTGATTTATTTACATCTACTGGTCGATTCGTGTAAGATGGAAACTGTTCAGCCGTCAAATCACAAAGACCAGACCTGCCCTGGTCGTTCTTGGTGTTTCTAATACAGAGCTGGAATGCAATGCTTACGATATGATATGTTGAAATAGCATATTATGTTGCTATTGATTGCAAGTAATACGCACTCGGGCAAACTATACGGCAAGTTTTTTAAGTATTTACCTTTTATCATGTCATAAAGGTAAGGAAACAAGCATGGTGAAAATAGCAGTTGTTGGTTCCGGCTACTGGGGTAAGAATTTGGTCAGAAATTTTCATGATTTGGGTGTTCTAGATGCAATTTGTGATAAAGATTTAACGGTTTTACAAAAATTTCAAGTGCAATATCCAGGCATTTCTTCCATTGAAGATATTAACAGCTTATTGGATGATTCCTTATTGGACATAGATGCGGTTGCAATTTCTACACCGGCGGCAACGCATTATGAACGAGGAAAAAGAGGTTTGCTTGCCGGCAAACATGTATACATGGAAAAACCCCTGGCTCTCACAGAAGAAGAAGGTAGAGAACTAATTCAAATTGCAGAAGAGACATGCCTTACCCTTATGGTTGGCTATATTCTCCAGTATCACGGGGCAGTTATAAGGTTAAAAGAACTTATTGATTCAGGGGAACTGGGAAAAATACAGTATCTTTATTCAAATCGGCTTACCATTGGTAAAATCAGAAGCGAGGAAAACATTCTTTGGTGTTTTGTACCCATGACATTTCAATAATACTTATGCTTTTGGGGGAGATGCCTGAAACGGTATACGCAACAGGAGGTACATACTTACAGCAACAGATTCCGGATACCACCCTAACGACCCTTGATTTTCCACGTGGTGTCAAGGCGCATATTTTTTGTCTCCTGGCTCCACCCATTTAAACCCAGATTATGCAGTAGCCACCTACTGCGACCTGAAAAACCTTGCTGTCCCGCCTTGGCGGGATTTCACGATTTTGCTTCTCAACATATTTACAAATATGCCTTCGGCGCAAAATCGCTCCAACTTCTCGTTTCGCTAACCCAACTTCATGCCTTTTTCCCCTTTTAAGCAAAAAATGCCCTTATTTTCTATCACCGTACTTAGTAATATCAATAGGTTACACATGCAGATGTTGAGTGTAGTGTCAAAATAATATTATTTTGATTGACAAAGAACATTTACCTTGCTAAGCTGCCTCCATGTTTATTCGCAGGGTTGCACACAAAAATAGAAAAAACCACAAAGACTA
>JAWOBA010000279.1:0-7762 GCA_046498285.1 Desulfatiglandales bacterium | reverse complement strand
GAGTATTTTTGTTTTCATCTGTTTATCTCCCCAGCCATTAGGCCATAAAAAACCATCCAGGAGGCTACGCAGAACCATGGAAATAGGAAAGGTGGCTTCATGGAGCGCGACTTTTAAATACTTTTTCGGGGTACCCTGCCGTCGAAGTGAAGCGACTTGTCCCGCTGAAAGCGGGATCTGAGCGCTTCAGCGCGAGTTTTGCCTTTGCAGCTAAGCGAGACGTTGCAGGGTCGAAAAAGATTTATGAGCGCGAATGAAGGCACGTTTCAAAAGTTTCAATATGATACCTTTGAGAAACCTGGCGATTTTCATTATCCCAAGAAAGACGATGGACTTTTTTTCAGTTCCAAGGCTCTCGGGTTGGTCTTTTCAGCAACGTATCCATGGGGGAGTTTTGCCCCCTCCGCATTCCCCTCGACAAGCTCGGGGCTGCGGGTTCCCCCCACTGATACGTTACGAAAAGACAAAACCCTTCCGCCAGTCACTTCAAAAAAGCCCATAGTCTTTCGATAAAGCAAGGTCATACAAAGGTCTTGATTTATGAGCGCGAATGAAGGCACGTTTCAAAGATTTCAAATGTGACTCATTCGAACCTCCCCAAGATGGAACTGAAAAAACCCATCGTCTTTAGATCAATAGGGGCTATGCAAAAATCTCGTTTACTTGTCGAGAGCTATGGAGAACTGTCCTTTAAGTTTTACCCTTAATCTTACTATTGCCTTTGAATGGATTTGAGATATCCTGGATGGTGTTAAATCCAATATTTTGGCTATTTCCTTTAATGTCAATTCATCATAGTAATACAGTGAGATAACTAATTGTTCATTTTCCGAAAGACCAACAAGGGCCTCAGATATAATTTTTTTCACCTCTTTTATTTTCAATTCATCAAAAGGCGAAGGAGTCTTTGAGGCCTGTTTTGTAAACTTTGGAGCAGATCCGTCCGGCATGACCTCATCAAGGCTCAAAAGGCTTATACCACAAGCCTTGCTAACCATTTTATAGTACGAATCAATATCAACATTCATCTCTTGGGCAATTTCATAATCCTCCGGCTCCCTGCCAAGTCTATGCTGAACTGCCGTAATAGCTGCTTCAATCCTGTGAATATCTTTCCTGACAGATCTGGGGATCCAGTCCATTTTTCTCAATTCATCTAACATTGCGCCCTGTATCCGGTGCTCTGCATATGTCTCAAATTTAACCCCGGTTTCTGTATTGAATTTATCAAAGGCATCAATTAAGCCTATTATCCCGGTACTTATAAGCTCTTCCTTTAATACCGTGGGCGGCAGCCTGATCGCGATCCTTTCTGCAATGAATTTCACAAGAGGGGCATAGTTGAGAATAAGCTCCTGCCTGCGTTTAGCATCAATGCTTCTCTGATCTATGTCTAAAGTAGATTGATATCTATTAATTTGTGCATTCCTCATCTTTAATCCCCTGCTGCAGTCATAAGTCTTTTCCAGAAAAATTTAATATTTCCATCAATTGGTATTCTATCTGTCTGCCTTAAAAGGTGGTTAGCCAATTTCGTAAAGCTCTTGCTTGAAGATGATTCGGGATAACAACACATGACCGGCTTTCTTTTAATTATTGACTCTTGTAAAGAGCTATCCCATGGGATAAATCCAACATACTCGAGAGATATGCCCCCCATAAACCTGGATACAGCCTTGCTCATGCTTTGATAAACGGACTTTGCCTCTTTTTCATGGTTGACCATATTGAATAAAAGGAAAAAATTGTCTACCCCATGCTGGTAAAACAGCACCTTGATAAGGGCATAGGCATCTGTAATAGATGTGGGTTCCGGGCTTACAACAACCATTCTTTCTTCCGCCGCCAGATTAAAATAGATAACATTCGAGGAAATTCCTGCGCCTGTATCAACCAATAAAACATCGAACATGTTATTCAACGCATCAAATTCATTTAAAAGATTGATCTTCTGGCCTTCTGTTAGATGGGCCAAATCGTGCACACCTGAGCTGGATGGTATGAGTGCTACACCCTCTGGACCTTTAACGATAATTTGAGAAAGTTCTTTCTTGCCCGTAATTACATCCTCAATAGTATGTTTGGGATTAATACCATAGATAATATCAATATTTGCAAGACCCAGATCGGCATCAAAAACCAAAACTTTTTTACCCATTCTTTGACATGCAATGGCAAGATTTCCCACTACACTTGTCTTACCTACACCACCCTTCCCACTGGTAATGGCAATGACTTTAGGCCTGTTATTTGAAAAGAATCCATCCTTATTGTCCTTTCTAAGGTTATGAATTCTATCGGATTCTCTCATCATCATCTTTCTCAGATTTGTCGCTTGATCCATTTCCCTCTTCTCCATTGATTCAGGTTTGACTCACTGAAATTAGAAGAGCATCAGCCCTTTCCAGACTCGACTTTGCTGATAACATCCGTTACCCGTATGCCAAATCTTTCATCCGCAACCACAACTTCACCCTTCGCAATCAATTTGTTGTTGACATATATCTCCAGTGGTTCTTCAGATGACTTATTTAACTCTATTATGGATCCCTGCCCTAACTGAAGTAAATCCTTTACGAACATTTTGACTCTTCCCAATTCCACACTAACATTGAGGGGAATATCAAGAATGAAGTCAATGTCGCGGTTCTCTTCTTGTACATACCCATCCTCTGTTTCTGTTTCTTTCTGGCTCTTGCCTTGTATATCATTAGCTTCATCCATAATTTACTCCTTATTAACTCTTCCTTGTATCTTTACCGCCCTTTGCTTATTGGAAAGCTCGGGGAAGCCAATAAACTTTGGGACACCCTCTACACTTATAATAACGGGATCGCTTATTTTTTGATCCAACTCTATCACATCACCGATCTTCATCGCCAGAAGCTCTCTGCCCGTTATCTCTGCATTACCTAAGGCGCAGCTCAAATTAATTGTCAATTGCTTTACTCTTTCCTTAATATATTGTGTCCATTGGTGATCGACCTCCAATCGTTCACCATGAGACCTTTGCTTCAGTTTATCTCTTACAGATTCAAGTAAAGAGTAGGGTATACATATGGTCATTGTTCCCGAGACATTTTGAAGGTCTATCATGAGCTTAGTTACTATCACTATATCCTCATGTGCAGTAATCTCTGCAAATTGTGGATCCATTTCGGAGCGAGTAAAGATCATGTTTAGTTTATAAAAATCCGACCATGCATCCTGTAAATCACCCAGGATCATATTCACTATCTTGCCTATTATCTTTTTCTCAATTGCAGTGAAGTCTTTTCCCTCGAGCTTTACATGGCCCATAGCCTTTCCACCAAAGAATGTATCAACAAAGGCAAATACTAGTGGGGCTTCCAGAACAAGGAGAGAAAATCCTCTTAGAGGCTCCATCTTAAATATATTCAAACTTGTCGGAACCGGAATAGAACGATAGAAGTCACCAAATTTAATTGAATCAACAGAAGATATGCTTACGCCTAAGGACAAACCTGTTGCAGCAAAAAGACTTTTCCTTAAAAAGACAATAAACTTTTCATTAATGATTTCCAAGATAGGCATCTTAAGATGCACAGGGCCTGCTTCTGCGCCAAAATCATATACCTCTAACCCTTCTTCAGGTTCAGGTACAGGTGTCACGGTTTGAACCTTTTCCTCATCCATTCCCCCGAGAAGGGAGTCAACCTCTTCCTGCGATAAAATGCTTCCCATAATTGTACCTACCAATTGGAAATTGGAAATCCAGGTAACGATAAGTTATTTTATGCTTCTGATAAAAGCATTAAGCTTGGGACCAAGTTCTTGAGTAATGACTGTGTGCTTATCTCTATTTTTGTCTGGGACAATCTTCCTGCGAATAAGTTTACACAACCGGGCTTTGGTTTCCTCGGATGATCCCCTTGCGTAACGATAGAATACCTTTCTATCAGCAGGGGTAAGGAGTACCAAATGAGATCTGAGTGATCTTCCGCCAATGTATAAACATCTAAATCGCAGGTTTTTATCATTCCTCAGCCTGGTTTCCAGTTTCTAATTTCAAGTTTCCAATCATTGCCGATATTTCTCTTTTTTTTAAGTCAACGCTTGATGGTTTCGTAAAAAGTCATTTTACTCGCTCATGATGCCCATTTTGGGATTCATCAAATGCTTCGCTAAATTCCAAAAACTCGGCCTAAAGGCCTCAAACAATTTGTCCCGCTTGCAGCGGGATTAACGCTCAGCATTTCCTGAATCTATTTCCAAAAGTGGCCAAAATCGCTCGCAAAAGACTTTTTACGAGTTTGTCACGCTTAGCTATAATTCCTCATATTGGGTGGTAAAAAAGCTAAGAGTTTTTGTTCCAGGATCCTAGGATTATCGCCATTCGAAACGGATAGTATCCCCTGGATACTCATCTCTTTGGTCAAAACCTCCTCCTTGCTCCTGGTTCTTAGCTTCCCTGCTATGGGCAAACAGATTATATATTCAATAATCAACCCGTAAAAGGTTGCAATCAGGGCTACAGCTATAGCTGGGCCTATACTGCCCTGGGCATCCATATTCTGGAGCATCTGCACCAAAGCAACTATAGTACCTATAATACCGAGGGCAGGAGAAAATTTTCCCATAGTAGCAAAGATTTCTGCGCCCAACTCATGTCGATTTCTGACAAAATTGAGCTCCGTTTCCAAGACTTCTTTGATCTCTTGTGGTTCCAAGCCATCGATGGAGAGCTGGACTCCTTTTTTTAAAAATTCATCCGTTACATCTTCTATCTCATTCTCTAAAGACAAAATTCCTTCTCTGCGAGATTTTCTTGCAAACCCGATAAACCTTTTGATGATTTCATCAACAGATATTTTTGTGGTAAAAAATGCTTTTTTCACTACACTGAAAACTCCAAATACATCACGCAATGGATAGTTAATCATTGTCGCGCCAAGGGTTCCCCCAATAACAATCATTAAAGCAGGTATATTTATGAAAAGCTTGATCGAGCCACCCATAAAAATGGCTACAATTACAATACCAAATGCAGATATGATACCCAGGATAGTGGCAATATCCATAGTACCTCCCTATGATGTCCATTGATCATCATCAGTGGTGAGTTGTTAAAATCATTCCAGTTGTCCTAAAGATGATGTGTGCAATTACCTCAGGATAATTGCTTCCTGGTGAGATGATATAAAATTCACGCATCTATTGGTTTTGTGAACAACACATCACTGACAAGGCTGTCCTTCTAGTTTTATATACAGCAACCTTTATGCCATACTTTTTGATAAGGGAATATATTTAGTGAAGTGAAAAAAGTGAAGTATTACAATAAGATAGGGATGCTTGATATTTTCCATTTTTACTGGGTTAACGTCAAGGATTTAGACAGATGTCAAGATGTTGACATCTGTCTTATGCAATCACTGCGCTGACCTTTAACCTCGTATCTCTCCAGATTGGTACGTTCTCCCAGCATCTGATCCGTCGCGGTGATCATCTTGGGATTGGCCTGACAGCCCGAGATCTTTGCATAGCCCCTCTTGATCGAAAGACGGTAGATGGGGATCAAATCTCCGTTTGGCTCTTACTCTCTTTTTTTGAACCGCAAAGCAGAGAAGCTCAAAGCTCAAAGCTCAAAGGTAAAAGCGAATGAGCTGAAAGCAGAGAAGCTCAAAGCTCCCCGATGAAATACGTTACACCATTGTTACATGCGCTCCGCTGTCATATCCATGAATTTCACGGGGCACAGCGGGACAGACAGGATTAACAGGATTGACATGATTTTTTTGTTCTTCATCACTTCCCTCCTGCCCGCCATCGCTCTCGCTCAGGCGAGGCGGGCGGGGATGAAAGTGATGAATACCAATCCGCCTGCGGCGGAGGGGAGCTATGGCCTGGGGGTCAAATCTCCGTTTGGCTCTTACTCTCTTTTTTTGAACCACAAAGGTGCCCCAGTACCGAGACCTTTGTATAACCTTGCTTTATCGAAAGACGATGGGCTTTTTTGAAGTGACTGGCGGAAGGGGAGTGTCTTTTCGTAACGTATCAGTGGGGGAACCCGCAGCCCCGAGCTTGTCGAGGGGAATGCGGAGGGCCTCCGGCTCGGAGAGCCTCCCGCTCGGAGAGGGCAAAACTCCCCCATGGATACGTTGCTGGAAAGACCAACCCGGGAGCCTCGGCCTCCGGCCCGGAGGGCCTACGCCCCGGAGGGAACTGAAAAAAAGTCCATGGTCTTTGTTGGGATAATGAAAATCGCGGGGTTTTTCAAAGGTATCAGTCCATAAATCCTCCTACCTCCATACGCCTCCTCAGATGGGACCTCTTGTGAGTGTGAACAAGCATGACTGGATCTCTGGAATCTTTTTGGGGTTCAGAGGTTATAGCATTTTCCCACCTCCCTCGCCTGAATCCCTTAGATAGGGACTATGGCGGGTAGTACTATCGGTCAGCAAGTGGCTTCAAAGTGCTCCATTTCAAATTCTGTCCCTGCCTTTTCCTTTCTTGCTATTTTTTCTGAATGATTAGACAAAGACATCCCCACTCCTTTTCCCTATAAGGGCTATTTTCCCCTCTGATCCAAGCCGCTTTGTCAATTGTAAGATATTTTGCTGGGCCTCCTCAACCTCTTTCAACCTAACAAGCCCAATAACCTCCATATCTTCCTTGAGCATCTCAGCAGCCCTCTTTGATAGATTATTAAATATCTTCTTTTTCAATTCCTCAGAGGCAGTCTTCAAAGCTTTTGCCAATTTCTGCTTATCAACATTCTGTAATATTTCCCTAAAGCTCCTCTCATCAAGCTGTAAAAGATCTTCAAAAATAAACATCTTTTGTCTGATGCTGTCTGCGAGATTACTATCCTCATGTTCTATATGAGATAGAATTTCGTCCTCTGCATCTTCCTCCAGTTCATTTAATATATTGGCCAGTGTCTCCAATCCATCAAATTTCCTTGTAGCAATCCCAATCCTGGAAATAGCACTTTTCATGGCCTCATCAACTTCCCTTACTATTTCATCTTGAACCTGCCCGATTGTTACTATCCTAAGGGCAATATCGCTCCTATCCCCCTGAGGAAAGAGATTTAGGATTTGTGCTGACTTCTTAGGCGGCATAAAAGACAGGATTAAGGCAATAGTCTGGGGATACTCTCCTTTAATTATACTGAATAATTTGTCTGTCGGTAGATTCGCCAGGTCGCTAAAGGGAGGAGTATTGCTTTCGTCTTCTTTAACGGTAACTACCTCTTTTTCTGTTTCTTTTTCCATTATCCTGTTCACCACCTCTTTGAGAAAATCTTTTCCGGAAAGGGCTAAGCCCATATCGTTGTTAGTGTTTGTTAAAAATTCATTTTTTACTTTATTTATAATATCAGAGGAAACGTAGTTTATATCCGACATATGCTCAACAACGTTTTGGATACTTTTCTCATCTAACCCTTGAAAAAATGATGTGGCCAATTCTTCACCTATAGCCAAAAGAAAGATAGCAGCTTTCTGAGGGCCTGTTAATTTCTTGATATCTAGTTTATTGCTCTCCATTATTCTCCTTCAGGTTTCCATCCTTTTAAGACTTGCTGATTTTTTCAGGTTATACCCTATTGGTTCAAGGATCTTGTCTTTTTGACTCATCTCCTTCGATTCAGAAATCTTTGCATGAGAGCTTTGCAGAACTCATATTTTCCTAGAGAGGGTCGACTTTTCTTTACTGAATCGACTCCGTTGTTCATAGGATGCCGCCTGCTGCATAAATTAGCTTCCAACGAAGTCATTTTATCCGTATGTTGCAA
>JAWOBA010000240.1:0-11137 GCA_046498285.1 Desulfatiglandales bacterium | reverse complement strand
ACTCGAATTTTTCTTTTAGTATCCATCCTTGATCACCCCCAATAATGAATAACGTATCTCAATTTTACAAGTGAGTTAACGTGAGTAAAATTACAAATGTCTGAATTTGACAAACTCGTAAAAAGTCTTTTGCGAGCGATTTTGGCCACTTTTGGAAATAGATTCAGGAAATGCTGAGCGTTAATCCCGCTACAAGCGGGACAAATTGCCCGCCCGCCTCGCCTGAGCGGGTGCGATGGCGGGCAGGTTTGAGGCCTTTAGGCCGAGTTTTTGGCGATTAGCGAAGCATTTGATGAATCCCAAAATGGGCATCATGAGCGAGTAAAATGACTTTTTACGTAACCATCAAATTTGTAGTATAATAAAATTTATATTAAAATTCAAGAGTTTGTTTCTCTTTTTCCTAAAAATATGTACCTGATTGTTATTTTTAACTTCTGTATATGATATTGCTTATTTCTTTTTTACCTTCATAACTTCAATTATCTTTCCTACTATTTGATGAGGGGTTACATTTGTAGTATCAATTATCGTTGCATCTCTAGCTGGTTTTAGTGGAGATAGATACCGATTCATATCCTGCTCGTCTCTTTTGATAAGATTTTCCTTCACTTTTTCCCTTGAAATAGGTTCCCCCCTTTTTTGCAGTTCCTGGAATCTTCTTTCCACTCGTACCTCTAGGGATGCATCGATATAGAATTTATGATGGGCCTTCGGAAATACAACTGTTCCCATGTCTCTACCCTCTGCCACCAACGGTCCTTGAGCGGCGATGTTTCTCTGGAGAGTGCTCATTGTTTTCCTTACGGTATCAAGTGCCGATACATTGGATGCTATGAGATCTATATCAGGCTCTCGAATGATCTTAGTTACATCCTCGTTGTCCATATAAATTTTGGTTACATCACCCTCATGAATGAATTGTATATCAAGATCATTACATATTTTCGTTACCTCTTCTTTTTTGTGCACATCTACACCAGCCCTATGGACGGCAAGGCCAACAACCCTATACATTGCACCTGTATCAAGATAGTGATAATGAAGCCTTTGAGCCAGAAGGCGACCCACAGTACTCTTTCCAGATCCTGTTGGTCCATCTATGGTTATTATATCATTCAATTTAAGAGAACCTTCTCCAGAGTCGTTATGAATCGCTTATTCTCTTCTGGTAAGCCTACATTTATTCTTATATACTCATTAAGCCCAAAACTTTCCATTGACCTCACAATTACACCTTCCCTGAGCATGCGTTGGTAAGTTTCCTGTGCTCCGAGTGGGGTCTTGATTAAGAAAAAGTTTGTCTGCGTAGGTATATATTCCAGACCTATGCGATCTAATTGAGAGTAAAGGAATATAAGACCGTTTCTTACAAGGGTGCGTGTTTTTTCCACAAACTCATCATCATCAAGTGCAGCCAGGGCTCCAGCCTGAGCCAGACAGTTTACGTTAAATGGCTGTCTAATGAGATTCATTCCATCTATTATTGTCTCAGAGGCAAATCCATACCCAACCCTAAGTCCGGCTAATCCATAGGCCTTTGAAAATGTTCTTAAAACTATAAGAAGTGGGTATGATTCCAATGATTCTAATAAGCTTGTAATGTTTGGATCTGTGGTAAATTCGATATAGGCCTCATCTAAAATAATTATCAAATCTGAGGGAAGGGAGGATAAAAACTGGAAGAGCTTCTCTTTATTAAGACCGGTTCCTGTGGGGTTGTTTGGGTTATTTATAATAATAATCTTGCTCTTAGAGGATACCGCTGTACGTACGGCTGAAAGATCAATTGAGAAATCGGACAAGGGCACTGTCACTATTTTGCCTTCAAAACTCTGAATTATTTTTTCATACATCAAAAAGGTAGGGTAGGGAAGGATAACCTCTTCGTCAGGTGAAAGGAATGTATGGATAGCCAACTTTATTATCTCATCTGATCCATTACCCAAAATAATTTTGTCCATTGGCAATCCAAATTTTTCTGACAATTTTTGTCTCAAATAATAGCAACTGCCATCAGGGTATCGATTCACATTGGCAAGGGTTTTTTTGATAGCATTAATGGCTTTGGGTGAAGGACCCAAGGGATTTTCGTTTGAAGCCAGTTTGATAGAGCCAACTATTCCTAACTCTCTCTCCAGTTCCTCTATTGGTTTACCTGGTGGATAAGGAGTCAATTTTTCAATACATTTCCTCATTATTCTTTTCATGTAAAATCGTCCTCTTTTTGTCTTGTATAAGGGAAACAGGAGGCAAAGTCAATGACTCCTTCTTTCCAATTTCATACCATTTTCTCATATGCAAAATCTCCTTTCTTAGGAAACCTTTGCATAACCCCTCTTGCTCTAAAGACGATGGGCTTTTTTTCAGTTCCAAGGCTCCCGGGCTGGTCTTTTCAGCAACGTATCCACGGGGGAGTTTTGCCCCCTCCGCATTCCCCTCGACAGGCTCGGGGCTGCGGGTTCCCCCATTGATACGTTACGAAAAGACAGCATCCCTCCACCAGTCACTTCAAAAAAGTCCATCGTCTTTTTGGGGATGGTGAAAATCACCACGTTTTTCAAAGGTCTCCTTAGGTGGATACTGTTGGAAAAGAGGAGTTGTGAGAATGATACATTATCAAGCTTGGAGGTCAGATCAGGTTTGGTGTTTTTTCTTTTTCCAGGGCTTAAAGATGGAAATAAATACCGTAATCATGAGAACGGCGCATTGAATTCCACCAAAGATGAGACCCATTTTTTGGCTGTATAAATATGAAGGGTCATATAAAGATGACATACCTAATTTACCTGAAATTTCCATCATTGTGGTTTCCCATGGACCGAGAAAAAAGGTTCCAAAAAGAATTGCGGCAATTGTTACAATCCATTTGAATATCAACCACGTATGCTTAAAGAATCCCCAATTGCTAAAGGCTGAGTAAAGTAAGCCGGTTATCAGGCAACCAAAAGCCCCTGGGATTACCACTACCACCATATCAACATGATGGATGCTCTGATTAATTCCGTAAAGAACATCTCCGTCTGCTGCCCTGTTTTGCAAGAAATACAAAAATAGCAATGCTACAGCACCACCTATCCAACAGGAAACCGCAATCAAGTGGAAGCCTTTAAGCCATCTTAATCCTTTGGTACCCATCTTAGGCATTTTTTTCTCAAACAAAAATGGGACATTTGCGCAGAAATTGCTCAATACTTCGGTTGAGCAGCAGCACTGTAGCGAAACCTTTGCATAACCCCTATTGATCTAAAGACGATGGGCTTTTTTTCAGTTCCCTCCGGGGCGTAGGCCCCCCGGGCCGGAGGCCGAGCCTCCCGGGTTGGTCTTTTCAGCACCCTTCTCTCCGAGCGGGCGGCTCTACGAGCCGGAGGCCACCAGTCACTTCAAAAAAGTCCATCGTCTTTTTGGGGATGGTGAAAATCGCCGGGTTTTTTAAAGGTTTCATTTTCCTAAAGAGGGTCGACACTTCTTCAGTTCCCTGCGAGGCGCAGGTTCTATTCTCCGGCCTGGAAGGCCTACGGGCTGGAAGCGGAGGCGGTGGCCGCCGGTCGCTTCAGAAAGGTCTACCCTCTCTATTCGAAGTAAAGAAAATGGTCAGGTTGTGCAGACCCTCATAGCTATCGCAATGCTTTTTACAAAAGATGTACGAGGGGATAGAAAAAAAGCGGCTTCTACTTTCCGATCGCCTTTAGTACGGCATGAGCAAATTCCATTTCTGAGACTGCACCAACGATGCTATGCTCCTCATTAATGACGGTATGGGGAACTCCTTGCACATTGTATTTAACCACCAAAAACGAAAATACCGAGCCTTCGACCATGTCAGCCGTAATATAGTCATTGGCCATGGCAAAACGGTGAACCGTGCGAACTGCACTCGGGCAATAGGGTCAAGTAGGAGAAATCAACACCTGCATATGTACAGGCCTATCAACCTTGGCAAGTTCAGCCATCACTTCCTTGGTCAATCCGGGGTTCCGCTTCCCCACATTTACGATATCCTCTACCAAGACATTAAACTCATAACCGGCAGGGACTCCATAAAAGCGTATTCCATAGTCCCTATCACCAATCAAAGCAGTAGCTGGTATCTTGTCTATCCCATATTTTTTGGCCAGATCTGCCTCGGCTACAAAGTCATGCACCTCAAGATAAAGTTTGTCTGAGAGGCCAGATAATTCCTCCAGCATCATCCTTGTCATCTCGCAGTGCTGGCATTCCATCTCCTGGGTAAACATTACGATGGTAACATCTCTTTCTATGCCTTTGAAGATAGTTGTTACCTTTTCCTTGTCCTTTTCTTTTAGTGCTCCCATGATACACCTCGTTATATTACAGATTTATCGATAAGGTAATTATATGCGGATAATGCAGCCTTGGCCCCTTCGCCAGCAGATATTACGATTTGCTTATGCGGCACAGTGGTCACATCACCAGCGC
The DNA here is from genome assembly GCA_046498285.1 of Desulfatiglandales bacterium. Lineage (GTDB taxonomy): Bacteria > Desulfobacterota > DSM-4660 > Desulfatiglandales > B25-G16 > B33-G16. The sequence continues at coordinate 6,697 of JAWOBA010000240.1, read as the reverse complement.
CAAAAAGCCCTTCTACACTTGTTCTGCAGGAGCAATCGATGATTATTTCACCGTGCTCATTTAATTCTACCAGGTTCTTGACCGGCTCGTTGTTGGGCAAGAGCCCGATCTCTATAAAGACCCCGTTTGCACTGAGCTTTTCTTCATTGTCATTTTCCCGATTCTTGACAACTATACCTGTTACACTATCCGTACCTTCTATTTTGACAATCTGGTGATAATCAAGCAAGCTCACAGTGCCGGTCTTTCTTATCCTTTCCTGAAGGAATTCATCCGCCTGCCATCCCTTGATGAAGTTTATAAGAATTATCTCTGCCCCTACCTTCAAAAGATCCACGGCTGTAGTGAAGGCCGAATTTCCGCCACCAGCCACAACTACCTTTTTGCCCTTAAAGAATGGGGCATCACAGGTAGCGCAATAGGCAACACCCCTCCCAAGCAATTCGTCCTCTCCAGGCACGTTGAGGGAGCGGTGCCGCTTGCCCGTGGCAATAATCAATGTTCTGCTTGTATACATAGTGTTGTCATCTGTCAGAACGTTGAAGCCATCTGCCCCTTTTTCGACTTCAGTAATAAAAGTCCCCAGGCGGACTGGTATATCATAACCCTTCACATGCTCCTCAAAGCTATCGGCCAGATCTTTAGCATTGATGCTCTGAAATCCTAACCAGTTTTCTACCTCTGATGTTTCCCGTATCTGACCCCCCAAATCCTTGGCGATAATGGCGAAGCTTATCATCTTTCGGGCAGCATAAACTGCTGCACTCATGGCCGCCGGACCTCCACCCAGGATAAGTAGATCATAAGTAGTCTTGGGTTCCGGCTCCTTTGCCGTCTGTAATAACGAAGTATCCAAAGAAAAATCAGGAAAATCCATAGGCTCCTCCTTACGTTAAGAGAACTTTGCAGAACTCATATTTTCCTAAAGAGGGTCAACGTTTCCTCAGTTCCCTCCGGGCCGGAGACCCCCGCATTGCCCCATTAAATCGGGGCCCGCGGTTTCCCCCACTGATACGTTGTGAAAATACAGCACCCTTCTCTCCGAGCGGGAGGCTCTATGAGCCGGAAGCTACCAGTCATTTCAGAAAGGTCTACCCTCTCTATTCGGAGTAAAAAAATGGTCAGGTTTTGCAAAGCTCTCGTTAAGACACCTTTTAATATAAGCAGATCATCATATCCTATCATCCCATCATACTATCCATTGCACGTTGAATAGGTTTTGAAGAGTTTGTCCCGGCAGTCTCTAAAATATTTGACGTAATGCTTCTTCCCGGATCCTTTCACACTTCATTCACAATGTCTCTCTTATTATACCTTCTAAAGGATTGAGCATGTATACCTGTATGGGATTATTTTGGAGGCAGTGCCCCAGCTATCTTTTTGCCAAGCTCATGGCATGCCGAAATGTCCTTATCATTGGGAACATATTGGACCTTGAGGCCAGGATCAATACGGTTGAACTTCATCTCTTCCAGTTCTTGACTGATCAGCTTAACGGCCTCGCCGCTCCAGCCATAGGAACCGAATGCAGATGCCACTTTGTTGATGGGCCGCAATCCTTTCATATAGGTGATAAAATCACTCACCGTGGGAAAGAGGCCATTATTAAGCGTAGGTGAGCCAACAAGGATAGCCCCTGCATCGATTATCTCAGTCATAATATCGCTGCGGTGCCAGTTTCTGAGATGCATGGGCCGTGCATCCACCCCTTCATGGCCCAATGAATCGACAATCGCTTCAGCCATCCTTTCCGTACTATGCCACATGGTGTCGTAAATAACAAGCGCCTTTCTTTTTGGTTTTTGCTGGCTCCATTCTACGTAACTATTAATGATCTTTGCCGGATCCTTTCTCCAAATAATACCGTGATCTGGACAAATCATATCTAAGGCCAACCCCATCTTTGTGACCTTATCCACTAATTTTAAAATCAGGGGGGAATAAGGCAGGAGGATATTCGCAAAGTATTTCCGGGCATGGGGCATAATTGCCTCTCCAATTTGGTCATCAAACCGCTCCAAACCGGCATAGTGCTGGCCAAAGGCATCGCTGGAAAAAAGAATCTTATCCTCTTTCACATAGGTGAACATACTATCCGGCCAGTGAAGCATCCTGGTCTCCATAAAAGAAAGTGTCTTCTTACCCAGGGATAATTCCCCCTCATCTTCAACAGGGTGATAGTTCCATGAATCAGGAAAATGTTGTGAGAGATTCTTATGGCCCATTTTTGAGCAATAGAGTGGTGTATCATTACCAACCCTTTGCATTATCCTTTCCAGGCCTCCTGTGTGATCCATTTCTGTGTGATTGCTGATAACATAGTCAATTTTTGCGGGATCGACCAGTTTACTGATGCTGGCGATTAATTCATCCTCAAAGCCCTTTTTCACCGTATCAATGAGTGCTGTTTTCTCATCCATAACAAGGAATGAGTTATAGGTGCTGCCCTGATAGGTAGTATAACCATGAAAATCCCTGATATTCCAATCAATCACACCTAACCAGTAAATATCACTTGCAATTTCAATGGGTGACATAATACACGCCCCCTAAAACTATGAGTTTATAAAAAATGTACTGAAGCAGGAAAAATAATGCCTGTTCCGGATTGATGAGCGGAACGATGCCGCACGTACCTTCTGCCCATGAGCGGCATCGTTCCCTCTTCATGCACAAGGAAGGCCGAATCCTCTTTATCTGTACTGGCAATACGTTTCATGGTTTCGGTAAAAGTGCCTGCCTTTCTATCAATTATCCCTAAAACCCTGGCCTGCATCACATCCGCATATAATGCAAGGCTCTTCTCTTATTTGTTATTGCTCTTTTTCAAAATCATCTTTTGGTGCACCACAGACCGGGCAGGTCCAGTCATCTGGAAGATCGTCAAATTTGGTATCTGGCTCTATTCCATTTTCAGGATCTCCATCATGAGGGTCGTAGACATACCCACATACCTGACAAACGTATTTATCCATTATGTTCTCCTCCTTTCTTTATTTCTCTCGCTGCAAAAACAATATTATTCCTCAATATATGTTGGAGCTGCCTTTGGCGCCTTACCCTTTTTCACAAGATGATAGTGAGCATATGTCAGGGGTTCACCGTCATTAAGGATATCTGCATCAACAACCTCACCAATAAAGAGGGTATGTGTACCCAAATCAACGTCTTTATCAACTCTTACTTCCATAAATGCCACAGAGTTTTCCTCAAGAATAGGATTGCCCAGGGCAGAGAGGCGATACTTTACGCTATCGAACTTGTCAATATCCCTCCCACATTTGAATCCAAAACGACCTATAAATACCATTTCAATTTCTCTATCCAGCACGTTCACCACGAAGGACCGTCCCGCGGTGATAAACTCATGGGTATAATTCTCCTTATTAATGCTTACAGCCACCGTAGGCGGTTTCGAAGTAATTTGAAACACCGTGTTTGCTATCTGGGCATTAATCTCATTACCCTTGTGCGCAGCAATGATATAGAGACCATAACTGATCTTATGAAGGGTCTTCAAGTTCATATAATGCTCCTTGTTGTCTTGATATAGAAAAGTTGATCTATATCATAAAGTTGGTCATCATTAGCTTCCGTTTACAATATATTATTGAATCAATTTTTTTCCAGCTTCTCGGCCGTAATCCTGAGCCATTTGTCTGCCGCCTCCTAGGTCTGGCGACTTTAATCGTAACGGATTACTCACCATATCCATTTTAAAAACGTTCTTCATGGTTTCATAAATACGGTCTATTGCCTCTCCGCTCCAGCCAAATGCACCAAAGGCTCCTCCTGGCTTACCAGCGAGTGGTACTTTTTCAGCAAGAAAAAGAACCTTTTTCACTCCCTGCATCATCTCACCATGGTAGGTTGCGGAACCAAATACATATGCATCGAAACCCTCAAGATTGGCCTCGCTTGTAATTTCATTGGCATTCTGTATCTGCGCCTCATTACCAGTGAAGCGAATACCCTCGGCAATAAGTTCAGCAATTTTTTCAGTAGCTCCCGCCCTGGTTGCATATACAATAAGTGCCCTGGGCATTTTCCCCTCCATTTTTATGATTTTAAAAATAAATTACATCGATGCAATCAATCTTTTTAAGTGTATTACGCAATTTTAATGCCATGCATCCCGGATTGTGCCATACAATAAGAGGGTCCAATTCCAAAAACTCAAATAAAAAAGCTATTTGATGGCTTCCTTTGTCCTATAGTATACAGATCATTCTGATTTATTGAGCGCAGGCTCATAACAAATAACTATGCAAACTGTCTAAATCTAGACATAATAATGAATATTTAATTAGTATTATCCATTTTCTTCAATAGGTTATCTTACAGTATAATATTAGACACATTTGTATTTTTTTAGACGCATAATCAATGAGACCTTTGAAAAACCTGGCGATTTTCACCATCCCCAAAAAGATGATGGACTTTTTTGAAGTGACCGGTGGCCTTCCACTCGGAGAGAAGGGTGCTGTCTTTTCGCAATTTATCAGATGGGGAACCTGCAGGCCCCGATTTATCGGGGCAATGCGGAGTAAGCAAAATTTATCCGCCTCTGCGGGCTCCCCCATGGATACGTTGCTGAAAAGACCAGCCCGAGAGCCTTGGAACTGAAGAAAAGTCCCTTCTCGTAAAGTAAATATGAGTTATGCAAATCTCTCTCTTTAATAGATACTATTCCCTGATGTTTTTGTCCTGTTTAAAGTGATCGGGATTATGCTGCCATGGGGATGGGCAGGTGTTTATTTTTATTGTTTGCCCGCACGGTACATAGTCAACCCTGTTTCTACTTGCCCTTTCTTACCTTCAGCTATATTTGCATACCCCTAATGAGAAATGCCGGAAGGCTTTTTATCAATAGAACTTCCCTTTTCTTTGCATTTTGGGCATATCCCGATAAATTCAATTTTGTGATCTATTATGGTGTAATCAGTTTTCTCGCGGATAGCATTTTCCAGGTTTTCCATTGGTGAAATTGGAGCGTCTTCTATCCTTCCGCAATACATACAACGAAGGTGATAGTGTTTTTTGGTAATCCCATCAAACCGCATTTGATTTGATAAGGGTCCAATCTTTTGTATCAAACCCGATGCCGACAGGATCTCCAGATTACGGTAAATCGTACCGAGACTTATTCGGGGCAATTGCTTACGAACTAGTTCATATACCTCATCTGCTGTCGGGTGGGTATTTACTTTTTGTATTTCTTCAAGAATAACTTGGCGCTGATGGGTCATCCGGTGTTTCTGGTTAGATCTCAAAACATTCTCTATGCTCACGTACTATTTCTCCAGTTTTTCAAGTTCCCTGACTAAGGTCTCAAGGCGAGGTCTCTTGTTTATATCTCCCACACCAATGTATTGAATAACCCCCTTTTTGTCGATTACAAACAGTGCCCTCTCAGAGATCCCATCAGAACGCAATACACCATATCTGTCAGACACAGCACCGTGGGGCCAAAAGTCAGACAGAACAGGAAACCATAACCTACCCATCTGATTAGTCCATGCAAATAGGGTCGGGGTATTGTCCACAGTTATTCCCAGCAGTATGGTGTCATTTCTGTCAAAGATGTCTTGTACAATATTATAACCCGGCCATTGATCTGAACAGACGGGCGTCCATGCAGCGGGCACAAAAGAGAGTACTACATTTTTTTCCCCTCGATACTGGTCAAGTGAAACCCGTTCTCCAGATACCGCTGGAAGAGAAAAGTCGGGTGCACTATCTCCTGCCTTTACCTTTAAAATACTGTCAACTGGCTTTAAAGGTCCAGGGTTGTAGATATTATTCTTGAACGCATCTGAAAGGCAAAAACCTGTTGTGCTGTAAAGAAAAAGGGGCAGGACGCTTAAGGTGATCATGAAACGAGCATATTTTTTCATATTATTTCTCCTGCTTCAATCCCGATGCTTGCAGTATTGACTCCAGAAATAATCCTGCTCCTTGGAATTTGCCGAGCTGTGAATGGAAGATCCGATGTGTTCCATCATCGTTAATTGCAACACCCAGAAAGTATGGTGTTCTGACTTCCCCAAAGCGCTTGTGGATGGAAAAATCGTCATCAGGAAAAAGGGGGAAGGGTACCCTATATTTCTTTTTGTATACCGCAACCTCAAAGGATGAATTTCCAGCACCTATCCCTATCACCTTGATCTTGTCTTTCAGAGCCGGGTTGGCTTCTATCAGACTGTACAGCCTATTAATCTCTGGTGCCTCCTTTTGGCAATGGGGGCAGTACATGCTAAAAATTTCAATGATAACTATCGCGGCTTTAATCTGAGATATGGTAAAAAAGCCATTCCCTTCCAGACCCAGATACCTTCTATCAGCAGCATTCTGAGGCACTTTCATTGTTATCTCCGGCAACACATCTCCGGTTACAGGGGGCACATTACTCCCAAAGGCTAAAGAATAGAAAACCGCAAGAAAGATAATAATAGATGCCAGACCCACAGGGATTGTCTTGCCTGTACCATGCATGATATCACCTCTTCCTCTCCAAAACCTCCTTCGGAACCTCTGCCTTTTCCGGCCATCCATCCGGTATTACCTGGCCGGGCACCTCTCCGAACTTCTTCTTATCAGCATGCAGCTTTGGCCGTTTGAATTCATCCCTGGGCTCCTTTGGAATCCTGCCATTCAGAATAGATTCCGAACGCAGCCGTCGTCCGATGGTCTTTTC
>JAWOBA010000190.1:0-2989 GCA_046498285.1 Desulfatiglandales bacterium | reverse complement strand
ATCACACAAAGCGTATAGCCTTTGATAAGAAGAGTATCTCAGATCTATGGACATCCGAGATGAAGAGGATAGTATCACAATCCTTACAAGGAAGAACGCTGAGGATAAACCTATTCATTGGCAACATCTTGATAGGTTCTTTTGCCGATCTCCCTTTCTACTGTAATATAGAGTTTGTCATTCCTTTTGTGATTGTACCTACTTCTGTAGGGTCAAGTTGCCCGAGCAGTAGTAAAGCAGCTTCAATGTAGTAATCCTTGATCTGTGTCTTCTTCTTATGGCACGTACTTTCGTATCTCTATTATTCTAGCCATACTGCTTTTCTAAGTCAACAGCACCTTCTCTTTATAAGAATAGCAATAAAATGCTCCCCTTAGACTAAGTGAGTGGAGCATTTGAGAAATCTTTTTTTGTAACGTTAGAGTAAAGCAGACTCCTTGAAGGGCCGAGCAAACGTTGTTGGAAGATTATGCCTGTGGATATGATTTGTCAAGGGATAGAGGTGCTGCAGAGAGCAAAGGGTGCACTATCTCTTGTACAATGATCAGAAAAAATATCGATAAATCTTAGTAAAAAAACAGATCAATAGAAGCCTTTTATTTAAGTTTTGAGAGTACATGTCTTTATCTTCTTCTTGTGGTTGCATATTTCGACCCTCAGTATACTAATATCATGTTCTAATCTTTGTAAATGACATAAAAGTTAGGGTAGCAATAGGGTAGCATTAAGCCAAGAAAAGCCACTAAAAAACAAAAAAGAGGTCATAGTCTATGACCTCTAACTTGTTGAAATCATTGAATGCCTGGGGCGGGAATCGAACCCGCACAGCCACTCGGACCGAGGGATTTTAAGTCCCTTGCGTCTACCAATTCCGCCACCCAGGCTTTATTGCTCATTATATAGTATTCAGTTTATATTGTGTCAAGCATTAGGTTCCTATTTCCCATGAGGAGAGATATTTTTCCTGCTCCGGCGTGAGAGTATCTATCATCACACCCATTGTTGCAAGTTTTAACCTGGCAATTTCTTTGTCGATAGCAGGGGGAACAGGATAAACTTTTTTATCAAGATTTTTATGTTCCTTTGATAGGTACTCCATAGACAATGCCTGGTTTGCAAAGCTCATATCCATAACAGAAGAGGGATGACCTTCTGCAGCAGCCAGGTTTATCAATCTTCCTTCACCTAAAAGATAGACCCTGTTTCCATTTGAGAGGGCATATTCCTCAACAAATTCCCTGATCTTTCTTTGAGAGGTGGATGCCTCATCGAGGCCGGGAATGTCGAGTTCTACATTAAAATGCCCTGAATTAGAGACAATGGCACCATCTTTCATAGCAAGGAAATGCTTTTTGTTAATAGCATTTTTGTCGCCGGTTAGAGTACAGAAAAAATCCCCTAACGTGGCAGCCTTTGCAATTGGCATAACCTCAAATCCATCCATGACCGCCTCTAGGGCCTTTAAAGGATCTACTTCACAGATAATTACCCTGGCGCCATGCCCTTTTGCCCTGGTAGCGACTCCGCGCCCACACCACCCATATCCGGACACAACAAAATTGCTTCCAGCGAGAAGTCTGTTTGTTGCTCTAATGATTCCATCAATGGTGCTTTGGCCCGTACCGTATCTATTATCAAAAAGGTGTTTTGTGTTGGCATCATTGACTGAGATAACGGGGAATTGAAGTACGTTGTCTCTTTCCATAGATCTGAGGCGTATGACGCCAGTGGTTGTTTCCTCTGTACCCCCCATAACACCGGAAATCAGGGTGTTCCTTTCAGTTTGGCTTAAAGAGAGACCCCAATCTCTTATTCCTTTTGAAACATCATTCCATTTATTCAGGGCAATAAAATGAAGCGAGCTGACGAGATCCGCCCCATCATCCATACTGAGGTTTGGAAATTTTTTTAAGGCTGAAAGTATATGGCTGTAATAGGTATCGGTGTCTTCTCCTTTTATGGCAAAAACCGGTATTTGATCATTGGCCACCAGTGAGGCTGCAACATCATCTTGGGTTGAAAGGGGATTGGATGCACACAGCGCTATGGAGGCGCCCCCTGCTTTGAGTGTCTTTGCAAGCACTGCAGTTTCAGTTGTGATATGTAAACATCCAGAAATCCTTAAACCTGCGAGGGGTTTTTCCTTAAAAAACCTCTCTTGGATGGAATACAGAACAGGCATGCTTTTGCCTGCCCACTCTATTCTGAGTTCACCTTTATTTGCAAGATCTATATCTTTGATATCATAGTCCATAATTTTCCCCTTGGTTAATAGGTTAGTAGCAAGATGATATAGGATTTACCGCATCCTTTTAATGGCCTCATTTAGAAGGGCGAGCTCGTTGCCTTTTAAGGTCATACAGAGAGCTTTGCAGAACTCATATTTCCCTAAGAGGGTCGACGTTTCTTCAGTTCCCTCCGGGCCGGAGGCCAAGGGTCCCGGGCTGGTCTTTTCAGCAATGTATCCATGAGGGAGCCCGCGGATAAATTTTGCTCCCTCCGCATTGCCACGATAAATCGGGGCCTGCGGTTCCCCCCCCCATTGATATGCTGCAAAAAGACAGCACTCTTCTCTCTGAGCGGGAGGCTCTACCTTCCGGGGCGGAGTCCCCTCCAGGACGGAGTCGAGCCGGAGGCTACCAGTCACCTCAGAAAGGTCTACCGTCTCTATTCGAAGTAAAGAAAATGGTCAGGTTTTGCAGAGCTCTACATACAGTTGCTCACAATATCCTGTTACAAGATTCTCTCGCCCGCCTTTCCAGTTTATCATATTCACTCAGGCATATAGGATATATGGTGCATGCACCACTTTGATAGAGACTTAAAGCGCGCAAAGACAAAGGAGCGCTTTGCAACTTTGCCGGAATAATCGCTGTGATCGCTAATCCAGTATTGGATTGATAGTGATCTATAGGAAGATTATACAGATTTGGTATCTCGCTGTGGACTTGGTTTTTTTCAATCCTTTCAGTGGAAAGCAAAAAATAAC
>JAWOBA010000167.1:0-2528 GCA_046498285.1 Desulfatiglandales bacterium | reverse complement strand
ACTAGTTACCATGCAACGACATACAGAGACCTGGTTTGCATAACCCTTATTGATCTAAAGACGATGGGCTTTTTTTTCAGTTCCCTCCGGGGCGTAGGCCCTCCCTTCCGGGGCGGAGTCCCCTCCAGGACGGAGTCGGGCCGGAGGCCAGGGCTCCCGGGTTGGTCTTTTCAGCAATTTATCCATAGGGGAGCCCGCCAGAGGCGGATAAATTTTGCCCTCTCCGAGCGGGAGGCCACCAGTCATATTATAAAAGGCTACCCTCTCTGTTGGAAGTAAAAAAATGGTCAGGTTTTGCAAAGCTCTACTACTTTCTACTTTTTTTATCGGAAATTATCATACAAACTTTAGCTAAATCCTCCCACGAAACGATATCCTATTCTGTTGTATCTAAAAGTCGTGGGGTATACCCTTTCTCTTTTTATAGCCCGGGGCCGACTGTCGAAGATTACACATCCTCGGGAGCTCTTTTTTTATGCCCCCCCTTCCTTTTTGACCTTAATCACTAAATGTTACGTGCCACTGGTACTGGTGCCGGCCACCTTTATCTTGTCTCCGATTGAAGAGAGATCAGTTGAGACATCGGCGGAATAGAATATGCCAGAGATGGAAATAGCAAAGATTACCGTGCCGCTCTGCCCATCAGATGGATTCAAAAGACTCGAACCGCCTACGGCTGTGGCGGAGCCGGAAAAGGCCTCACTTTCATATCTGCCGTTACTAGTGTTTTTAGCAGTTTTGGAAGCAGCATCAACAAATCCAAAATTGCCAAACAGATCAGATACTCCTCCGTTCAAGAAAATGATTCCTTCTGCTCCATTCTTGTCACTCCAGAGAATAAGTCTATAGCGGCTTGTCCCGTAATTTGCGATTGAGCAGTTACCACATTAGGATTGAGGCCACTGTTGGCATTATTTCTTTTGACTTGTACATCGGCTAGATCATTTGACTCACTTATACTGATCATGTTTCCATTGATTATTATGTCGCCCGCATATGAACTGCCCAGCGCTTCACAGAGGCTTGTGAAAGATTTGGATGAAATTTCCTTCGCAGTGGCCACTTGGGCAATCTGAATGGAATATGAACACGCCGGCGCTCAATCTCTATCAACTAATCGATCATCCTCTGCCAGCCAAAACCACTGGAAACGCCTGGTACAAGATTGGTGCTTAATGACAGAACCTGCTCTCCATGACTATATTTCCTTGAATAATAGATCGCAAAAAATACCCTCACCTAATTCATAGTATCGGAAATATTTTCCTAAAGTTTTTCAACCAATATTCCGATATAAAAATCTAAGCACGGAATATGAGGTAAACCATGGTACTATCTGCTTATCAAATTAATAATGTCTTAAGGGTTTATAAAAATCAACTCCACCAAAACAAGATCTCCAGCAAGTCAAAGGATAGTACTACACCTTCATCAGACAAGATTAGTATATCCGCTGAGGCCAAGAGAAAGGCTGTTATTGATAAAATATCCACTGATGTGATAGAAAAGATTACTCAATACGGCCCCCATGATAAGATTGAAGAAGAGGTATTTCAAAAGCTAGAAAATGAATATGAAAAAAATCTGGCCATTACTAAAAATGGATCTACTGAACTAATATTCAAGGAAATTGATGAACACGGAGAGACAATAAACTCACTTTCTGTGGAAGATTCTCAATTTTTGAGGCACAAAATTAAAGAGATTGCGAAAGAAACAGTAAAGAATAACATGATTTAAAATTGGAGGATGTGAAGGTGAAAGTCGATGACAAAAATATTATTTATGAAATCGGTAAGTACCTTTCTTTCTAAATCTATAAATGAAACTGAAAAGATTAAGGAACAACAGCCTTCTGATAAACAAAGCATAGATGCAAAAAATACATCAGGGCAGAATATAATTATTAACCTTTCCCGAACCTCCAAAGAGGTCCAACAAATAAACGAAATCATTTCATTTGAGCCTGGTATCAGAGAAGACAAAGTAGCTGCCTTGAAAGAAAAGGTCGAATCTGGTAAATACCAAGTTGATTATAATCGTGTGGCTGATAAGCTGGTTGATGCATTCCTATACGAGCTTATATAGTGTTATTTTCTCGCTTTGAGAAAAATTACACATACGGTTATTTATTCTGAGTCAACCACGTGATTTCCTCGTAATCTAAATTATGCCGCTTACGGCATCCTATGAGCAACGAACTCAATCACATGTAAAATTAAAAATAATGGTATCTATTCAAATACCTTGCCGCCCAGGCACGACAACGATAGAATTGTTCTTTAGTAATGAAAAAGCTCCGTGATTCAATATATATGTATCTCTTTTTTGTGGCCTTGTGCCTTCGTGGCTAAACAGTTAAAAATAATGAATTATATCAATAGCTGATAATCCGATTGCAACATACGGATAAAATGACTTCGTTGGAAGCTAATTTATGCAGCAGGCGGCATCCTATGAACAACGGAGTCGATTCAGTAAAGAAAAGTCGACCCTCTCTAGGAAAATATGAGTTCTGCAAAGCTCTC
>JAWOBA010000160.1:0-14367 GCA_046498285.1 Desulfatiglandales bacterium | reverse complement strand
CCGGATGCGCCGAAGAAGATCTATGCAGGGGACGAGGAAACAAAATCCAAATGTGCAGCTTATATTGAGTACGGCCTTGGTGGGCAGGCAGCAAAGATCCTCAAGCACCTTGGGTTGTGGGTCGTAAAGGTCAGATCTCCGCCCAGGGAAACTACCTTAACAAAACAAGAGCCCTCTCTTGCTTATTCCCTCCGGGGACTAGGCCCCTATGGGCCAGAGACCTCCACAGGCTGATCTGCGGCAGCAGTAAGCTACCTATAATCAATATCTTATTGAGGATTACATCTTTAAAATAGAATAATACTGGCCATGCCGATTAATTTTATCACCTACCACTGTACCACAATATCTGCAGCGGTATTCATATTTATCACCCTCAGGTAAAATCAAAAGCAGGGATTTAATCACTGGCACTGCTTTTCCACATTTGGGGCAATACAGTTCAGTGGCTTCAAATTCACTGTAAGTTGATTGATCCTGATTTTTTTCTTTTATGGGAGAATAGTTAAATGGTCTCTGCATATCCATAAAAAATTTCCTTTTTTATCAGATTGTGTTATGAGCTTATATATTTTACAAAGACAGAGAAAAAATGCAAGCAAGATTCCTTAATTAATTGAGTAGTTATTTATTTGCTTAGTCAATCACCTTGCCCTTTCGGGCATAACTTAAAAAAGGAACTCATTAATGAGCTGTCTACATCTCTATTATTCAGGGTAAGAGATTAAAGGTCTTCTGGAAAATTAGAGCCATGTAATGAATCAACTGATTGTCTAATGGTACGTGCTTTTTGAAGGAGGAAGATATGAAAATAAAACACATTGACCACATAGGTATAGCTGTAAATAGTATTAAGGAAGGGGGGAAATTTTTCACTGATATATTAGGACTAAAACTTCAGAAAGAAGAGACTGTCGAAGAACAAAAGGTAAAGACCGGTTTTTTTCCTATCACCGATAGCGAGCTGGAGCTACTTGAATCCACCACGCCGGATGGTCCTGTAGCAAAATATATTGCTTCTCGAGGTGAGGGGGTACAGCATATTGCATTTAGGGTAGAAGATATCGATGAGGCTGTAAAAGAGCTTAAGGAAAAGGGCGTTCGGCTCATCGATCAGGAGCCACGCAAGGGTGCGGGAGGAGCAAGAATCGTCTTTATCCACCCCAAAGAGTCACATGGCGTATTAGTAGAGCTGTGTGAGAAATAATATGATAATAATAGATTCTCATACACACATCTTTCCAGTTGAGATCCGGGATAAAAGGGAGGATTTTTTTGATGGCGAGGCAGCTTTCAAGTGGCTTTATAGTGTTCCTGGATCAAAACTTGCCGGGGTAGAAGAGCTTGTTAGGAATATGGACAATAAGGGTGTAGATAAATCAGTAGTGTTTGGATTCCCATGGAAAACAAAGGATTATTTCGAACGAAATAACGACTATATCCTAGATGTAGTTGAAAAGTACAAAGACAGGTTAATAGGCTTTAGCACATTTTTCCCTTTGGCCAAAGGCGCTGTAAAAGAACTTGAAAGGTGCCTAGATTCGGGCCTTTCTGGAGTAGGAGAGCTGGCATTCTATACATCGAGCATATCAAAAGATACCATTCAGGCCTTTGAACCCATTGCTGAAATAGCTCGAAAATTTGATGTGCCAATACTTCTGCACACAAATGAGCCTGTTGGCCATTTCTACCCCGGAAAAACTCCCATGAAATTGGAAGAAATATATAATTTTCTAAACTCCTTTCCAGCTAATAAAATCATCCTTGCACACTGGGGGGGAGGACTCTTTTTTTATTATTTAATGAAAAAAGCGGTAAAAGAGGTATTAAAAAACACATGGTTTGATACTGCTGCTTCCCCACATCTTTATGATAAAGATATTTATTCTATTTCTACAAGGATAATGGGTTTAGATAAGATATTATTTGGAAGTGATTTCCCCCTTCTCAAACCGAGCCGGTACTTTGAGGAGATGAAGGCAGCAGACCTGCCTAAAGATGCCGTAGAGAAGATATGCGGTGAAAATGCTGCATCCTTGTTGAAAATAGATTAAGCATTCACAGGCTTGGATCTATTTAGATCATCTGATACGGATCAACATCGATTATCATTTTTACCCCGCTTGAACTCAGAATCTGGCCAGAGAATATCTCTATATCTTTTAATAGGTGATTGAGGTAGTTGGAAGTATGGGCTTTGATGAGGATCTGCTGTCGATATTTCCCCTTCAGTTTTGCTATAGGGGCCTCAACAGGGCCAAGAACTTCCACAGCATTCTTTCCTTTTGGCTGTTTTTTTTGAGTGTTTCGGATTTTCATTCCAATATTGTTTGCTATGTTTTCTGTTTTTGACTTGCTATTTCCAAGAAGGCGTATATTAGCTATGAAGGAAAATGGTGGATAGTTAACCTGCCGCCTGAGGGCTATTTCATGGGAAAAGAATTTTGAATAGTCATGATTCTTTGCAGCACTGATTGCATAGTGTGATGGATTGAATGTCTGGATAATAACTTTTCCTGGAAATTTGCCTCTTCCAGTTCTGCCTGCTACCTGGGACAGAAGTTGAAAGGTAACTTCCCCAGCACGGAAATCCGGATAGTTGAGTGACAGATCAGCAGAAATCACCCCAACTAGGGTAACATTGGGAAAATCGTGACCCTTGGTAACCATCTGTGTTCCCACAAGGATATCCGCTTCATTTTGCATAAATCGCTTCAAAACCTGTTGCATCTCACCCTTGTGTTTCATGGTATCTTTATCCATTCTTTCCACCCGAGCCTTAGGAAATAAATCCTTCAATACCTCTGTCACTCTTTGTGTGCCAAATCCATATGGCTTAAGATCTTTCCCGTTGCAGGCCGGGCATGTATTCGGGGGCTTTATGGAAAAGCCACAGTAATGGCAGAGTAGATTGCCTCCGTATTTATGATAGGTTAGAGTTACTTCACAGTTTGGGCATTTAATAGCTTCTCCGCAAAACCTGCAAAGATAAAGGGAGCTGAACCCCCTTCTGTTTAAAAACAGGATAGTCTGCTTTCCTTGAATTAGATTTTGCTCAACGGCCTCCTTTAAGGGAGGGCTCATTATATTTTTATCCCATTCAGTGGAGCTTTTCTCATATTGTCTCATATCTACGACTTCTATATTTGGCAGCTCCCTTTTGAGGATCCTGTTTGGCATGGTGAGAAAGCCATATTTACCTATGGAGGCATTTTGGTAAGACTGAATGGATGGAGTTCCAGAGCCAAGTATAACAACTGCATCTGAAAGTTTTGCCCTCATAATGGCTGCATCCCTTGCTTGGTAGCGAAATTTCTCCTCCTGCTTATAGGAGAAATCATGTTCCTCATCAATGATAATGAGACCAAGCTTGGGAAGAGGTGCAAAAAGGGCTGATCTAGCGCCTATTACAACATCAGCATCTCCCTTTGCTATCCTGAGCCACTGATCATATCTTTCCCCCTCTGAAAGAGCGCTATGAAGGATAGCCACCCTATTTCTAAATCGGGTTTTGAAAAGCGATGCCAATGAAACTGTCAGGGCGATCTCTGGCACCATTATGATTGATTGTTTTTCTAATTCTAAGGCTGCCCTGACAGCATGATAGTAGACCTCTGTTTTACCACTGCCAGTTATGCCGTGCAATAAGTAGGTAAAAAAGGTCTGGTCACTGATTTTTTCGCTTATTTTTTTTACTGCCTCTTTTTGTTTTGAGTTGAGAGATGGTGGTTTAGTAGAAATCAAAAAAACCTCGTTTGCTATATCCCGAACAATTTGCCTGTGGGATCTTTTCAGAAAACCCTTCTCAATCCATTTATTTACGAGATAGGCCCCATTAGGAAAGATAGCTTTTATCTCACGCAAGGAAACCTCTTTCTTTTTGACCATCATCTTCAAAAATTCGTCTTCATTTTCGGGCGAGTTTCTACGATCAAGAAGTGATCTGTCAATGGTTATCCCTTTCTTTACGGTAATGAAAACTATTTTTAAGAGGCCAACCCTGTCCAGCCAACCCTTGGAGGGCATCTTTTCTCCATTAGAGGTTCGAACATTTAACCCTGTTGGAAGGGCGCCTTTTATCACTAGGCCAATTGGGTATAGATAATAGTGAGACAGCCATTCAAAGAATGTAACCATATGTGGAGGGAAAAGTGGGTGTGTGTCAATAACAGTGATGATATCCTTTAACCCTCTTCTCTTTTCAGGTGGAATAATATTAAGAATATAAGCGGTTACATTTTGTCCTGAGAAGGAGACGAGGGCTCTTTTGCCCACCGCCACCTTCCCTGCAAGCTCCCCGGTTACGGTGTAGGTAAATGTGCTATTAATTGGAAGGGCAACTGCAACACGAACATATATCTTTGGTGTAACTTCAGGCATGAGTGATCAATTTTCAATGTTATGTTTCTTTCGAATATGCACGGTACTATTTTGGGTTTTTTGGTATAAAGAAAAGATACATGAATCTGCGTGGTAAAATAGGTCCACTGAGATGCAATGCTTTGACTAGAATATACTATAACATATTTTATTGAGTATTACTTTTGAAATTGCTTATTTTGAACTTAGCACAGCTCTCTGCCATGAGTTCGTGTTAAAGGAGTAAATTAATTTTTCAGCACGGTGATTTGGAAGAAGATACTGGTTCTGATCATTGGTTTTATTTACAGGCTCCATAACGAAGAAGAGTGACTTTCGTACATTGAATTTTCAATCCGACATGCTTAGCAGAGCTTAGTAATTCCTTACGCCAAGTCGTTTTGAGAAACTCGCATGGACCCTTTCTTAAGAGTTCACTTTTAAACTTTAAATCTTTAAAAACAGTTCACTTTTAATTCGTAAATGACACATCTTAAAAAAATAGTTGACAGATTAATTTCTTTATATTATTAAATATTATAATTACAATATAACTATATTTAATTATAAACAACTTTAGAAAGGAAACCTCGTGGCTGATTATATATTTTGCATGAGAAAAAAGAATAACCCCCGCATAGATGTTCGAATATGTCAGAAAAAATGTCCTTTTAAAGACGAATGTCCGGAGTTTTTAGAATATCAGAATAAGTTTATGGATCAATCCTCGATCTTGAATTCGGGGTTAATCATATCACCTCTTTTGAATTCCATGGCATCAAAACATTGAAATAGGCCCCGGTCACACAACTTTACAAAGGTGTGTATACTATAGCGATACCTACTTTTTCTTGTAATTGAGCATCCCTTTTATTAAAATCACACACAGTTTTTTCCTGATGTAATAGCTTAACTGTGATCATATCTGTTAAGCCAATATCTTTTAGGATACTATGAGACCTTTGCATAACCCCTATTGATCTAAAGACGATGGGCTTTTTTTCAGTTCCCTCCGGGGCGTAGGCCCTCCGGGCCGGAGGCCGAGGATCCCGGGTTGGTCTTTTCAGCACCCTTCTCTCCGAGCGGGAGGCTCTACGAGCCGGAAGCCACCAGTCACTTCAAAAAAGTCCATAGTCTTTTTGAGGATGATGAAAATTGCCAGGTTTTTCAAAGGTCTCACTATATTTACATCCAATTGCATTTTCTAAGATAAACCTACTGCCTTGCCCTCTATTTCTGCTGCAAGAGACATGGGGGAAGGCTTTTTTCTAGTGACAGGGAGAAATCCCTTGTCCATCCCTGTCATATATAACTGCTGGTGATGTCAAAAAACTTTCCTACTTTTCTAATAGATGTCTTAAACGATTTACTATTGACAAAAAGATATAACTTTGTTTAATTCAAAGCTAACTATAATTGTTCGCTCAATCAGAGATACCAAGGCACGAAGCACGCCCTCGCACCTCATAATTGGCTTATTGTATAAGGTTTGTTGAGATGTTCAAAAATTCTTTATCAAATAGTAAATCTCTAATCCCATGTCTGGGTGGAGGACAAAAAGGATAAATATCGGTTTTAACCACTTATCTGAGAAGCGGGACTTACTGCAAGAAAGAGAGGAGATTACCTTTAATGATCCAAAGGTCCATTACTATACTCCCTATGAAAGAGTGTACTGGAACATTAACTCTTTATTGCTGGGATAATAGCTAATATTTATGTTATGTTATATGGATCAAGTAAAAATAGCTAAGGAGAATGTCGATTAACATGAAAAAACTGCTTATTTTTTTGTTGGGATTACTCTTCTGGTTAAGTTTCTTTTTTCAGGCACCACTATGCGCACAAGAACCTAAAGATATCTTATCCATTGAGGCCTATGATATGCTCAATACCGTTCCCAATACATACCTTATTGATGTGAGGACAAGGGCGGAATACCAATTCATAGGTCATCCACCAATGGCCTATCTTTTTCCCTACTTCTTTTTAACGAATAAACTGGAAAAAAAGGGGGATAGCTGGATATATCAATTAGACAATAATAATAAAGACTTTGTAGAAGAGATGAGTAAGAAATTTCAAAAAACCAACAATCTCCTAATGCTTTCCAGAAATGGTACCAGGAGCGTCTTGGCAGCAAAAACGCTCATCAAGCATGATTTTAAACATGTCTACAATATAAAGGATGGGTTTGAGGGACCTCTGTTCCCATTTTTTGAAGATGAAAATAGGCATAAATTTTACAGACAATTAGCCCATAGAAACAAAATCCACGGTTACAATCACCGCCGTTATTATGGGTGGCAGTGGTGGGGCCTCCCCTGGACTTACGATATAGATCCTAAGTATATCTACCCTCCTGACAAAATTCCAAAAGAACAGAAGAAATAGCTTTTCGATCAGGAAAATTACTTCCTAAAGGTAAGATTTTGAGAATCTGTGGTCACTCGCCTGTCGCCTTTCCGCAATGCTCTATCCCCGGCAGCCTCGCTCTGCCCGTCCGCCATCGGCCTCGCCTTAGGCAAGTGGCGGGCGGGCTTGACAGGCAGGCCGTCTTACGAGATGCACAACATACTATCATAACTTTTTCTTTTATGCTGCGATATTTTTTCTAGGTGTGTTATTTAAGGTATTATATCGAGAAAGCCATTGAGAGAAGATCTGCGTCCAAAGAGGAGATCCCGTTAAATCAGTGGCTTAATGAGGGAAAGGGCTATGATAGTCTTGCTGTCAATTATCTTATGATTTTTGATCATCCCTAACACCTCATCAAGTTTCAAGATCTCGAGGGATGATATCTCATCTTCATCAATCTTTGTATCGATTTTCTTGAGATCCCTTCCCGAATACAGATAGATAAGCTCATTAGAGTATCCAATAGCAGGTGCATAGGTATAAAGCCATTCTATAAATTTCACCTCAAAGCCTGTCTCCTCTATCAGTTCTCTTTTGATACATTCCTCAGGACCCTCACCTTTGTCAACTTTTCCTGCAGGAATCTCAAGCGTCTCCCTTTGTAAAGCATACCTATACTGCTTTACCATAATAATTTCTTTATCTGATACAAAAGGGACAATTGCTGCGGCCTGTGGATGATCAATGCGAATACGTTTGCCTATCTTTCCATTTCTGAGGCTCACTTCATCAAGATATGCAGTAAAACTTTTTGTTCCTAAACTTGCCAAGGTTTGTAGCTTACGTTCCATAGAAATATTCCTTTTTTTATTGGATGTTGCTTCCCTTGTATGCCGACTCAGCTTATCCTCAAATTAGGACAATAATGAGCAACGAATAACTCCTCTATTTACGCTTCATATATCACTTCAGCTCCTACAAGAGATTCAATCTCTTTGATAACATTCTTTCCAGGCATGATGCTATACCGATTATGGGTGGTGACAGTTGCCTTGTTGGTTCCATCGAGATTGATCCTAAACTTAAGCTGGCATTCTCCTGGATATTTAGTGATAAGATCTTTTAACTTTATGAGCCTTGAATGATTAAGCCCCTCCTGTGAAACTGGTATTACTATTGAATTAATTGTTTTTTGCTTTACGGTTTCCAGGGCGACTATATCCTGGGCCCTAATCTTTACCGCGTTATCGCTCACTTCGGCATCTCCTGTTATTAAAAGAGGCCTGTCATCATTCAGCAGATTGATACATCTGGCGAACACGTCAGGAAACACTACAACCTCAGTAAAGCCTTTTTTATCTTCTACATTAATAAGTGCCATCTTTTCCCCCTTTTTTGTTCTCTTTATGCGGACGGCATTAATGAGCCCAGCTATTTTCACAATAGATTTATCCTTAACTTCGGAGAGGTCTTGCGTTGTTGTGGTGGCAAATTGGCTTACCTCATCAGTAAATCTATCTAAGGGGTGGCCTGTAATATAAAACCCGAGAGATTCCTTTTCTTTCCTTAACTTTTCATCATCCGCCCATTCGTCAATATCTATAAATTCTAATGGTATGTCGTTTTTTTGCTTAGTTGAAAATAGATCAAACATATTCAGTTGGTTCGGATCTTCACTAATTCCACCAAGAGCGATGGCATCATTGAGCGATGCAAACAGTCTTGATCGAAACATACCTGTAAAATCAAAGGCACCACACTGGATCAAGCCTTCCAATACTCTTTTATTTACCTTCGATTTGTCTACCCTTTTACAAAAATCTCTCAGAGAGACAAAAGCACCATTTTTTTCTCTCTCATAAACAATTGCTTCTACAGCTTTAAAGCCGACATGTTTTACTGCGGCTAGGCCAAATCTAATACTATTCCCAACAACAGCAAAATCTACGTGGCTTTCGTTGATATCAGGTGGAAGTATAGGTATATTCATTTCCTTGCACTCAGCGATATTTTTAATAGTTTTATCCTGGCTTCCCATATCCTCTGTTAGTAAAGCAGCCATAAATTGCACTGGATAGTGGGCTTTCAGATATCCAGTAAAATATGCTATCATAGCATAAGCAACTGAATGCGATTTATTAAAACCATAACCTCCAAATTTTTCTATCAAGTCAAATACATGCCCTGCCTTACTACTATTTAACCCATTCTCAGTTGTCCCAGCCAAAAAGCGTTCTTTTTGTTGCGCCATCTCATCAGCCTTTTTTTTACTTATAACCTTGCGCAACAAGTCTGCCTCAGAAAGGGTATAATTTGCCAGGACCTGTGCAATTCGCATAACCTGTTCTTGATAAACGATGACCCCGTATGTCTCACTTAAAATCTCTGCCAACTGGGGTAAAAGATATGTCTTTTTAATTTCTCCATGTTTCCTTTTAATAAAATCCACAACCATGTTGCTACCCAGAGGACCTGGACGATAAAGGGCAACTGAAGCAACGAGGTCTTCAAAAACACCTGGTTTGAGATTTCTCAAGAGCTCTTTCATGCCAGTACTTTCCAGTTGAAAGACACCGGTAGTCTTTCCCTCGCTTATTAATTGAAATGTTTTATTATCCCCCATTTCTATTTCATCTAATGTAATAGCCTGGCCTGTTGTCTTCTCTATAAGGTTCACTGTATCCTGGATAACGGTCAAGGTCTTAAGCCCTAGAAAATCAAATTTTATGAGCCCAAGTTGTGCCACTTGATCCATGGTGTATTGTGTCATAATCTCACCATTTGGCCCTTTAAACAGGGGAAGATATTCAACTAAAGGCCTATCGGATATTACTATACCAGAGGCATGGGTGGATGCATGTCTTGTTAAACCTTCTAAGGACCTGCTAATCCTTAAAAGCCTCTTTTCATCATCGGTGCCCTCTTCCATGGCCTTAAGCTGTGGCTCTGCATCGACTGCCTCATCTAAGCTAATATTGATTCCTTCTGGAATAAGCTTGGCAATTTTGTCAGCCTCTGCATAGGACATATTGAGTGATCGTCCAACATCTCTTATAACAGCACGGGCCTTCATTTTTCCAAAGGTTATTATCTGGGAGACATTTTCTCTTCCATACTTCTCGCTGACATAATCAATGACCCTATCCCTATTTTTAATGCAAAAATCTATATCAATATCAGGCATACTTATTCGCCCAGGGTTTAGAAAACGTTCAAAAAGGAGACCATGTTTGATTGGATCAATATCTGTTATTTTCAGTGCATATGCTGTAAGGGAACCGGCAGCAGATCCTCTTCCCGGACCAACAGGGATTTCAGATTTTCTTGCATAGTCTATAAAATCTGCCACTATCAAAAAATAACCTGCAAAACCCATTTCATTAATAGTTTTTAGCTCATAGGCCAATCTCTTCTCATATTCATGTTTTAATTCAGTTGATATAGATCCCCCAAGGGCCTCTTTTCGAGCCAATCTATTTTCCAGACCATTTCTTGCCTCCTTGGCAAATGTTTCTTCCAGACTTAGATCCCCTGATACCTGAAAAACGGGGTATTTATAATGACCAAATTCCATCTCATAGTTGCACCTTTTAGCCACATTTATAGTGTTCTTCAGTGCTTCGGGAAATTCATGTAAATCAATTGCCATTTCTGCTTGTGATTTAAAGTAAAATTCATCATTAGCAAATTTTAATCTACCCGGGTCATCAACGCTCTTACCTGTTTGAATGCATAAAAGAATGTCATGGGACTCCGAATCTTCCTTATTGAGATAGTGACAATCATTGGTGGCAATCAAAGGTAGCGACAGCTCGTCTGCTAACTCTTTCAGTGCTTTATTAACAGCAATCTGCTCCGGCATTTTATTCGCCATTATCTCTAAATAAAATCGGTCATTGTCAAATATCGTTGCCAGTTGAAGTGCATACTTTCTGGCACTTTCTACCCTTCCGCTGCTGAGAAAATAGGGAACGTGTCCCTTGAGGCAAGCTGAAAGGGCGATTAAGCCTTTATTGTAATCCTTTAAGAGCTCCACATCAATTCTTGGATGATAATAAAAACCTTCAAGATTGCCCAAAGTGACAAGTCTACTCAGATTCCTATACCCAGTCTTATCCATGGCAAGAAGAATAAGGTGATATGCGTTTGGCTGACCGTCTCTGGATGGCGATTTATCCTTCCTGTTGCCGGGCGCTACATATACCTCGCAACCTATAATTGGCTTAATGCCAGCCTTGGTTGCCTGTGAGTAAAATTCCACGGCGCCAAACATGTTCCCATGGTCAGTAATTGCTACCGACTCCATGCCAAGATTATTAGCTTTTTTTAACATTTCATTTATTCGAATTGCCCCATCGAGCAAACTGAATTCAGTATGAACGTGTAGATGCACAAAAGACATCTGATCTTTTGCCGTTGATGGATTTTTTTCTTTCTTTGGCATATATGTTTGACGTCCTTTATTAAATTAGATACATTTTGCTAAACTCACTGCTATCATAAGGGAAAGAAAAAAGAGCTTCAAGCTTTTTTAATAAAACCTTCTCCATTTTCGAGAATACAGAGTTTTGTTAGAGTCTACTCATGAAAGAGCCAAAAAAAAAGAAGGTAATAGGGAAGATAATCCTTGTTATAATCTATGACTATGTTATCAGGAATGTCCTAGTAAGGATACTGCGGGCAAATGGGAATACTGTAATTACCTGTTCAGCTGGTTTTGATGGGATACGGAAATTTGAAAAGGGCAAGGGAAAATTTGACTTAGTTATAATTGATATTCCCCTGCCCGGCATAGGGAGCTTAAGCTTAGCAAAAAAAATCAAGAAAATTAATAAAAGAACATCTATTATACTTATTAAAGGGCGCGATCAGAAAGTCGATAGGAAGGAGGGCAAAGAAATTGGTTTAGATCTCGTTTTGAGTAAACCCCTTTATATAGATAAGACAGTATATTTTGTGAACGATTTTGCTCAATTATAATGCTGGCAGGATAACATAGTGGATCTTAAAACAATACCTCTTGCAACCCGGATGCGACCGGAAAGAATTGAAGAGGTCGTGGGGCAGGATCATATTCTTGGCCCATCAGGGGTTTTAAGAAGGTCTCTTGAGACAGGCAATCTTTTTTCAATACTATTTTGGGGCCCACCTGGTTCAGGCAAAACAACTATTGCCCGGTTGATAGCACAATACAGCAATTTCCCATTTCAATCATTCTCTGCAGTCCTCGCTGGCGTGAAAGAGTTACGAGAAATAATTTCTTCAGCGAAAAAGACATTTAAATATGAGCTAAAACCGACTATTCTTTTTGTCGATGAGATCCATCGCTTTAATAAGGCGCAGCAGGATGCATTTCTTCCCCATGTCGAAAGTGGCTTGATCATTCTTATTGGAGCTACTACCCAAAATCCCTCATTTGAAATTATATCACCATTGCTTTCAAGAACCAGGGTTATAACCTTACAACCGATAGGATATAAGGATATGGCCATAATTTTGAATAGGGCTCTTCAAGATAAAAAGAGAGGACTCGGGGATTTCAATATTACAATTGAAAAAAATGCCTTACAATATATCATAGATATTTCACATGGAGATGTGCGATGTGCCCTTAATAACTTGGAGTCTGCTTATTATTTTCTTACCCCAGATAAAGACAATAAAAGAGTATTAAACATAACTACGGTTACACGGGCCTTGAATAAAAAACCCCTTCTCTATGATAAAAATGGTGAAGAACATTACAATCTTATATCAGCACTTCATAAGAGCATGAGGGGAAGTGATCCTCAGGCTTCCATCTATTGGCTTTATAGGATGCTGGAAGCAGGTGAAGATCCATTCTTTATAGGCAGGCGGCTAATCCGATTTGCCTCTGAAGATATTGGCCTTGCTGATCCTAACGCCCTTACCATAGCACTCACTGCCTATCAGGCTTGGGAAAGAGTCGGCCCCCCGGAAGCAAGACTTTCTCTTGCCCATGCAGTCATTTATTTAGCTACTGCTCCAAAAAGCAACGCACTTTATTCAGCTGAGAAATCCGTAACAAAGGTGATTGAAGAATCAGGTTCGCTAGGTGTACCTCTGCGCTTAAGGAATGCCCCAACAAAACTGATGAAAGAGATGGGGTATTCTCAAGGCTATATTTATCCTCATAATTATCCGGAAAGCCAAATAAAACAGGAATATTTACCTGAAAAAATCAGGAAAAAGATCTTTTATCGGCCCGGGGATAAGGGATTTGAAAAAGAGATAAAAAAGAAGATGTCAGAAAAGAAACTTGAAACTTGAAACTGGATACTAACTAATTCGAAATAGATATTAATTTTGGATATTCCGTGCATCCATTTTCTAGCATCCAGTTTCCAGTTTCGATAATTTTGATTTTTATCCTCACTTATGATGCAAGCTACATCTGAAATGTAAAATTATAACTATTATATTATGTACCAGCCCTCTTATCTTCAATTATATGAAGAAGGAAAACTTAGAAAAAGAGTGGAGGAAGCTTCTCAGCTGCTGAAGGAATGCCGTCTCTGCCCCAGAAATTGTGCAGTTGACCGTTTAGCTGACAAAAAAGGTGTCTGCCAAACTGGCAGAAGGGCAAAGATTGCAAGTTATAATGCTCATTTTGGAGAAGAAGCACCGCTGGTTGGTAGATTTGGTTCAGGCACGATCTTTTTTTCCTTTTGTAATCTCCGCTGTTCTTTTTGTCAGAACTATGAGATCAGTCATCTTGGTGATGGAATAGAGATGAAAGCAAAGGATTTAGCAGCAATAATGATAGAGCTTCAAAACAAAGGCTGCCATAATATTAATCTTGTAACTCCGACTCATGTTGTTCCTCAGATACTGGAAGCCCTTTTGGTGGCTATAGAGCATGGCCTGCATATTCCGATAGTTTATAATAGTGGTGGTTATGAGAGTGTGGAAACGCTAAAACTTCTGGAAGATAGCATTGATATCTATATGCCTGATTTTAAATTTTGGAATGATACATGGGCAGAGAGATATTGCAATGCGCCAGATTACAAAGAAATAGCCGTAGAGGCCCTTAAAGAAATGTATGCCCAGGTAGGTGATTTAAAAATAGATAAGCACGGAATCGCTCAAAGAGGATTGCTGGTGCGGCATCTTGTAATGCCGCATGGAATTGCAGGGACTAAAGATATTATGGACTTTATCGCTAAGGAGATCTCAGATAATACCTATGTAAATGTTATGGATCAATATAGACCATGTGGTACTACATATCAGGATGAATATCTTAACAAAAGAATCACTGCAAATGAATATTCAATGGCACTAACATGGGCTCATAACGCAGGCCTGAAACGATTGGATCAAAGGCAGGGCAATAGATTGCTATTTCATATCTAATACAAAAGCATGGTAAAGGTGATCGGTTTTATGCCGGATGTTTTTGTTGAAAATATTATCTAAAGTGATATATTGAGACCTTTGAAAAACCCGGTGATTTTCACCATCCCCAAAAAGACGATGGACTTTTTTGAAGTGACTGGTGGAAGGGTGCTGTCTTTTCGTAACGTATCAGTGGGGGAACCCGCAGGCCCCGATTTATCGGGGCAATGCGGAGGGGGCAAAACTCCCCCATGGATACGTTGCTGAAAAGACCAGCCCGGGAGCCTC
>JAWOBA010000148.1:0-2683 GCA_046498285.1 Desulfatiglandales bacterium | reverse complement strand
CGAGACCTTTGAAAAACCCGGCGATTTTCACCATCCCCAAAAAGACAATGGACTTTTTTGAAGTGACTGGTGGAAGGGTGCTGTCTTTTCGTAACGTATCATTGGGGGAACCCGCAGGCCCCGATTTATCGGGGCAATGCGGAGGGGGCAAAACTCCCCCATGGATACGTTGCTGAAAAGACCAACCCGGGAGCCTTGGAACTGAAAAAAAGCCCATTGTCTTTAGATCAATAGGGGTTATGCAAAGGTCTCGCAACATACGGATGAAACTACTTCGTTAGAAGGTTAAAGATATGCAGTGGCATATATAATGCCACATCTGAAATTGTCCCTGGTAAAACTAAAAACCGCGCCAGCTAGCCGTCTTTGAGGTCAGATTGGGAGGAGACAGCAAGGCAGGTTCATAGCTCTACCTTTTTTTCTAATCTCTGAAAGGCTTTGCTTTCTGTTCTAAACT
This sequence comes from Desulfatiglandales bacterium, assembly GCA_046498285.1. Lineage (GTDB taxonomy): Bacteria > Desulfobacterota > DSM-4660 > Desulfatiglandales > B25-G16 > B33-G16. The sequence continues at coordinate 2,226 of JAWOBA010000148.1, read as the reverse complement.
GAAACCCTTAAATTTTGTAAATAGAAAATTGTGAATCAAAGTTGTGTTTTACGAAGCTCCCATAATACGAGCTGAAACAGAATCTCCTTCCACCTTACTGAACCGATTTGTGGAAGAGTTAATTGTCAATCGCCTAGCTCATCTATGGCTTATTTGAAGGCATCTTTCCGTTTTACCTTTGAAGTTCCGAAGCGAGGGTATTATCAGAATTCTGCTATATGGTTGTGGGTTATGGCAGTGATTTCCACAGTTACCTCGTATCAGGGGTACTCCTCATATGAACATCGGATAACTTGCAAGTAGGGTGGAGTTTTAAAAAAAATAAAAATACAACTTTTTCACTTTTTTCTTTTTTTTGCCCGGAATAACTAGTCTACGGTGCTATTACTATATAAGAGGTCATGATAATTAACCACTTCACTAAGAAAATTGGCTTTCTATGAGTTCATCTGTAATCGGCTATTTGCCCACGCAATAGATCAACTGCTACACCCAGCATAGGTTTAACCATAACCTACCATCTGATCAGATCAAAAAATTGCCAGCATTACTTATCTATCAACTTTATACCATTATTCATTTGCCTCCCATACAAAGATGTGATAATATATCTATTAGTGAGACGGTGACCACGAGTCCAAATATCGGGATTATGTCTTTGCCCCGAGGCGTCAGGACAAATTCCATAAGGGAATATTTAATCCTGTTATCAGGAGCGCCTACATGTGTGTGGCGCCGTCTCACTATCCATAATCCTCACCCAGATCCCTTCATTTTTGACTGATTGACCTCTAATAATTTTGGATATCTATTTGGAACTGATTCCACAGTTTGATGCTGTTTTGTTGCTACTGTTAATTCGGGAGATTAGGGATTGATGGAGAAATAGAGGATGGGAATGGTGGCAATATAGGGGAAGATATAATAAATATAGTATTTACGTGTTTACAAGGTTCAAATGCTGTCCAAATAAAAAATCGATTTTGAACAAGAGTGGTCTTTACCTGTCTCAAAATGAACCAATATTGTCTTTGTTAGGCTTATGTGCGGTATAATTGATATAAAGGTTTATTGAATGCGAAATTTTTTCCCGTTAATTATAGAATGTTTTATTTTACTCTTTACTTATCTGTAAAGTTATAGATTAGATCTGCTCATAAGACCTCAACCCCTTTTTCTTACCTGATAAAGAAGGTTATCCTGTCACAAAAAGAAGGGACTCTACTATGTAACTGGCAATCTCAGCATTTAGTAATAGATAGGCGCATGAGAGAAATATCTTCTCTTGTATTTGGGAAATTCATTCACGATAAACAGAAAGGTGATTGTAGCAAGACTAAAGATTCGACCCACAAATCTAGACAACAACCACTTTTAAATTCTTTTAGAACTGACGGTCCTTGTTATTTTCCTAAGTAGTTACTTTCCAGTGCCTTGACAAGGTTGGTCATTGCTGTATAAAAAGGAACACATATACCTATTTCACGTGCGTATTCCACCACCTTTCCACCCAAAAAATCAATTTCAGTTGGTTTTTGGTTAGAAATGTCGTAGCACATTGAATCTTTATGAACACCCACCTTCTCCAGATATGCAAATATCTCTTTGAGGTATTCCTCTCCCAGATCGTATCCCTTTGCCTTGGCCACGGCAAGAATTTCCTTAAAGCAGGCATCAGCGATTTCTCTTGTCGGTGAAAAACTCAAAGCATCTTTAATCGTTTTGCCTGTGACAGCACATATAGAGGCCATGGTGCATTTCATGATCATCTTTTTCCATACAAATAGCTTAATATCCTCAACAAACTCTGTTTCTAAACCACCATCAGTGAGCAGGGAAGCTATTTCTTCCCCAAGTTCACAGTTCTTTGGAACAAGGCATCCTAAATGATTAGGTCGATTAAAAAATGCTGCCTTTATCTCACCTGGACCCTTTAATTCCACGCCATAGTTCAAACTCATGCGAAATGTGGAATCGGGTCCAAATCTTTCCGCAATAAGATCCTCAGTACCTAGCCCGTTATGTGTACTAATAATTTTTGTTCCGGGGTTGAATACACCCTCCAATTCATCAAGTACTCGGGGAAGAGCAAATGTCTTGGTGGAAATAAAAATGAGCCGGGGATTGTATTCCTTTATATCTGAAATTCGATCATGAAAAAATCTTACCGGCACAGAAGAATAAGAAATAGCCCCTGAGATATTGATCCCCTTTTTTAAAAGCTTT
>JAWOBA010000257.1:0-2537 GCA_046498285.1 Desulfatiglandales bacterium | reverse complement strand
GGTCTTATCAACTCCCTCTCAAAATGGCAACCCCTTTAAGCTTTAAGCCTTAAGCTTTCAGCTTTGCCCGCCCGCCTCGCCTGAGGGAGCGCAGGCTCGCGATGGCGGGCAGGCTTGCCCCGTGAAACAGCCCGCAGGGCTCCCTGACGAAGACAGGGGTTTCACTGGGGAGCTTCTCTGCTTTCAGCTCCATGTAGCAGACAGGTGGCTTTGTGGTTTATGGTAAACAACGTGGAATTCTGAAAATCGCCAGGTTTTTCAAAGGTCGTAATACGTACAGCCTTCAATGAGAACAATATACACAGAAAACACGATATTTCAATTATGAGGGGTTGATAATAATTTTACGTGGTACTTTATAGGGCGAGATGTTTTGAATGCACCAGTTTCGGAAGTCTTTTTCACTTATTATGCGCCCGGATTTTAAAGAGACTTCTCCGGCAACAATGTCGCCATATTTTTGATGCCACTCACCCCAGATTCGAACTGATTGGATATAGGGATGATACAAAAGTATCTTCTCCACTTCTTTGGGATATACCTTTAAACCAAATATATTAATCATGTCCTTTTTTAATCCTGTTAATGTAAGATAATTTTCATTGTCAAGATATCCCAGATCACCAGTTTTAAACCAATTATTTATGAATGAATTATGCGTATGTTCCGGTTGATTAGTATATTTAGTAAAAAGATTTAAGCCCTTTACCAAAATTTCACCTTCATGTCCTGGTGGAAGTTCTTCCCCAGCATCATCGACTATCTTTATCTGGCAGCAGCCCAAAGGATAGCCAACGGTCCCCAATTTGGGGGGACGTTCAATTTGATTCCATGTCACAGCAGGAGAGGCTTCTGTGAGGCCATATCCTTCATTGATAGCCAGCCCCAACTGATCTTGGTATTTTTTGAGGAGATTCATTGAAATTTTAACACCACCGGTCGCTATATTTTTTAGTTGAGAACAAAGATCGGATCTTTCAGATAAGGGTTTCATGATAGTTAAGAGAATTGCTGGAACAGAAATGATATGCGTAGCCTGATAACTATCCAGAAGGGAAACAATTTTACTCCCTCCTGAGGAAGTGTTTAATAATAAGCATGTCGCGCCTCCTGCGAGGGGCATCAAAAACCCGACAGTAAATCCGAAACAATGGAAAAGAGGGAGTATTGACGAGACTACCTCAGATTGTGCATTATCTTTGAAGGCTCTTTCAGCAAAAAAAACGGCATTATAAAAAATAGAGGCATGGGTCAGTTCTGCACCCAGAGGGTAGCCATCCATGGCAGCTGTGTATACAATCATAGCGGTATCATCAGAAGCCATGATCTCATAATGGGTGAGCTCTTGAGAAAAATCAAGATCGTTGATAAATATCATGGATGACACTTTTTTATCAATTGTAATGAAACATGCTGATGGAGACGCGTGAATGATTTGATAGGCTTTTAACAAGGTTTCGACATTGCTGCGTTCACAAATAATAAATTTTGGCTGAGCATCAGAGAGAATATGAGCCAGTTCATAGTGTCGCATCCTGGGGTTTGCAGGAATCAATATGGCTCCAATTCGAAAAACTGCAAGAGAGATAAATGCATAATTCAAGGAGTTGTGTGATATAAATAAAACACGGTCATTTCGTTCCAATCCACTCTTTTGAAGCCCGTGAGCCATACGGCACATGCGGTTGTAATATTCACTAAAGGTTACGAGCTGACCTGGAATACCAATTCCATTTCTATTGGGGTAAAGTTCTGCGGAGCGATCTAATAATGCTGATAGATTACCAGGAAAGTGGAATATATTTTTGCTTAATGTGTATTGAGAATCAGTTGTAGGCGATGTACCCATGATATTTTTCTGGTAAGTATATTGGGAGCCGTGTTTCTTGCTGCTATATTTGCTTACACTCAACAGAGAAGACATTTTCATGTAATCAATAGATAATTAGTCTAATATTATTATCACTGCTGTCCAAAATAATTCATATCCATTGTTTTTGGGCAGATACGTATTTGATTTTACACGATGCTGTTCGCGTGCGGAAATTCAGGCTGTCTGTGCCTGCACATGCTAGTTGCTCAGGAACGAGGCTTCCACGAGAATGGAAGGCATTTCCGCTCCGGCCAACACGTAAAAAGGCGCCTTTTTCACGCCCAGGTTCGCGACCTGTTTGTGTTGTTTTCTCAGGGTATCGGAAAGGTTTTTCTGCACGCACGCGGCCAGTTCTTTGGATTCCGATACTTTCGAGTTCTGCATGATTTTCTCGATCAGGGATTTCATCTCACCGATCGATTTGGTGCTGACGGCGTTTTCCTGGGCAGCCACCTGGGTGGCCCACGGATCGGTGGTGAAACTGAGATAGTAGGTTTCAACCCCCCGGGCTTTTTTATTGGGGGCCGCGTTCAGGTGAATGGAAATGAAAAGATCGGCTTTGTGTGAATTGGCGATGGCCGTACGTTCTTCCAGGGAAATGTAGCGATCGGCATCACGGGTCAGGGTTACTTTGAATCCGGCTTTTTCGCATAGCAGCAGTTTG
>JAWOBA010000250.1:0-37282 GCA_046498285.1 Desulfatiglandales bacterium | reverse complement strand
GTTTTAATTGTCTGATCCAGAAATTCCATGGTTATGATGACAAATGCCGGCAGAATAAAGCCGATCATAAATGCAATAATGATCAGATATTTTCTTTTTCCGGGGTCCGGCTTTACAGGAAAAAAGGGGGCCGGAGGCCACCAGTCACTTCAAAAAAGTCCATCGTCTTTTTGAGGATGATCAAAATCGCCAGGTTTTTCAAAGGTCTCGTGTCAAGAGCATTAGAGTAACGCATAAAAAGAGAATCATGACCAACACATAATCCAAAAACCATAGTGAACTCTGTTTCATCCTTATTTAAGAATTTTACCTGGGTTATGGTACTCCAGATAGACTCAAATTCACCTGTGCTACCCTTCTGATCTTCTTGTATGCCAAGAAACCCTTTGGGTGTTCTCCCAACCATGCAAATGACTTATGCCGCCTCAAATCAATATCTCCGACAAAGTCCTCGTCTCATTTCCAAGGCCCCACGAAAGGCAATCCCCAGTCCTTTGCACCCAAATTTATTGAAGAATTCAATTGTTTCCTGGATCCTATGTTTGTAGGGCACACAATATAGGGATGTTGTTCTCCCCTACCTGCATAACATTGACTCTCCTGGCTAGTAGCCTATAAGGCAAATTCCTTTATCTCAGGTCCCTCATATTCTGCAAGAGATTCTTTAACAATTGTACCAAAATTTATGGTAGGGCAAAAAACAGGTCCATGCATATCTTCTTGGTATATATTTTACATTTAAATATTACACTCCGCACACTCTGGAAATTTTGCTAACTCTTTTGGCATCCATCCGGTCCATTTATTTGGACAATGTCTCTTGATATCATGATCCCATCGTACCTGGTAGCCAAAGAACAATTTGAGGAAAAATAAAGATCAGGGCGAGCGTGACAAGATCCATGAGCAGAAATGGTAAAATACCCATAAATATATCCTCAAGTCGGGTGTCCTTTGGTGCTAAACCTTTGACTACATATACATTCAATCCTAATGGAGGGGTGATGAGTGCTATCTCTGTCATCTTAATCACCATAATACCAAACCATACTCCATCGATTCCGATAGATTCAGTTAATGGAAAAAGGATGGGTAATGTCAGAGCCATCATCGCTACCGCGTCTAAAAACGTTCCTAAAAGCACATATATCAAAAGAATCATTAGTACCACAAGCAATGGGTGTACTGCCCGTGATGTTACTACATCTATAAAAAAACTAGGCAAGCGGCTGACAGCAAGGAATTGTGCAAAAACCATTGCTCCCACAATAATAAAAAAAATCATGGCACTCGTCGTAACCGTCTCCTCAAGAGCCACAATGAGATTACCCCAGCGTAATTTTTTCCGAAATAAAACAATAAGAAATACTACAAAAGCACCAGCAGCTCCACCTTCGGTAGGACTGAATATTCCAAAATAGATGCCGCCAAGGAGAACCATAAAAACTATTGCAACGGTCAGCAGATATCTGAGAGCAATCATCTTTTCTTTCAGTGATACCTTTATTAATACAGCAGGCCCAAGTGTGGGGCTAATGCGCGATCTGACATAAATTGAGGTCATATATATAACGGCTGACAAAATACCTGGAATAACTCCAGCAACCAATATCTTGCCAAGAGAAACATCTGCAAAGGTACAAAAAATCACCATCATACCACTGGGGGGTATCATAGCTGCCATAGTCCCGCTAGCTGCTATTACTCCGGTGGAAAGTCTCGGGTGATAATTATAGGCAGACATCTCCGGCATTGATAGTTTCGTAAAGGTGGCAGCTGCAGCTAAACTTGAGCCTGAGCATGCACCAAAAAGGGCGTTGGCGGCAGTGGTAGCCATAGCCAGCCCACCAGGAAGACGCCCAAACCATTTCACACATGCATCATATAGTTCGTGCCCAATACCCCCTCGCAATGCGAAGACACCCATGAGAATAAAGAGAGGAATGACACTCAACGAATACGTTGCTACCTCATCAATCGGTATGAGGTACATGATGCCAAGTGCTGGCTTAAGGCCTATCAGCACAACACAGCCGAAAAAACCAACAACTGCAGAACTCACAGCTATAGGAACCCCAAATAGGATCAGGAGAAACAATATAATAATGCCTATTATTCCCACTACTGGCGGCGTTAGCATGATCCTCTCTTTTCAAAGACTTTATAAATGTTTATCACCATACGAATAAGATACCGCATGTCCAGGAGAAGAAATCCAATAACAGCAAACCATGTAAATGGATAATATGGTAGATCAGAGCTGAGACAAGATTTTCTTATGGCTGTCATTCGTTGTGCATAAAGGAACACCTGCCATGTAAATACAATGCAGGTAAATAAACTAATGCTATAGCTAAAGAAATCGGATAGAGCCCTCCACCTAGTTGGAAAGCGTGAAACTATTATAGTTGCGGTAACATGCTTGTCTAGAATATCAGCATAGGCAAAAGCTCCAAATATAATGACAATCATCAGCATTTCGGCCAGTTCCACCTTAACTTGCAGCGACCCCAAATGGGTTGCAAGCATGAACACATCAATCACCACAATACTCATCATGATGAAAACAGCCCAACCCGCTATGGTTGACAGAAACTCACCAATCTTTGTGATATACGAATTTACTATTTCCACTATTGCTTTCAACGTGGGCGTCCTTTCTAAATAGATGGACTCAAACTTGCGAAGCTGGGGGTGTAATATGCATGCTTACCCCCAAAATCTTTTTGTTATGCATTATTTTACTTGAGCAGTTCTTTACAACGATGGTAGATTTCTTCTGCAAGCTGCTCTTGGCCCTTAGCTCTCTTGATATACTTGTCTTTGTATCTTTGAAAAACAGGTAATGATTGAACCTTCATTTTATCTGCATCACTAAATTCAAGAAAAGTCATGCCTTTGCCTTCAAGGAATACTTTGTCTTTATCTTGTGTTTCAGTTACCCTCTTCTCAAAATAAGTCCACCAGTCTTCACTTACGTCCAAAATAGTTTTCTGGAGATCAGCGGGTATTGATTTCCATTTATCTAGATTAATGGACATAGCATAAACGGGGGAACCTGTAGTTCCATTACCTATGTCAGTCACAAATTTACATACTTCATAATACTTATAGGTAACCATCATCGGAGTTGTACAAGCCCTGCCATCCATAGTTCCTTTATCTAGTGCATCATAAACCTCGACAGAGGGTATAGCAATTGGTATGCTACCAAGATCGTCGCACAACTCTCGAGGTCCTTTGCCACCCCATACTCCGAATTTCAGCCTTTTTAGATCCTCAAGAGCCTTTATCGGTTTTTTGGACATCCAGAGATAGGGGCCTACCTCCCAGCCTATCAAGAGCTTTTGGTTATGAGCTTCCCACTCACCAGAAATCTCAGGAAATTCCTTTACTAATTGCCACCACGCCCTCGAAGTGAGAACAGGATCATTCTCAAAGGTACCAATTAAACAGGTATTGACCGTAGCAAGCGGTAACTCCTTTTCAAAGTACATAGGAAAAATTACCCCAACATCACAGATACCTCGTTCAATCGAATAAAGCATCTCTTTGCTGGTACCGAGGAGTCCCCCCCAGTAATATTCCACTTTAATTTCCCCTTCAGCACGCTTCTCAACATTTGAGCCCCACCATTTTATCATCTCAGGTGCAAAGCCGCGATCAGCAGATGGGTAGGCTACCCGGAGTATTACCGGATCTCCCTCTTTTGCTGCAGCAACTTGATCAAAACCAAAAAAGCCTACTACCAATCCTACACTCAAAACAAAAATACCTAACTTTTTTAACGTTGACATATGCTTATCCCTCCTTCTCATCTTTTGGATGCTGTTATTATATAACTAAATCCAAACAACATCCTGTTATCGTTTCCAATTATTGACTCTGATGATAAGAAAACTACAGTTTTTTCATCACCTCCCTTCACTAAAATAAAAGCGCTATGAGAATTCTCGTGTCATCCTGATCCTCTAGATGTTCAACTAACTCTTTGACATCCTCTATTCTTGTGTCAGGAAAAGGCTTTATTGCATAATGAGCACATTTTTTAGCCTTCTCAGTGAATTCCTCAATAGTCATAGGTTTTTGTGGAAAACCCTTGGGATAATATAGCTTCTGCGAAAAATGCTGACCCTTCACTGTCGCAATCTCAAGCTCGTGCAGGGACAAGGCAAGATTTAACTCCTTGCTTTCCCGATCAATAGCTTCATCTATTATGATTTCTATCTTGTCAGCCATCTGAAGGCGCTCTAGATCTGTAATTGACTGGGCAGAGAAATCATCTAACGACACATCATCATGTGTGATGGCTGTAGCCACGACATATGGCAGGCTAAACATTGCATCGACTCCTGTTCGTGGTCTATATTTTGTTTCAGGAGGTGTGCAAACTGTATTATACATTTGCTGATTAACACGAACTATAACTCTATCAACATCTCGCGCATTCAAATTATTTTGGTGCATACAATCAATCACATTCTCAATAGGAGCCATCAAAAATCCACAACATGGATAAGGCTTAGTAGCTATATTTAAGAACTCGTATTTTTCACCTATACCGGCAAAAAGCCGGCTCACATCATAGTCCATCCCCCGATAATACACCGGATAAAAACCGGCTCTTCCTTCTAGAAAATCCTGGGGTCCTGTTATTCCATTTGCTGCCAATATGGTGGAAAAAAGCCCTGCTCGTGCTGAAAAACCCTGTTGTATCCGAGTAGCCAATGTGCCATCGTAGATCGACTGGGCATTTCCTGCGGCTTGACTATATGCCAGTCCTAATGCATGCCCCATTTCCTTTCTGGTAAGTCCCATCACCTTTCCAGCAGTGATAGCACTACCAAAAGCTCCATACACCTCTCCTGCCCACCCACTAACTCCTATGCAAAGATCAGGCACAAGACGCATTCTGCACATAATCTCTGCCCCGATAACTACAGCCGTAATGAGTTTTTTGCCATCAACCTTACCGCATGTTTCTGCCGCTCCTAATGCCACTGGCACAACAGTTGCACCGCTATGCATCCCTGTCTGTAAATTAAATTCATCAAAATCGAGGGCACGAGCCATAGTAGCATTAACCAAAACTGCCTCATGAGCAGGCACTTTGGAACTATAAAGAAAAATGGAGCTTTCTTTCATCCCTCCCCATTTTCTGACCAGTTCCGCTATCTCTCTTACACCTTCCGCTTTCGAACCACCAAGGATGGCACCGAAGGTATTCATGATGAGCCGTTTTCCAGCTAAAACCACCTTTTCAGGTAAATCTTCATACCGAGCTGAAAATATATAATCAATTAAGTTCTCTGTCTTAACCATTCTTTGTCTCCAGTATTCCTTCAGGGTGCCTTCACATCACAAATGTACTTATCTACCGCAAGATCAACGGTTTTTTAAAAGATTATTCTTCATCCTGGAGAATTAACCATTTGTAATGTCGTTTTTCTTCCTGAATACACGGCAAAATTGAAATATCTATAATAGCAATCCATGTCTTCAAAGCCTGTTTCCCTTAGCCACGGTAGCTGGATGATAAGAGAAGAAGGTGTATCGTACTGCAATCTATTGATAATTCTTAACAATTCAATTTTCCTAACTTAGGCCTGCCTCTTCATCCACATATCCTGATATTTCTACTCTGTAGTAATTTTTAAAAGCAGATTAGTTCTTGCATACTTAACCCATTGCTTTTCAAAAGAACTTTCCTGTCATAGACTAATAACAGCTACTTTAACTCTATCATAGCATTGATAATGGGGCTAATATCCTTAAGATTTTCAAGCTCTACAATCATCTGTATCAATCTATTTGTATTTTCCTCACTGAAGGACCTTTCTGAATAAAGAAGACATTTTTTAAATTTCTCAATACAGTCTTCCATAGTCATTGGTTTTTTAGGATGGCCTTTAACATATTCTAAATAGGCAGAGTATGTGGTGCCACTTTTTGTTATAAGCTCCACTTTGTTCGGAGGTATTGTAGCAATTTTATCTAAGTTTGGATCAATTACCACCTTTACACGCTGTGTAAGATCTAAAATGTCCTTATTCTTGATAGCTTCCTCAGTGAGGTGGTCCAGCTCCAAACCTCCTCTTATAGCGGCATTAGCTACTGCATAAGGGACGCTGAAATGAGCATCTCTAACAGTTTGTGGATGATATTTGTTGTCGCCTTTTCCGCATGCATTATAAACAAAGGCACTGGTATGAACGATAATCTCCTTAATATCTGCTGGGCTTATCTGATTTTCTTTCATTAGCTTCATTGTTGCATCAATTGGAATATGGGTGCCCTTACCGCTCGGATAAGGTTTTATGCTGACATATGCTGACTCAAATCTCTCTCCCAGCTCATGAATGACCATGTCTGCATCATATTCATTTCGATCATATACCGGATAAAAACCATATGTGCCCTGCAAAACATTCTTGGAGCCTGTAAAACCTCTTTGAGCTAATATTACTGCCAAAACTCCTGCCCTTGCGCCAAATCCTTGTTGTACCGGAACAGTGGAAGCTCCTTCTTCATAACCCTGGGCACTGCCCGAACATTGAGTATAGGCTATGCCCATCGCATTGGTAATCAACTCTTCATCCAAGCCAAGAAGTCTTCCTCCTGTAGCAACTACACCAAAGGGGGCATAGGTTTCACCCTGCCACCCATGGTACTTGGTAGCAGACATGCGAAGTCTACATGAAATATCTGAACCCAAAACATTTGCCAGGATAAAATCTTTACCAGTTACAGGTCTATCAGCATATTCTGCAAAAGCAAATGTGACTGGAACAAACGTAGCTCCGATATGGCCCCCTACCCCCTTGCCTTCTCCACCCTCGAAGACATCATCAAAATCCATGGCCCGTGCCATTGTGCAGTTTGCCAAGGCAGCATGAAAAGCAGGGACTTTTCCACCATAAATCATAATAGTAGATTCTTTTTTACCACCATAATCCAGGGCAAAGCACACTATCTTTTCGGCTTCTGAAGTAGAGCTGCCAAGAATAAGGCATCCAAGTGTATCGAGTAGAGACCTTTTAGCAGCTTCTATTGCCAATAATGGTAAATCCTCGTACCTCGTTTCAAGCACATTTCTCACGAGTTGATATATCAAATCCATGTTTATTCTCCGTTTTAAGGCTACCGATTTTAGATAGACATTGCAGTATATCAACCTTTTCTGCTATATAGTGGGTATATTGATTTCTCTCCTTCAGAGGATTGCAGATGCAATCATAGACATTTTTTTCCTGAATACACGGCAAAATTGAAATATTTATAATAGCAATCGACGTCTTCGAAACCGATTTCCCTTAACCACTGTAACTGAATGATAAGAGAAGAAGGTGTATCATATTGCATTCTATCGATAATTTTTACTAATTCATTCCCACTCAGACCTGCCTCTTTTATCCATTTCATCCACGTATCCTGATATTTCTTCTCGATTTTATCTGTATCTCCTTTCACCAGGTCTGCATTGATAAAAACTCCTTCACATTTCAGGGCGTCAAACACTCTCTGATAAAGAGATTGTTTTTCATTGTCCGAAAGGTGATGTATGGACATAGCCGAGACAATAAGATCATGGTTTTGTGGAAGTGGTGCATGAGCATAATCCTGAGTGAGAAAAGACACCCGTTTTTTTGATGAAAAACGCTCTCTTGCTTTTTCAAGCATTTTATCGGAAAGATCTATGAGGGTAGCAGTTGCATTTGGAAAAGCATTGATAATAAATGCCGTAAGCAAGCCAGTGCCTGCTCCCAGATCCAGGAATGCAAAAAAATCAGATGTGTTAAAGGGAATAAGATCAATTGCTGTTTGATAGAAATCATTGAAACAGGGAATTACAATACGTCTTTGACGATCATATTGATCGGCCCCCGCATCGAATAGTTGACTTGTGCTCATAGCATGGTTTGTTGAGGTTATTGGTTTTGTTGGTATCAAACAATCTACTTTTCAGGGCTCTATGCACAGTCTAATGCTTCAAAGAGAAGCTCTCCAATATCCCATACCTTGATGCCCATTTCCTTCTCATATTTTCTCAAATTAATAAGGCATATGGGGCATTCGACAATTATATTTTTAGAAATGGCAGATAATTCCTGTATGCGTGCTCTTGACACCTTCTCAGTCAGATCTCGAAAGGCATACTCAATCGGGCCTCCGCAACATGCGGTGTCTAATTTAGTATTTTCAGGTTCCATAATGGTTATGCCAAGGCTCACCGATAGTCTTCTTACTTGCTCAATTATTCCCAATTCCCTTGCCATATAGCAAGAATCATGGATTACAAAATCCTTTTCAGAGTTTTCATTGCAGGGTTTTTTTACTACCCCCTCATTTTCTGAAAGAATCTCTAAATAGTGCTGTACCTCGATATCGTAATTGTCAATATACTTTGGATAAATCTCCTTCAACATAAAAACGGTATGTGGATCGACTCCTATCACTTTTTTTACCTTATAGCTTTTGAGTAGGGTATAGACATTCTTTATATGGTCTTCAATATATTCATCCAGACCTAGATCATACAATAAAACACCACTATATGGCTCATCCTCATACAGGTATGCAGGTCTCTGACCTATATTATCTAATGCGCTGACTATTCCCCTTAGCACATGATTACTTTTTAATTTTAACTCTCGAGAACCCAATGCCTTAAAACGTATGATTTTATCCCCCATGATACGGTTACCGAGATGCACCATATCTCTAAAGCCATTCCTGGAAAGAAAAGGCTTTGCTGATGCGACAAGGCCTGTAATCTGCATAATATAAGGCAACATTTGATACATTCTTGCCGTGAGCAGTATGGTTTCTCCTCCCTTTTTAAGATTAAACCCTTTAACCCACCCCGTCCAATAGACTTTCTTTATACCAAGTGGGTCTCCTGTTCTTTGAATATTTTCCTTGAGGGCAGACAATACCTCAGAGACAAACTTTTTAGATCTTTTCATTGTTACTCCCTTTTTTCACAAGCCCCTGAGACAGAAGATATTTTCCCATTCGGATTAAATGTGAAACATCCAAATTTTGACCTTTAGCCTGACATAAACGATCGCAGCGGCCACATTGTAAACAAGAATAAATAGAATATATTAACGGATCATCTTCATCTAACATGCCATCAATGAGGTATTTTAGTATTTGAAGTCTCCCATAAGGAGACATATTCTCATTCCACTCGGAGGCCTGATATGTTGGACACACATCAATACAGAATCTACATGCCCTGCATTTTATGATCTCCTTCAGCAACGTATCCCTTAGTGACTGGCTTTCCTTTATATCCATCCCTGCAAATTCCCCCTGTTCAGAATGTCATTTGGATCAAGGATTTTTTTCATTTTTACCAAAACCTCGTAGACATCGTTCCCATATTTTTTTTTGAGAAATGATACCCTCTGGGCAGTGAGTCCCCATTCTCCGCCGCACCCTCCATACTTTATATTCAAATCCTCAGTCTTCTCCCTCACTTCTATTGTAAGGGCCTTCTTAACCTCACTAGCAATATCCTTGGTCGGCATAAAGGCATACGCATGAATGGTAGGTGCCCCAATGTGACCAAAGGAAATAAACTCATTTCCCTTATAATTATCCAAATTTAATATAAGAGACCGTGCCTCTTGAAAGGCATCCTTCAGTTTATCTACTCTGGGGGAAATCTCACTTCCAAAAGTTGTTCCCAAGCGATACATATAATTTCCAGCCTCTGCCCTACTACTCCAGATACTGTTCCATTCCTCTATATCCTTGACAATCTTTGCCTCAATAGGATTCATTGTCTTCAAAAATTTTAAAAAGTTTTGGGCCTTATTTTCACTACCAATTTTGTTCCAGCAATGCACCCTCATCATTGTCACAGCACCCACAGGCTCCTTAAGACCTACCGCCTCAAAGCCTATTTTAGCTGCCTTCTCATCAAGGTACTCAAAAAATAAAGGAGGATGAATACCTTTTTTATACATCTCCATTACGGTATCCAGGATATCTTCTGTCTTGTTATAGTAGGCCACGATATGTTCAAAATACGGCAGCGGTAATAATCTCATTCTTAGTAGGGTTAATACACCTAAGAGACCTTCTGATCCTATAAAAAATTTAGTTGGATCAATTCCTGCTGCTCTTCTTGTTGACTCAGTCCCTATTTGTATAATTTCTCCTGTTGGCAGGACCACCTCAAGTCCCAGTATAAAATCACCGGGCTTACCTAAAGCCGCATCAACCCCATGCGCACTTGTGTTTACCGCTATGGCCCCTCCTATGGTAGCCACTAATTCGCTTCCCGGAAAGACAGGTAGCAGGGCATTGTGCCTTGCCAATTCTTTTTTAACCTGCACCAGGTGAAGTCCTGGTTCAGCCTCAAAGTAGCCTCTTTCCGGATATACCGTTATCTTTTTCATTCTTGCTGTGTCCAATACGAGTCCCTTTGTCTTTGGCCTTGCCAAACCTACAAGGGACGTACCGGATCCATGAATGTGCACTGGTATTAATTTTTCATTTGCATATTTTAGGAGTTTTGAAATCTCCTGGTTGTTAGCTGGCCTTACCACAGCATAGGGAATATTTTTATCTTCCACGTCCCAAGGCATAGGATCTTTTGCGTATACTACAGATGTTGTTTTATCTGTATGCACGTTGTCTTTACCCACAATTCTAGCAAGATCCTTAGCTAGTTTAGATACATTAACATCCATGAAACTTCCCTCCTGTGCTTATGCTTTGAATTTTAAACGTGTTTCGCTCTCTGAGTTAAACCATCAATTTTCTTCTAAAACCATTCTGATTGCACCCTTTGGACACACAAATGCACATATGCCACATCCCTTACAATAATCAAGATCAATCAGAATTTGTCCGGTAATTGTATCTCTGGTAATAGCCATATCCGGGCACATTATCCTGCACACATCACATGCCTCACAGCTCATTGCCCCCAAACAGCGGGAGGCCTCATATTCTGCCTCTTGGGGAGACAATAGGGAAACGTGATGTTCAAGGTCGATGCTGGCATCAATCTTCCTTGCTATCCGTGATTTGCTCTCTCGTTCACAGCCTCGATTCAGCATTTCTTTTATTCCTCTCCCTCGAGATACCGTACAACATTTTGAGCAGCATCCTTTCCAGAGGCAATAGCCTCAACCACAGTCGATGGTCCTGTCAGCATATCTCCAGCAGCAAAGACCCCATCATATTCCTTTACCTGTCCATCCTTGCTAAGTATAATTGTTCCCCTCCCAGATAGGCTTTCTTGTCGTAGAAATGGAATATCTGAACGCTGCCCAATAGCACGAATAACAAAATCCCCCTCTTGTATGTACTCACTTCCGATAATCGGAATAGGTACCTTTCTCCCCGTTTCATCAAGCTCACCTAACTCCATTCGCATCAACTCTATACCCTCTATCTTTCCCTCCTTACTTAGAACCCGCTTCGGGGCTACCATGTATTGTATCTCCACCCCCTCATGCAAGGCTGTGTCAACCTCCTCTTTATTCGCAGGCATCTCATGCTGACTTCGACGATACAAAACAATCACCTGTTTTGATCCCATCCTCAAGGCAGTTCGAGCAGTATCTATCGCTGCATTTCCTCCCCCCACCACCAATACAGTGCCTGATAGGTGAATGGCATGTCCTGCATTCACGTTATGTAAAAAATCCAAACAATTGAGACATCCTGAGGTGTCTTCCCCAGCAACATCGAGTGTTATATCCTTCCATGTACCAGTAGCCAGGATAGAGGCATCTGCAGTATCTTCGGTTATTTCCTGCAGCGTCACATCCTTACCAATACGAACCGATGGCATAAATGTCACCCCAAGAGACCGGATGATATCTACATCATGGGCAATCACCTGCCTCGGTAAACGAAAGGGGGGTATAGCGCCTACAAGCATGCCACCAGGTTGATCAAGCGCATCCATAATGGTGACTGCATATCCGTGCATCACCAACTCAAAGGCACACGCAAGCCCAGCAGGGCCAGCGCCCACCACAACTACCTTCTTTCCCTGAGGAGAATACTGGCGCTCTTTCAGGGCTTCCACGATCTCTTGGTGGTTATCAATTTCATAGTGAACTGCGTATCGTTTTAACTCCCGAATTGCCACCGGATCATCCCAACTGCCTCGAAGACAGGCATTCTCGCATGGATGGTGACACACATACCCACACACCCCTGGAAGTGGGTTATCCTGACGTATCACCAGAAGTGCTTCTTTCGCCTTTCCAGCCGATAGCAAGCGAATATATTCCCTCACCTGCTGGCCAAGGGGGCATGCAGCAACACATGGGGGAAGAAGATCAGTGGTTCCTAAATCAATGTTTTTATAGACATAGCCACGCACCGTATCCTGATCATACCTGAGATCAGGTAAAAATTCAGCGGGGCATGCCCTGACACAAACACTGCATCGCTGGCATAAATCTGGATCCACTACTGGCTTATGGGTTCTTCCTTCTACTGCCATGTTCTATGTGTTGCCTGCCTGCCACCGGCTTCGCCTTCAGGCAAGGCGGGCGGGGTTTATTATGTTACCATTTAAGAACGTATAATATCGTTGCCCACCCTATAACCAATCTCAAGGGCCTTTCTATTTAGTTCCCTGAACCGCTGGCCAACATTTGCCTGAATGGATGAAATCAACGATTTCTCTGTTACTATCCCGGTAATTACCGCGGATGCCCCAAGCATAATAATATTTGCCACCTGCTTGTTATCTAACTCATTAATTGCTTTTTTTGTTGCTGGTACGCCAATGTGCTGCACACCATGAATGGTTTGTGGCTTTACCATCATATCATCATAGAGGGCAAAGGCATTCTGTTCGTTCACGTCTTGTATATACGCATCATATGCCGTCTGGGACAAGGCAATAAGGATGTCTGCCTTTATTACATGGGGGTAGGCAATGGGATGGTTTGATACAACCACTTCGGACCCGGCAGAACCACCTCTGGCTTGAGCCCCATAAAAATTGGATCCGGCAACCCATTTGTCATCATTAATAGCGGCATATCCAAGGATCATTCCAGCCAAAACCATACCTTGTCCTCCATAGCCACAAAGACGTATCTGTATGAGGTTAGCCATTTCTGAACTCTCCAGTAACAATCTTATCTTTCAATACATCCTCCGAAAGATTATTCGCCTCTTCTTTAGAAATACAACTTGCCATCAAGGCTTTCAGCATATCGGCGGGAGAATCATATTTGTTTCTCCTTCCAAATTGCGTGGGGCAGGGAGAAAGGACTTCGATAAAGGTAAATCCACTGATGGTAAGAGATTTTTTGATGGCAGCCAGCAAAGCCAAAGGCTGGGTTACTGAATACCGGGCCACATAGGTAGCACCAGCGCCAAGCACTAATTTACACAAATCAAAGGGAGGATAGGTATTGCCATCCATAGTGGTGGAAGTAAAGGCGCCCAGTGGAGATGTGGATGCCATCTGCCCGCCGGTCATCCCATAGATCATATTGTTGGCACAGATCACGGTGAGGTCTATATTTCTGCGTGCAGCGTGGATAAGGTGATTGCCACCAATGGAGGTGAGATCTCCATCTCCGCTTATAACCATAACATTGAGTTTTGGATTGAACATCTTTGCCCCTGTTGCAAAGGCAATAGCCCGGCCGTGTAAGGTATGAAGGGTATCGGCATTGAAATTGGGACTGGGGATCCAGGCTGCACAGCCAATGCCAGAGACAAAAAGCATCTCATCCATATTGATTTTCTTCTCATCAATAGCCCGAAGTATGATATTCATTAATATTCCATGCCCACATCCAGGACAAAAGGGCGTTGATTCAATACCCGGACGGAGATATCGTTCCAGATCCCTGGCCATTATAAAAGGCTCCTTAGCTCTTTTATTAATGTATGGGGATGAATAATTTCCCCATTGGTCTGGTTGTAAGGGATCACCTCACAGGGAGCATATTTCATCACCTCACCCATAATCTGCCCCCTGTTCATTTCTGGGACAAAGATTCTTTTGGCCCTTTGGCCAATATCAGAAATCATGGCATCAGCAAAAGGCCAGATGGTTTTTAGTCTCAGGAGGCCAACCTTTTCCCTTTCCTTTCGAAGTTGCTCTATAGCAAAAAGTGCACTTCGTGCGGTAAACCCATAGGAAACCACAATGACCTCAGCATCTTCAAGGTGGTAGGTATCAGTATGAATAATCTTGTCTCTGTTATTCAAGATTTTTTTGTTAATCCTGTTCACAAGCCGTGAGTGCACCTCGGGGTCATCGGTTTTTCTGATCCCAATTTCATTATGCGTAGATCCAGTCACCAAGAGTTTTTCTCCCTCACCGAATGCAGGCATGGGTGGAATACCATCATCGGCTTGGGTGCCGAACGGCGGTGAACCAGGGGATTTTTCCCGATCACACACGGTGATCTTCTGTGGTATCTCCATCCTCTCTCTCAGATGGCCAATTGCCTCCTCTCCCATGATAAAAACAGGAACTCGATATTGTTCGGCCAAGTTAAAGGCCTCTATTGTCAGGTCATACATCTCTTGAACAGACCATGGAGAAAGTGCAATAATACAATAATCTCCATGGGAACCCCATTTTGCCTGCATAAGATCACCGCTGGCCACCCTTGTGGCCTGACCAGTACCTGGTCCGGCCCGCTGAATATCAGCGATTACCAAAGGGGTTTCTGTTAGGGCAGCATACCCAATACCTTCCTGCATAAGGGAAAAACCTGGGCCGGAGGTAGCTGTCATGGCCTTGGCACCAGCCCACACTGCTCCAGTCACTGAACAGATAGAGGCAATTTCATCTTCCATCTGCATGAAGACACCATGTACGTCTTTAAACCTGACGGAGATTCGCTCCATGATGTCACTTGATGGGGTAATGGGATAACCTCCATAATACCGACAGCCGGCAGCTATAGCACCTTCAGCTAGTGCCTCATTGCCGGAGAAGTAGTAATTGCCCGCAGGAAACGTACTGTCTATGATTTTATAACCCATATAATTATCTCGAAAGACAGGGATTATATTTCCTAAAAAAAGAATCCTATGCTATTGGGGATTTTTTTATCTTATGAATATTTAAGTTCCTT
The DNA here is from genome assembly GCA_046498285.1 of Desulfatiglandales bacterium. Lineage (GTDB taxonomy): Bacteria > Desulfobacterota > DSM-4660 > Desulfatiglandales > B25-G16 > B33-G16. The sequence goes on along the minus strand of JAWOBA010000250.1, from coordinate 22,190 downwards.
AACCCTCTTTCCCACAATACCCTTCACATACTGAATATGTTTTTTAAGTAATTGCTTGGTAGCAGGATAATCACCTTGTTTAAGGTAATTTACAATGTCCTGATGATGTTCTAATGAAACATCTTTTTGTCCTTTTTTGCTATGATAAATCAACCAATATCTTCTTAATGAGACTGCCAATATATTATATAACTCCATTAATCGAGCGTTGTTTGAGAGTTCCATGAGGGTATAATGAAAACTTGAAAAGACACTAAAAGGATCATGTTTTTGTAATAGGTTTTTATCAAGTTCTTCAACCATCGACTGCATCTTATCTGGAGATTGTTTTGCCCTTTTTTTTATGCAGTCCAGTGCGTAGCATTCTAATATTTGCCTTATTTCAAACAATTCGTCCAAATCCTTCAGGCTTATACCCGTGATATAGGAACCCTTTCGAGGTAATGTGGTGATCAGACCATCTCTTTCTAAAATTCTAAAGGCCTCCCGCACGGGTGATCTGCTTATGCCCAAGTTTATAGCAATCTCAGATTCATTTATCTTCTGACCTGGTCTATAGTCTCCGGCAAGAATCCTTCTACGTAAGGTATCCAAAACAACACTCGTCAGGCTTCGTATTTCAATCCGCTCCCAGCTTTCCTCATTATTATTGGTATTATGAATCACTTTTATCTCCTATAATAGTCGATTGTCGACTATAGTATTATTTTTTTCCTTTTTGTCAAGGGATATTTTTATTTTGTAACATTTTCCGAGTTTTTTAAACAATTCCAGCATGTTTTTTTCCTTTTAGATATCCAAATAGTGTTACTTTTGGTTTAATTATTATTAATCCTGCTAAAAAAAGTTGACAATTACATCAAATATGATAAATGAGCTCAATGATGAGCAAAAAAAAAGTGAAAAAGCCTGTTATCAATACCGACTGGTGCAAAGGATGTGGGATTTGCGTAGAGTTTTGTCCAGAAGGTGCTTTAGCAATGGATGAGATGGAAAAGGCTAAGCTTGCCTACCCAGAAAAATGCAATGGGTGTGGAATGTGTGAACTTCGATGTCCTGATCTTGCAATTGAGCTTATATTGGATGCTTGATGGTTAAAACTCAATACTCGATATCATTCAATCATTGCTCGTTAATGTTATTGCTTTTGTCGAACACCAAGTATCTAGGTTTCAATCTCAAATAGGGAGATGGTCTTTAGGTGAAAAACAATATGTGTTTCGTACAGGGGAATGAGGCTTGTGTTGATGCAGCCATTTATGCCGGTCTTGAGTTCTTTGCAGGCTACCCGATTACTCCTTCAACAGAAATTGCCGAACTACTAGCTTACCGACTACCTAAGAAAGGTGGAAAATTCATTCAAATGGAAGATGAGCTCTCTTCCATGTGTGCCATAATTGGGGCCTCTCTTACAGGAAAAAAGGTTATGACCGCAACGAGTGGCCCAGGTTTTTCTCTCAAACAAGAGGCAATTGGTTTTGCCGTAATGACCGAAACCCCTTGTGTCATAGTAAATGTTCAGAGGGGGGGTCCTTCTACGGGTCTTCCCACAACCGGGAGCCAGGGAGATGTAATGCAGGCACGCTGGGGAACCCATGGAGAACATGCGATTATTGCCATGACAGCCTCCAACAATCAGGATACGTTTGCAATGACAGTTGAGGCCTTTAACCTATCTGAGACCTTTCGGACACCAGTTATTTTACTATTGGATGAAGTTGTTGCTCACACCAGAGAAAAGCTTATACTGCCAAAATTAGGGGAGATAAATGTGGTGGAGAGACTTAAAACATCAGTCCCGGAAGGAACCGACTATCACCCTTACCTGCCTCGGGAGGATGGTCGACTCCCCATGTCTGATTTTGGTGGCGTCCATCGCTATAATGTTACCGGGTTAATGCATGACATGTGGGGTTTTCCTTCCACCAATCCAAAGATCGTGTATGGATTAACACACCACCTTGTAGACAAGATACAAGGTCACACACAAGAAATCACCAGAATAAAGGAATTCTTTATCGATGATGCAGACTATCTTTTGATCTCTTATGGTTCCTCTGCAAGAACAGCCCTTCATGTGGTAGAAAACAGGAGGGCAAGAGGTGAAAGGCTTGGACTACTGGAGCTCAATACGTTGTGGCCATTTCCTTCTGATATTGTCAGAAAGAGTTGCGCCTCTGCAAATAGCGTTCTTGTCGTGGAGATGAATATGGGTCAGATCTTTCAAGAGGTAAAAAAAGCTGTAGATGATCCTGGTAAAATATTTCTGGCTAACCAAATCGATGGTAGCTTTATTACCCCTACCGACGTCCTGAACATCCTTAGAATCATCCAGGGGAAAGGATCCTAAATAATGGCGGTGAAAGATTATATAAGAGAAAAGTTTTTCCCTCACATCTGGTGCCCTGGCTGTGGTCATGGCATCATAATGGGGTCTATGATCCGGGCAATAGAAAACTTGGGGCTCGAAAAAAATAACATTGTTGTCGTCTCCGGTATCGGATGTTCTTCCAGAATCTGTGGGTATCTGGACTTTCATACCCTCCACACTATACACGGAAGGGCCCTCGCCTTTGCAACAGGTGTTAAACTCAGCAGGCCGGAGCTTACCGTAATCGTCCCCATGGGTGATGGTGATGCCTTTGCCATTGGTGGTAATCACCTTATCCATGCAGCAAGGCGTAATATTGACGTTACTGCAATTATTATGAACAACAGCATTTATGGTATGACTGGCGGACAATATTCACCTTCCACTAGGTATGGCGACCTGGCAACCACTACCCCTTTCGGCAATATAGATCAATCATTTGATGTTATAAAGCTCGTATTGGGTGCCGGTGCATCATTCGCCGCTAGGACAACAGCATACCATGTAACCTCAATGATCAAGATACTGGAAAAGGCAATTACACATAAGGGTTTTTCAGTCGTTGATGCGCTTTCTCAATGCCCAACATATTATGGTAGAAAGAATAAATTTGCCACTCCGTCAGATATGCTTAAATATTACAAGTCTCAAACAACCCCAATAGGTAGCGAGGCGAAAGAAAAAAATCCGGATTTGATCGAACGGGGAATATTTGCACAGGAAGAGCGAGCTGAATATTGTGCTGAATATGCTAAGATTATAGAAAAGGCTTCCCAAAAAGGGTAAATTATGGAAAGATGCAGAATTATCTTCTCCGGGTCAGGTGGCCAGGGTATAATAACAGCTGCCATTATCCTTGCTGAAGCAGCAGTTCTTTATGAAAATCTAAATGCAGTGCAGTCTCAATCATATGGTCCAGAGGCCAGGGGAGGAGCCAGCCGATCTGATGTGATCATAGCAGATACTGATATACGATTTCCCAAGGTCATCCAGCCAAATATCCTTGTCTGCCTTACTCAGGAAGCATATAATAAATTTTCTAATCTTATCAGGCCCGGCGGGCTTCTTTTAACCGATAGTCATTATGTAAAACATGAAAAAAAGGTGGATGCCAAGCAGATAGAGCTTGATATGTATAAAGTTGTTATGAATGAAATTGGAAAACCTATTGTCTTTAATATCTGTATGCTTGGAGCTCTTATTAAACTAACTGACTTGATTAAACAAGAATCAATCATGAAGGTCCTTGGCAGCAGGGTGCCACCTGCTTTTTTGGGTATAAATCAGCAGGCCCTCCAGTTGGGTCAACAAATAGCAGAAACTTTTAGCCACTAGCTCCTTTTATCTTAGAAGATTTGAAGCTCGCCCTCCCAGCCTCAACACTAAAACGAGATATGAAAGGTTTTATAAACTGCAGTCAGGATAACAAGTCTATAAGTCGGCCCGCCTGCCAAAGACAGTGATGGTGGATATGGCTGAGGCAGTTATCAAAGACAGATCATTTCTATGAATACAAAACAAGTTGTTACCAGATTCCCGCCTAGTCCAACAGGTACTCTTCATATTGGGGGAGCCAGAACGGCACTCTTTAACTGGCTTTTTGCCCGCCAACATCATGGCAAATTTGTACTCAGGATAGAAGATACAGATAAGGTACGATCTACGAATGAAAATATAGAATCTATTATTCAATCATTACAATGGCTTGGACTGAATTGGGATGAAGGTCCCTACTTTCAATCCCAAAGAACAAAGATTTATTATGAAATGATTGAGAAGCTTCTGTCATCCGGAAAGGCCTATTACTGCCACTGTAGTCCGGAAGATTTAGAAAGAAAAAGGATAGAGGCAAAAAAAAAGGGATTAAAACCCAAATATGACGGTACATGCAGAGAACTTGGTCTTGGGAAGGCCCCAGGTGCTGTTGTTCGATTAAAAAGCCCCCTTTCTGGAAAAACAATTTTCAAGGATCTAGTCAAAGGAACTATCAGTATTGCAAACGATGAACTTGATGATCTGATTTTACAACGTTCTGATGGTTCTTTTACCTATAATTTCGCTGTTGTGGTAGATGACAGCACATTGGGTATTAACTATGTAATACGAGGGGATGATCATGTAAATAATACACCTCGACAGATCCTTATCTATAAGGCTCTGGGTGAACCAATCCCACAGTATGCCCATCTACCTATGATCCTCGGCCCAGATAAAAGCCCTCTCAGTAAAAGACATGGGGCAACTTCCGTTATGGCTTACAAGGATATGGGGTTCTTACCTCATGCCCTCCTGAACTCTTTGGCTCGTCTTGGGTGGTCCCATGGGGATCAGGAAATATTCACCACTCAAGAACTTATTGAACTCTTCTCTCTTAAACATGTAGGCAAATCTGCAGGTATCTTTAATATGGAAAAACTTCTCGATTGTAATGCAAAATACATTCGAGAAGAGGATAATGACAAACTCGCGGATCTTTTGATACCCTTTCTTGCCAAACTTGGCTGTTCGAACTTGCCAAGAGAAAAGGTTAAGGGTGCTGCAAAAACGTTAAAGGCAAGGTCAAAGACCCTCCTTGATATGTCCGAGAATGCTGTTTTTTACTTTCAAGATATCACCTATGAAAAGCAGGCCGATGAAAAATTTTTAGTGCCTGAACTAGTGGAAATGTTAGAAGATTTGCTGTTGGATCTTAAAGGAGCACCCAACTTTGACCATAATGAATTGGAAAATATCTTTTCCGCCTTCCTGCAAAGGCATCAAGTAAAGCTTGGCACAATAGCACAACCGGTGCGAGTGGCATTGACAGGAAAGACAGTCAGTCCAGGAATTTTTGAGATAATGGAGGTTATGGGGCAGGACATGGTAATCCAAAGGCTCTCACATGCCATCTCACATATAAAGAAGAAATATTAGTATCCATTCAGCTCCAAAGATTCAAAAAAAATGACTGACTGATGAAATGCGGGTAAGATAAATGTACATAGTATAAAGGAGTTGAGACCTTTGAAAAACCTGGCGATTTTCACCATCCCTAAAAAGCCCATCGTCTTTAGATCAATAGGGGTTATGCAAAGGTCTCGAGTTTTCTCGTCACTTTTAATGCCGATTTATCAGGATTAAAACAGCTATTATAAAGTATAATCCTATAATCTCATTGCCCTAGTCACTTTGTGGCAAGATATCTACATAGCTAGAACTAATACAAAAAGGGGGAGAAATGGATTTTGAAACGATTATTGTAGAAAAGGGAAACTACATTGGAATTATAACCCTGAATAGGCCTGATCAACTCAATACATTTACCACCACTCTGGCAGGAGAACTCGATCAGGCACTGCTTGATATGGATAAGGATAAAGAAATCAGAGTGATCTTGCTTAAGGGAAACGGGCGGGCCTTTTCTGCCGGCATCGATGTCTCTGTCTTGCCCATGAAGAACGTCCTTGAATACAGGAACTGGATACGAGATATGGAAAAGTCATTCATCACTATTGCCCACATGGTAAAACCGGTTATTGTGGCTGCTCATGGGGTAGCTGCTGCTAATGGGGCCGGTCTGCTAACTGCGGCAGACTTGGCTATTGTTGCTGAGGGAACACGAATAGGTACCACAGCTATTAATGTAGGGCTTTTCTGTATGGGTCCAGCGGTCCCTCTTTCGAGATCTGTGGGAAGGAAGCATGCGCTAGAAATGCTGTTGACCGGGGATTTTATGGATGCAGAAAAAGCAGAGAGGATTGGTTTGGTCAATAAAGTCGTTCCCCAGGATAAGCTCATGGATGAGGCAATGAATCTTGCTGTCAAACTTGTCTCCAAAAGCCCAATAGCTCTTCAGATGGGAAAGCAGGCATTCTATACTATGTCCGACATGGAATTCGATAAGGCCATGGAATACTCAGATGAAATATTCGCCGAGCTATGCACGATTGATGATGCCCTGGAAGGTGTAAATGCCTTTAAGGAAAAAAGGGAGCCGATCTGGAAGCTTAGATAAGAACTTATACTGTCAGCTCTCTGGCTACTACATCCATATCTGCAAGCATCCCTTCAAAAACCTTGTATAAATCCAGGGAATTGATCTTTTCTTTGAAATCATCATATATCTGGTGATCTGTTTGCATAATCTTTAATATATGGATATATTCTTTCTCAACAGCCTCTCTGGCAAAAAGCCGGGAAACAGCTACCATAAACTCATTCGAATGTTTTGTTTGCCATGTTTTTGAGCCTGCTGCCTTAACACATAATGCCTTGGCTACCTCCAGCCATGTCATCATGTCTGCTAAAAGAAACATGAAATATTGTGATTTGGTAACCTTAAGCCTTCGTGCAATCAAAAGGAATTCATTCAGGAAATCAATAGCCCTCGCAACCATTGGTCCGCCAGTTTCGTCTGTGAGGCCTGACAGCTCTTCTACCATATCGAGATAATATTTGCCTTTTGTATGCAACGTTTTCCTCAACCGAAAGATAGAAATAATACTCTGCTGAATCTCACTTGTTCCTTCAAATATGGTGGCTATCTTAGCGTCTCTTTTAATCTTTTCCACCTCGTAGTCCCTGATATAACCATAACCTCCAAGGGCCTGAATACCATCATTGGCCATAGCATCACCAACTTCAGTAGCAAAATATTTGGCTATGGAACCCTCTACCTGTAAATCTTCCTCTCCTGAATCAATTCGCTCAGCAACCTCCTCAATATAAGCCCGTGCTGCCTCAAGCCTTACAGCATTGGGAATTAAAAGTTTATGGGTATAGCCCTGCTTCTCTACAAGTGTGGTCCCAAACTGTACCCTTTCTTTTGCATAGGCTAAAACCTTTTCTAATGAGGAAACTCCTGCTGCAAGGCCAAAGGTCGCAACCATAAGCCTGGTATACCCGAAAACCTTATTTGCTTCCTTTAATCCTGCCCCCTCGACACCGCCTACAAGATTTTCTACTGGAACAAAGACATCTTCAAGTGTTACAGGTGCAGTATTCGAGGCCCTGATACCATGTTTATCTTCATGTTCTCCTGGTATAAGGCCTTCCGTACCCTTTTCTACGATGAAAAAAGATGGGCCCTCAGGTGTATCAGCAAGTATGGTATATAAATCAGCTACGCCTCCGTTGGTGACAAATTGCTTTTGACCATGAAGTGTATAGCCCTTGATGTCTCCCCTTTCATCAAGTACTCGGTCCGCCTTTGTCTTAAGGGCCTGTACATTAGAACCTGCCTCCGGCTCAGTTACACCATAACCAACAATAAGCCCTTCATCTGCTATTCGCCGAATGAAGATATCTTTTTGTTCTTCTGTTCCTGCTACCCTTATTGGGTCCATACCAAGGCAGATTGCCAGAAATGAAGTAGCAATAGCCATATCCATCTTGGCCATCTCCTCTGACATACATGCAATCTGACCGGCGCTCGCACCTAAACCACCATACTCGGAAGGGATAAAAATGAGATGAAGGGCAATAGTAGGTCCAAGCATAAAACGAATAAGTTCCTCGGGGAATTCACCCTGCCTGTCCATTTCTATCTTTGTCTCAATGGTTAGTTTTTCTCTCTCAATCTTCTTGAGCGTGTCAAGGACCATTGAAAACATTTCATTATCCATCACAATTCCTCTGTTTATTGCGTTTATTCCGTGCCTGCCGTCAGCTTCGCCTTCATGCAAGTCGAGCAGGGGTTCGTCGGATTGCTCTAATGTAATAAATCAAAGAAATAACTACAATCTATACAGTTCCTCATGTAATATCCTGATCCAATTATCTTTTAGCACATCAAGAATACGTTCCCTATTTGCAGGAATTGCACCAAGAATAATTATAGCAGTATTCTCTGTCCACCCACAGGAAATACATGGATAAATATAAGCGATATTAATTCCTTCTTTTTTCAAGGGTTTCAGGATGGAATTAAGCCCCCCTGGATGATGCGGTATTTCACAAGCAATTACCTCTGTGACCCGGATCTTATATCCTTGTGCCTTTAATACAACTACAGCCTTATCCGGATCGTTGGCTACAAATCTTAGACTTCCTTGCCTGCCTTTTGTACTCACATAAAAGGCGATTATATTAATTCCATTGAAATCTAATATCTCACTAACTGTCGAGAGTTGTCCCGGGTCGTTCTTCAAGGTCACATTAATTTCTTTTACAGTCATAGTTATGCCCCTTTAGAAACGTATTTGGCCCCCATTTCTAATCCTTTCTTATTAATCTCCATTTGTTTTGAGCTTTTTGACTTGACAACTTCGGTTAGGGCATTCATGAGCGAATCGCTTGTGGTAATCTTTGTCTGCGCAGAAAGCGCGCCTAACATGATCATATTAATAACCCTATCACTTCCCAGCTCTTTTGCTAGAGTGTTGGCAGGTATTTTGAAGACACATATATCCTCTCTTTTCGGATCGATATCAACCAAATTTGAATTTATAAAGAGCATTCCCTTGGATTTAATCTGAGCTTCATACTTGATCAAGGAGGGTTTATTCATGGCAATAACATACTCTGGAGAAGATGCTACAGGGGAAGCAATATCCTCATCTGAGATGGAAACTGTGCAATTTGCCGTGCCTCCACGCACCTCTGCTCCATACGCAGGCAAATAGGTTACATGCATTCCATTCCGCATAGCAGATAAAGCCAAAATATAGCCCATCATCAAAACACCTTGGCCACCAAAACCTGAAAAAATCGTTTTTATTAACATGATATCACACTACAATTTCCCAACGGTATCCTTAATGACCTTTAAAGGGAAATAGGTTGTCATTGTTGAACCAATCCATTCATTTGCCTGGACTGGTGACATCTTCAAATTCGTAGGGCATGGGGAAAGAACCTCTATTAGAGAAAATCCTAAATCCGCCATCTGTACTTTAAAGGCCTTTGTGATTGCCTTTTTTGTACTAATTATATGCTTTGGGCTATCAACTGCCGTTCGTTCAATATAGACACTTCCATCGGTTATTGCGAGCATTTCACTTAGATTAATTGGTAGACCATCCCGATCTCTATTCCTTCCACCAGGTGTTGTAGTGGAAATCTGTCCTATTATTGTTGTTGGGGCCATCTGACCGCCTGTCATACCGTAGACACCATTATTCACAAATATTATGGTAATATTTTCCCCCCTATTAGCAGCATGGATTGTCTCTGCTGTTCCGATTGCTGCAATATCCCCGTCACCTTGATAGGAAAAAACAATCTTATCCGGCAATGACCTCTTTATTCCTGTGGCCACAGCAGCGCCTCTCCCATGTGGAGCTTCTCCCATATCAATATCAAAATAATTATAGGCAAGGACCGCACAACCTGCCGGAGGAACACCAATTACCTTCCCCTGTATTTTTAACTCATCAATAATTTCAGCTATAAGTCTATGAATAATGCTGTGCCCGCACCCGGGACAGTAATGAAAAACTGCATCTTTCAAGCTTTGTGGCCTACCAAAAACTTGTTTCATGTATTTCCCTGCTCAAGCCCTTCCTTGAAATATATGTTGTTTATGACCTTGGCAATCTCATCAGGCGTAGAGATTACTCCTCCAGGTCTGCCATAAAAATGGATCCTGCCCCTGCCTTCTAGGGATAACTTAACATCCTCTAACATCTGTCCGGTACTCATCTCAAAGACAAGAAAATCATGTATAGTCCTACTCATCTGCAATAATTCCATTTTTGGAAATGGCCAAAGCGTGTTAGGCCGTAAAAGACCCACCTTGAGGCCCATCTCCCTTACCCTTTTTATTGCACCCTTTGCTATTCTGCTAGCTGTTCCATAAGCGATTACTGCCAAATGGGCATCATCTGTATGAAAGGATTCCGCTTCAGTTATCTCTCTTGCTATCATTTCATATTTTCTAAATAGCTTCCAATTATGGTCCTCCATGGCAGAGGTGTCAAGTATAAGAGACCGGATAATCCTGCTTGGTCTTCCTTCTGCACCGTCCAGAGTCCACTGTTTTGGGGGAAGAAATGTGGGATCAATCGGATCTGGAAATTCGACTGGCTCCATCATTTGACCCATCATTCCGTCACCTAAAATGATTACAGGAATCCTGTATCTGTCGGCATACTCAAAGGCCTTCCTTGTGAAATCGGCCAATTCCTGACCGGAAGCAGGAGCCAAAACAATGGTCCGATAATCTCCATGACCACCACCTCTTGTAGCCTGCAAGTAATCTCCTTGGGAAGGGGCAATGTTTCCCAATCCAGGCCCCCCTCTCATGGTATTAATGATAACTGCCGGAAGCTCCTGGCCAGCCAAAAAAGAAATGCCTTCCTGTTTGAGGCTTATGCCTGGGCTGGATGAAGAGGTCATAACCCTTTTGCCCGTCATTGAAACACCTATAACCATATTAATGGCAGCCAATTCGCTCTCTGACTGGATAAAGACACCCTCAGGAAGAGAGGCCAAAGCAGTTGCCATATATTCGGTTAGCTCATTTTGTGGGGTTATAGGGTAACCAAAATAAAAGCGACAACCAGCCCTGATTGCTGCCTCTGCGATAACATGACTACCCCTCAATAGCATTTTCTCAGTCACGATACACCTCGATAGCTATATCAGGACATACTATGGCACAGAGTGCACAACCCCTGCACAAACGACTTTCGTCATGTATCCCTTCTTCAGTATAATGAGCAGGATAGTACCCTTTCTGGTTTATATCATCAGAAACTCTAATGAGACCGAGAGGACACACTGATTCACATAGGTAGCAACCCTTACATAATTCATGCTTTATCTTTATAAACCCTCTCTTTACTTTAGCGGCCATAATAAAAACGTACCTGGCTCCTTTGTATTATTATATAATTTCCTGGTTTTTTGTAAATTCAGCTGCTATCCCTCACAAGAGTGGGGCGCTAATGACCCTCAAAGAGCTTCTAGCAAAGCAGTATTCACTGGAAAGCCCCAGGGAATGCAGCGTGATTTTCTCGATGTGTTTCCTTTTACCCCGGTTTCATGGGCTCTGCATCTAACAGGGCAAGGGAGAGCTGACACATTTTTTCTTTCTATCCTCTCGCCAAAAAACATACATGTTTTCCCTGCAAATGTTGCAGATCAAGCGAATCGAGGGACGGAATTGATTTGCTTATCTATACGCAAAGCAAGTCCTGGAAATTCGGCATAGCTGAAGGTTGACGGTGAATATTAAATTTTTATACATATTAATTTATTTCTATGCTGTCAATCATTTTTCATCATTTTTCATTATTTTTCATTACTTTTCAACATAATGTCAATGACTCTCTCTCCTTTTTGGGTGGAATACAATTCATGAGCCAATTCCCCCCACCATTTCGGGTAATGCATAAAAAATCGGCAGTCACGAGAATATCGGCATCTACACTGAATCACCCTCAGAATGCAGAAACCAGTCCTAGCAATGTACGGATAGGTGCGCCCCATTCTTCAAGATTTGTCCCGCCTGTGGTGGAAGAGCTTTTTACTTTGCCGTTCCAATCTTGACTTCCAACGAAGTCGTTTTATCTGCATGTTGCGTTTGTATTATTCTTTATTGATATCAGTGGTTATGTTTACTTTTCTTCACTTCATCCAGTTCGTTGCTCATAGGATGCCGCTTGCGGCATAAATTAGCTTTTTACGGGTTCGTCAACCTTGTAAAAGAAATAGTATACTTATAAAACATTAACTTGACCTGCATCTACCTTTAGCTTATTATAAAAATCTGTGATGAGATAGGTTATTTCAATTGATCAAGCAAAAACTGAAGCAATGATACATGTACTCAAACGACCCTTTGAAAAGGCATCAAGGCCTTTTGTAGATTTTTTGATCAGGCATCACTACACAGCTTTCCACCTTACCATGATCGCCTTTTTTGGCACACTTGTGGCATCTATTTTAATCTATTATCAAAACTGGTTATTAGGGGCTTCACTCTTTATGCTTTTCTCACTTTTTGATGCCCTTGATGGATCACTGGCTAGAAGGAACAACACCGCGAAACCCATTGGTGCCTTTTTTGATTCAGTGATGGATAGATTTTCTGACAGCGCAATACTGTGCGCCATTATCTTGTACGCCTTTAATACCGAAAATAGAAATGTCTTTCTCCTTGCCCTCTTAGCACTTATAGCCTCTTTAATTACAAGCTATATCAAGGCAAAAGCAGAAAATTTTTTGGAATTTGGCTCAATAGGCCTTTTACAAAGACCAGAACGAGTTCTCACTATATTTCTGATGTTATTGTTCCCCAAATACCTTCTTTTAGGTTTATGGGTGCTTGTTATCGGTGGTTATATTACTATCTGCCAAAGGCTTTACTCTGCGTACCGAAAATTTAATCAGGAACCCTTCTCTTAAATTGCCCCTTTAATCTCTACCTTATCTTACCTTACCAAATTTTTAAACCCTGCCAGGCTATCTTGTAAACACAGCTGCGGCAAAACTAACCGCTGATCTGGTAGGTTCTTCCTTGAAGACTTCATAATCTAATAGGTGACCATAGCTAAGGGGAAGTGTTTCCAGAAGACAAGCAAGGGCAGAAAAGCCACAGACATTATATTTATCTTTTAGTCTTTCTGATTCTGCCCAGAAGCCATCGGCATCCCTCTGGCAAAGATACTGCAAAAGTTGTCTATCATGCCTCTCAGACTCATTGATAATTAAAGAAGCAGGCATATCATGACCAAATTTTGGGCCAACATGGGAGAGATCAACTCCGGCAATTACAATCGTAGCATCATCTTGCATAAAATCCGCTAAAGTAGTTAGAAAATCATGGCCTATAGATATATATCTCCTTCTGTTATATTCAGGTAAATATCCGATAAGAGAACCGCACAAGATAGGGATGATTTTAAAAGAAACATCTTTCAGGATATGTTGCAGAAAAATGAGTTGAAATTCTATTGAATGCTCATCTCTATGGGCAAAATCGTTTTCAGAAAGTATATCTTTACCCGATTTCATTAACTCCATCACAGCCTTTTCATCAGTTTCTGCCGACCCTAAGGGTGTTTCAAATGTTTTTGTCGTTAACGACAGCATCTCTTTTGTCATAGAATGCCCTATGCCCAAAATGACTATTCTCTCCGGTTTCAAACCTTTTATTGCCTGATATGCGGTTGAATAAATTCTCTTACCCACCTCCAGATCTATATGCGGAGCTATTAACGCAAAAATCTTACCATGTGGAAATGAGGGAACTTGCTGGGTTGAAAGAATGTTCGCTAATCGTTGATGTAATTCTTCTTTATTCTTTGGATATGATTGACCTGCATGAGAGCAATATCGTATCTTTTGGGATGTAAAATCAGAAATGATCATTCTTCTGGCTTCCCTATAACGAGGGCTATCCAAAAGATAAGCAGAGTCAAGCTGTTCAAATAGATCCTGAACTTCCTCAATTGATACCAGACTTCCTCCCTGCTGACGAATCATATCTGATTGAATATCCCTGATCGATCCTTTTCCATTGAATGTGATCATGAGTTTATAGAATTCAGGAGTAATAAACTTTCCTTTCTCAACCAACCCGAGCCTGTCTTGGATCATTATTATCATTCTTCCACCAGATTGGACTGGAATAAAATCAATATCCGCTCGTATTTTGAATTCTTCTATATCCATTATAAGCACTTAAAGGTATCACCCATTCATTCTCCACAGATCAAAAGATCTTACGGTTCCAGGTCATTAGTATCACTGAATGGGCCATATGCATAATAATTGCTGAAATTTGATAAAAATTCTTGACCAATGGTATGTACCCTATTATTCTTTTCATTTCATGTGTAAGCATACTAATAATCACTACAATATCATGGATCACTGCGGTCCAAAATAATTCACATTCATCGTTTTTGGACAGATACGTATTTGATTTTACACGATGCTGTTTGCTTGCCGAAATTCAGGTTGTCTGTGCCTGCACATGCTGTGCAAAACCGTTGACATTCAGCCATGGGCATTTTCACTGCACGTTAATCCCTGAAAGGCATTACATAAGACCTTGAAAGAGCTTTTAGAGATTCAGATATAGTATTTACGTGCTTACAGGGTTCAAATGCTGTCCAAATAGAAAATCGATTTTGAACAAGAGTGATCATGGATATAATATGAACTATAAAAAACTAAAACGGAAGCTGAAAAAATCATGGTCCTTGTACGACTTTGAAAAAATAAAGTCACAATATGCCACGCTTTATAATATCAGCCTTAAAGAAAAAAAGGATATCATTGGCATACAAAACGCTGGCAGACTTGCAGTAGATATTCTCAATCATGTTGAGGAACATATCAAACCTGGAATTACAACCAATTATATCAACTCCCTTGTGGATGAATTCACCAAAAAACATAATGCCATATCCGCACCTCTTAATTACAATGGCTTTCCCAAAAGTGTGTGCACCTCTATCAATGATGTTATCTGTCATGGGATACCTGACGAAACTGTTTTGCAGGATGGCGATATTGTAAATGTTGATGTTACTCCTATATTGGGAGGATATTACGCGGATACGAGTAAAACATTTTTTGTGGGAGCTTGTGGCGAAGATGCAAAAAAAATAGTGTCTGTTGCAAGAGAATGTCTCCAACAGGGAATTCTTATGGTTAAACCAAAAAACAGGGTTGGCGATATTGGCTATGCTATTCAGCGATACGCAGAAAGCCAAGGATGTTCAGTTGTAAGGGAATATGTAGGTCATGGTGTTGGATTTGAGTTTCATGAACCACCACAAATTCCCCACTTTGGTAAGAAAGGCCAGGGTATTCAGCTTGTTCCTGGTATGGTATTTACGATAGAGCCCATGATAAATCTCGGAACACACAATCTTCATGTTCTTTCTGATAATTGGACAGTTGTTACAGATGATGGAAGCCTTTCTGCCCAATTCGAACAAACAATTTTGGTAACAAACAATGCTTATCAGATTCTGACACCATTTGATTAATCAATAACTTTCTTTCTGCATCTCATGCAGTCTTTCCCAACCTATGTCAACCTTGAAAACCGAAACCACGAAAGGTCAGGCCTTAAAAATTATAGCAACTGTATTAAACCCAGATTATGCAGTAGCCACCTGCTGCGACCTGAAAAACCTTGCTGCAACGATCTTTTCACGATTTTGCTTCTCAACATATTTACAAATATGCCTTCGGCGCAAAATCGCTCCAACTTCTCGTTTCGCTGAGGTTTTTCAACCCTCGTGACGATACCTACTGCATAATCTGGGTTAAATATGAACGGTCATAAATGAATAGGTGAGTCCCAAACTGATCTTTCCCAGTTAGAAAAAACAGTTGTATATCATCAGGGACATGGATATGGCCAACAAGTTCCTGGCACCATAAATTATAGTGCTCCCTGACCTATGGTATATTTCCCGAATGTTAGGAGGGATGGCAACACCAACAGCCTGAAAGATCTTGCCGCGAGACCTTTGCATAACCCCTCTTGATCTAAAGACGATGGGCTTTTTTTCAGTTCCAAGGCTCCCGGGCTGGTCTTTTCAGCAACGTATCCATGGGGGAGTTTTGCCCCCTCCGCATTGCCCCGATAAATCGGGGCCTGCGGGTTCCCCCACTGATACGCTACGAAAAGACAGCACCCTTCCACCAGTCACTTCAAAAAAGTCCATCGTCTTTTTGAGGGTGGTGAAAATCGCCGGGTTTTTCAAAGGTCTCGCCGCATGTATCCCTGCATTCCGTTCTCAAGGCTCAGGATTTCCCGTGATCTTCGATGACTACCCGCTGAAAGGCCTCTTTTCCACCTGCCAGGGTCCTTTGTGCTTTCATGCTCCCTGCCCGGCTGGTACATCAGTATGGGTCTTGAGCACCCATTTCCCATCGAACCGGGAATCAAATGCTATCCTTTCTTGATCAATGGTAACGCTATCATGCTTCATTTTGATATCCCTTGTTGCCGACCAGTGTTGCGGGACCTTTTTTGATTCTCTCTTTTAAGGATGCAGCAAGGGCCTGACAGTTGTGAGCATCTTTGTGGTTTATTTAAAACAACGTGGTATCCTGAAAATCGCCAGGTTTTTCAAAGGTCTCATCACGCTGTGTCAAGGAATATCATAGAATCCTGTGGCGCCACATTTCTGAGATTTTCAAAGAACGATTCAGCATTGGCGAGGGTTTCAGGGGACTGTCCCTTTTCAACTGGAAAAGAAAAGTTTAAGGGTGATCCACTACCTGGATAAACTGGGAAAGCTATAGATATTTGGGTTGCACCTGATCTATAAAGGATTTAGCTTGCAGAGGTCAAAGAATAAAGGCTATGGTACGGAATTTACCCGTGCAAAATAGTACCCGAAAACTTCCTATGTCTCCTCCCAACGATCATCAGTTACTTTAAGTTCAATTTTCTTATGCCTCGCCTCTTCATCTGCAATCTTCTTTTCTTGAGGGCTAAGGTTTAAATAACATGCAGCACAGAGTCCAGTCCTATTAACACACATTTTCGTGGCATTGCAGAGGGCACATGTTCTCTGTTGTATAGCCATAGCTATCTTCTTGGTGTCTCTTAGGATATCAAAAATGGCGCCCTCTTCTCTTCTGGACTTTCGAACCTGTTCTAGTTGTACTATTTTATTATCATTGCTGCTATTGTTCTGCATATGCTTGTTTCCACAAAGGCCAACGATCTCGTCCTTTCGTATAGGGCTACAAAACGAAACAATTGATGAGCCATCGTCATTCCCACCCCTTCCGGTAAAAAACTAAAGTGCAGCGGTTAATTATGTCTCTTCTCCTCGCATACCATATATGCATAAAGCTCAGATATCTAGTAGGGTTTTTTCCTTGGGTAGGCTCTTTTATTAATTTTACTTTCTTTTCCAGGAAATCAAAAGAAATATTTATGAAAAAAATGACAGCTGCTTATTCCGTACTTTGTTCTTCCCTTTCTCCACCTCCCCTCTCGTAATTAACTCTTCCTTGATATTTTTTAAAAATGGGGAAATAGACAGATGTAAAGAATTACCAAAAAGATTTCTCCTCTTTGCATGTGATAAATACAGTGTTCTCTTAGCCCTTGTCATAGCCACATACAAGAGTCTTCTTTCTTCTTCAATATCAGAGGCATCATTAGAAAAAAGGGCATATGGCAAAATACCATCCTCGCAGCCTACGACAAAAACATGAGAAAACTCCAGGCCCTTTGCGGCATGAATCGTCATAAGGGCAACCTGCTCTGTCGATGCATTGTAGGTATCAGACGGGGTCCCTAACTGGAGCAATGAGAGAAATGAAGGAATGTCTGAGCCATATTCTTTTGATAAAGATAGAAGCCTATCAATAGCATCTTGATGAGATACCACAAAGTCAGGAAAGAAAAGTGTAATTATTTCGAGAAGATATCCCTCTATTGATTGTATATTTGCATTCCGTTTTATTTGTAGAATGGCAGATTCAGATAAACCCTTGATCTGTTTTTCCTTGAGTCTCTGATTCAATAGGCTATTAGAGGGCATGATAATACAACGAAGAATGTCTATCACAGTGTTTACTGGCTCTTGCTTGAAAAAGGGTTTCTCTCCTACTAGCTGATATGGAATACCGTGGTCATTCATTGCCTTAATGATATCTGGAGCCATTCTTGAAAGCCTGAAGAAAACACCAAAGTCAGAAAAAGAGATTGCCTCGTTCTCCTCACCGCCATCGGTAATCTGGCTATCAAAAGAGAAAAATCTCACTCCCCCCATCAGCCTTTCTATAGTTCTAGCTACAAACTCTGCTTCGCTTTTTTCAGTAGCGCACTCACGAATATCAATTGATACACCCGCTTCTATCCCCTCTAATAGATTGTTTTTTTCACCATGTCTTACAACCTGTCCAGATGCCTCAAGAATTGTCTTTGAACATCGGTAGGATGTTGTAAGCCCATAGATCGCCGCACAAGGATAGTCATCTTTAAAGCGTTTAATAAAGATATTATCGGCCCCTCTAAACCCATAGATGGCCTGATCAGGGTCACCGATAGCAAAAATATTAGAGTCCTCTTCAGGCGCAAGAAGCCTGATCAGTTTATATTGGACAAAATTTATGTCCTGATATTCATCAATACATACCCATGGGTATGTTTCTTGAATTACCTGCCGTGTATCACTGCTATCCTGGAGGAGTCTCACCGGGCACACCACAAGATCATCGATATCAAAAGCATCTTCTTTTTTTAACCTGTCTTCATATGCAGCATAAAGGTATGCAAGCTCTCTGTCCACAAGCTCTGAAGGCATTTGCAACTTGTTTTTTATCAGGCGGATCTGTTCGGTAATATTATGAATTTCCTTGTTTTTTACGCCCAGTGATGACAAAAAAATATAGGCCTTTTCATCATCGCCAATAATAGAGAATTCCGGGGATCTTCCAAAGTGATGTGCATGCTTTTTTAACAAAGACAAACCAAAGGAGTGAAAAGTGCTGACTGTAATTTTTGTTAGTATCCTTGCATCATTCAAGCCATTTCTAATTCGCTTTTTCACCTCCTCTGCTGCCTTATTGGTGAAAGTGATAGCCAGAATATTTTTCGGGTCTACTCCCCGGGATGCTATAAGATGTATTATCCTCATTGTTAAGGTTAATGTCTTTCCTGTTCCTGGACCTGCCAGAATCAGACACGGCCCCCTATAATGATGTATCGCCTCTTTTTGTATGCGATTCAAGTCGATCCCATGAGTCGTTTCATGAGACCGTTTTTCCCTTTCCTCTCGAGCGACCTCCAGTCTTTTTTCATCGACTCGTAGATGTAAAGTGTCTGCATTGATACTTGTTTTATCTGGCTTTTTATATACCTGGTCAAAAAAGGATATCTGGGATGAGAGAGACTGAATTTCTCCAGGGGAAAAAACCGTTATCCGGCCAAATTTACCGTCATATCCCTCCTCAATGTATACCTTTCTATCTCTAAGCCTCCTGATGCCCTCTACTAATATTTCATCCCCAATTTCTTTGATCTGCTCAAAAGGAAGATCAAGAAGAATTGAAAATTCTGATCCTCCCTTGCGTAATAGTTCCTCATACTTAGCATTCACCGCTTTGCTGTGTGCCCCAACTCCTTTGATCTCTGCAATAATATTTTTCAAGGGAGTCAGGGAGTAAAACGGTTTTTTATCATCCCTTAATTCGGGATTTACCCGATCAGCAAGCTGGATAACCCTATTTAATACACCCACTGTTACCTTCTTACCACATACAGGGCACAGTCCTTTATATTTTACGGTCTCCTGCGGTGTCCAGCAAATGCCACACTTTCTATGTCCATCCAAATGATATTTTCCTTCCTGCGGAAAGAACTCTACGGTTCCCAAGAATGTATTTTTTCTATCTCCTTTCATTGCGGAAATGATACCAGGATAGGAAAGGTCTGCGTCAAAGAGATTCGCTTCCCGCCCTAACTTTTCTGGTGAATGGGCATCTGAGTTCGAAACCAGTGTATATCTATCTAAAAATGAACAGAGCCAGTTCATAGATGGATCGGATGAAAGTCCTGTCTCAACGGCAAAAATATTCCCTGTGAGATCATCAAAACATTCTTCAAACGTATCATACCCACTTTTTGCCCCCAATACAGAAAACCATGGGGTCCATATATGAGCAGGGATAAAAACGGTGCCCTCGCCTGCCTCTAGTGCTATCTCTAACAAATGCTTTGAAGGTAATCCAAGTATGGGTCTGCCATCAGAGCTAATATTACCCACTGTTTCGAGCTTCCTTTGTATCTTCTTTACAGCATCAAATGATGAGGACAAGATAAGATTATGCACCTTTCTGACTTTGCCATTTTTTTTATAGATACTGCTTATTTCTCCTGAAAGCACAAACCTAACTGTGTGATCAGATGAAGGAACAAGGTAGTCTTTTTTTATACAATATTCATCTTTGAGTTTATAGAGACCATCCTCTGCCGGTACCATCTTCTCTTGTACCTCCTGGTACCAGGCTGGATGAAATATATCGCCTGTTCCAATCACCTGGATACCCTTGCGGTGTGCCCAGAGATCCAAATTCTCTGGGGTAAGGCTACTACTGGTTGCAATGGAATAATGGGAATGAATATGAAAGTCTCCAATAAAACGCATGGTATGTGCCTAAAACTTATTGTCTCTTGATTGCAGGCTCGCCTTGCGGACCCTCATGAGGGTCCCGCTGTCTTGTTTCTGGTTAAAAATTCCAAACTGGGTGAGCCCTTTAAGCCAAGTTTGTAAAATGAAGCGAAGTACTGTATGAATCCAAAAATAGGCATCATGAGCGAGTAAAAAAGATTTTTTGCAAGAGCATTAACCTATAGTACTGATCACTATTGTCCAAAATAATCTGATCTTTTACGTGGGGCTCAAGGATATCAACAAGTTATCACCCTTAAGCCATATATTTCAATTTCATGTTGTCCTTTTCTGAAAATGCTGTCCAAAACCGGTGACATTCAACGATGGGCATTTTTAATACACGTTAATCCCTAAAAGGCGAAACCTTTGCATAACCCCTATTTATCTAAAGGCTATGGGCTTTTTTCCAGCTCCAAGGCTCCCGGGCTGGTCTTTTCAGCAACGTATCCATGGGGGAGTTTTGCTCTATCCGCATTGCCCCGATAAATCGGGATCTCAGGGACATGGTTGACTTCGTTGACTTATTCCCTTTTTTGAACCACAAGGTACACAAAGCAAGGACTGCCCCTTAGAGGAAACTATGTATGTCCGGCGTTTACCCCGCCGGACATACAATCTTTCCTTGGTGCTCTTTGTGCCTTGTGGTTTATTTAACCCAGATTATGCAGTAGCCACCTGCTGCGACCTGAAAAACCTTGCTGCAACGATCTTTTCACGATTTTGCTTCTCAACATATTTACAAATATGCCTTCGGCGCAAAATCGCTCCAACTTCTCGTTTCGCTGAGGTTTTTCAACCCTCGTGACGATACCTACTGCATAATCTGGGTTTAAACAACGTGGTATCCTGAAAATCGCCGGGTTTTTCAAAGGTCTCAAGGCATTAAATAAGACCGTTAAAAAGCTTTTAGAGATTCTAATATACTATTTAGGCGCTTACAAGGTTCAAATGCTGTCCAAATAAAAAATCGATTTTGGACAAGAGTGATGTCAACAATGCAGTAAGGCATGAATTGACTCAAATTAAATGTTACCTTAAGCAAGATCTAAAAAGATCGTTGACTCATAATATATGCCATCTAATTACATGGAGGAAAAACACAAATCACATACTACAAAAATTCCGTAGATTTTTATTATTTTCTTATTGATTTTGCCTTCTTTCATTTCCTTTAGCTAAAAATTGCCACTCTGACCACCGTAAAATACGCTTATTGTTTCTAAATATAAATACATCTCTTTAAGCACCTGTATATCATTGAGCTTTTGATATTTTTCTCTGGGCAGATCTATACTGAATCATGCATAACATGGATTATTTCAGATGTATAATTGACGGCTTCGTAAAAAGCTATTTTATGCCACAAGCGGCATCCTATGAGCAAGGAACTTGATGAAGTGAAGAAAAGTAAAAATAATCACTGATATCAATAAATAATACCCGGTCTTAATGTACAATTCCATGCTGTTTTGGAGTTTAATTATAAGGAAAATATTTTTCGTTTTCACTTCCAAAATCCCCATAGTGGGGCTTCGGGCCGAGTTCCGTCTGCAGGTAGTTCTGCGCGGCCTCGATCAGGCAGAAAAGCCGGTAGCGGGTCTCTCTGGGGTCTATAATGTCCTCCACCGCGAACTTCTCCGCCGTTCTGAACGGTGACTCGAACTAAAGATGCAAATCAACGCCCATTTCAATCAGCCATTCCAGTACCACGTGCCTGTAGATGGAATTATTGA
>JAWOBA010000223.1:0-2642 GCA_046498285.1 Desulfatiglandales bacterium | reverse complement strand
TTTTCATCATCCATAAAAAGACTATGGACTTTTCTGAAGTGACTGGTGGCTTCCGGCTCGTAGAGCCTCCCGCTCGGAGAGAAGGGTGCTGTCTTTTCGTAACGTATCAGTGGGGGAACCCGCAGGCCCCGATTTATCGGGGCAATGCGGATAGAGCAAAACTCCCCCATGGATACGTTGCTGAAAAGACCAACCCGGGAGCCTCGGCCTCCGGCCCGGAGGGCCTACGACCCGGAGGGAACTGAAAAAAAGCCCATCGTCTTTAGATCAATAGGGATTATGCAAAGGTCTTAAACTATAGAAAACTGTGAAATCACAGATGAGATAGAAAAGATTTACGGATTGAGGGGGAGTTTGTCTATACACTCTTATCACCGGTTTTGATGCAATTAGATATTCTGTGGATTTAGATTGATACCTCAGAGTCCATCAGCATGAAATCACCATTCCCTTTCCCGCTTCCCATTAACCCTGCCTCTTAGCCATCACCTATCAGTTCTAAGCTTTGATCTATGCTCGCCCCATTACATGTGCACCTCCAAAACGTAACGTATTTCACTGGGGCTCACTCCGCGTTTCGTAGCAAAGCGGAGCTCCCGATCATCTGAACTGGAACCACGTGGAGATCCCGACCATTGGGACCTCATCTCCTATTGCCTCTACCCTTAGATTCATTCACCACTTGGTTCAGGTCGAATCATTCAGTATTTTACCATATCCTGAAATAGTGCAGGCGCTTATTGCAGGATAATGACATATTCTGCAATAATGAAAACATAGTGTAGAACTTCTTAGTTCTGTAAAGACAGGTGTATCCAGGCTTGTTGCTATTGGCATCCTCCGTGAAGCAACGGGCAAGAGAAGAAATAAACTTTATATTGCCCACGAATTGATGAAAGTTCTAACAGCTTCTGATACCCATAGGTTCTAGATCTTGTCGTGAAAATCCCCTACACCCTTAGCCTCATGCTTTGCATCCTATGCCCTTTTGCTATGCTTACCCCGTTGAATTGCTCCAAAGGATCACCCGCAGGGATTCAATAGGGGAGCTAATCATACTGCCTTTCTTCCCTTGACAAGCCCCATCCACAGGAGTAAGCTTGCCACAACATGAATTCAGCCCACCCTCTCCATCCCTGTTCCTCTGTTACAGCCAAATTTTTTGAACCTGATTCGTCCTACGTGTCCGCCGGAAGTGTTGTTTTCCCCTTTGAAGTATGGCTTTACGCTAATAATGGTGAAGCTTTTTTACGTCCATTTTGTTTAATTACACTCGGGATTAAATAAGAAAAGTAGAACATGAATCAAGTGGAAATTTAAACATTTTATTAAGAGTAACCTATTTTTTGCACAATAACGTAATATATGTTATTGTGCAAAAAATACTTTAATATTAAGGGAAACATTGTGATGAAAGATTTAGTTAATCGACTTAAAAGATATTTATCGGATATACTTGGCATAACGGCTAAGCTGTCGAAACCAACAAGTCTGGGATCGCTTCCTTTTTTTCTTCAGGATATTTATGATGTGCTTCAGGGCAGGTTGTTGAATGAAGAATTTATTGTTTTGGTCCTAAAAAACGACAGCGAACTTACCCCTGCGACAGTTCATAAACATATCGATATCGTGAGACAACAGCTTAAAATGAAAGCTGTTTTTGTAGATTCCACCATTTCATCATTTAATAGAAAACGGCTGATCGAGCACAAAGTTCCTTTTGTCATACCGGGGAACCAGCTGTATCTCCCGGATTTAGGTATTGATTTGAGGGAATATTTTCTTAAAAAACGATCAAAGCCAGTCAGCTTGGGACCATCCACTCAGGCCGTTATTCGCTATGCATTAACTCAAACTATAAGTGAACCTTTAACCCCAACGCAATTAGCGGAAGCGCTTGGGTATTCACGGATGACAATGAGTAGATCGCTCGATGAGATCGAATCCCTTTGCTTGGCTGAGGTATCGATCATGGGCAGGAAAAGATTGGTTCATTTTGACAAAAACCGCAGGGAATTATGGAGGAAAGCGCTTCCTAACTTGAGAACACCGGTAAGAGAAAAAGTATGGCTAAGAACTATGATCGATGAGTTGCAGGTCTGTCAAGCCGGACTGACGGCCTTGGCCCGTTATTCAATGCTGACACCTCCAAAAAGACAGGTTTATGCAATTTTTTTAAAAGACTGGAAAGCAATAAAGCATAAATACTCTCATGAAATTATTTCTTATCCGGATGAGGCAAAATGTGAGCTGGAGATCTGGAGGTACTCTCCGGGTTTATTTGCAAACGGAAAAATAGTTGATCCATTCTCTCTGTATCTGATTTTAAGAGATATTGAGGATGAACGCATTGAATCTGCCATGGAAGAGATGATGGAGGGTATTGAATGGTAAGTGGCCTTGATCTTTTCCGGGATTATTTTAAGGATTATACGGATAAATATATTCTGATTGGCGGAACTGCATGTGATTTAGCAATGGAAAATATGGGTCTTAATTTTAGAGCAACAAAAGGCGGTCGAGCCCATCGCGCTGGGCGTTGAGGTGGTAGTCGAGCGCACCGCAGCAGCCCGCCCGGGGTGCCGGGACCAGGCTGATGCCCAGGCGGTCCAGCACCCTTGCGGTCGCGGCATTGGTGTTCG
>JAWOBA010000195.1:0-9448 GCA_046498285.1 Desulfatiglandales bacterium | reverse complement strand
TCCGCATGAATGTTCCCTGCGCTTGGCCAGGCTATGAAGAGCCATTTATTGTGTTAAATTGAGCACTCTGTAATTTCCGGCCATAAGGGTTACAGGGATCGCAAAAGGTCAAACCTGCCATATTTTCTGCCTTTCTATTATTTCATATGCCCGGAAAAGGTCAATTAGAGGGGAAAATTAGAAAAAGAGTTTGCAATTTTCTTTATTTTTTGGTTAATATTCCTGCAGGTTACAAAAGCAATGTCCTATAATTGCTTCCTAGTGCTTCTCATGGGTTTTATCATCGGTCTGGTGATCAGGCAGCAGCACCGACGCAGATCATCATATTACTAGGCACGGATAGGGTGCCAAGCTGAGACCTTTGACAAACCCGGCGATTTTCACCATCCTCAAAAAGACGATGGACTTTTTTGAAGTGACTGGTGAAAGGGTGCTGTCTTTTGGTAACGTATCAGTGGGGGAACCCGCAGGCCCCGATTTTTATCGGGGCAATGCGGAGGGCTTCCGGCTCGGAGAGCCTCCCGCTCGGAGAGGGCAAAACTCCCCCATGGATACGTTGCTGAAAAGACCAACCCGGGAGCCTCGGAACTGAAAAAAAGCCCATCATCTTTAGATCAAAAGGGGTTATGCAAAGGTCTCAAAAGCTATGCTGACAGGGTGTAGCTATTTCAAGCCAAGCCTCTATCAAGGGCAGTATGAGCAAGACGTTATGAGAGGCGTACAAGAGAAGAGATATGGCAGATAGACCAGATGAGAGAAGGTCAGAGCCCAGGGGCATGATAGATAGGTATTATAGTGTAGAGTTCTCGCTGAGTGGATGTTCCTTTATCTATCAGTTCAAGATCTGGAATATTTCTGAAAAAGGCATATGCGTACTAGTGAAGGAAGACTCAGACCTGTTGCATCACGTGAAGGTTGGCGACGTAGTGAATCTGAAGTACTATATGGCTGATTTATTACAGCCCAGTGTACTGTTAAAGACAAAGATCAAGCACATCACCAAGGATGAGCAAGGAAGATTCAAGGGAGTCTATTTGGTAGGACTCTCAAGCGTGAAAAACCAAGAGCTCAATCGGTAAGCAGCTTCACTCGTGCAGTTCACTCATGCCCGCCGCAGAAGTCACCGTGTCCACCTGGGGTTGGAGAAACGCCTTCATGAATTGGCTCTTGAATCGGTTTAGGTATCCTTTCCCCGCCAGTAATCCCTCAGTAGACGGAGGGCCCGGACACTTTCCACCGGGTCATTGAAAACGGGGAAGGTTTCCAGTCTCTTGAAGTCCTCGATGTGTCGCCGCTCAGAGAAAAAGCTGAGTGCTATCGGTTTGTTATGTTCCTGGGACATTCTTCTGGCAAAATTCAACATCTGTTCAGGTGTGCCGATCCCGTCCCCGAACATCTTCACCATCTCAGGCTCGTACATGAATGACAGGACGAGCCCGTCAATATTTGCCAATGCCAGGCAGTTCTCCATAGTGAATATCAGGGCCCTGATATCGTGGACATCGCCGAAATCCATCGGGTTTGACATGCGGATTACCCCAGCCCTTCGGAATCCCTCGATCTTTTTTAGGAGTCCCGGCGGGAGAGGCGGGCAGGTAAATCCATATCGCTCACACGCATCCCCTAAGATTACGGAAAAGCCACCGGACATGGATATGACTGCCAGACGTTCCCCTTTGAGGGGAGGGAGCTGAAGAGTCTTGGCGGCTACGGTCATATCGTGAAGGTTCTCCACGCGCACAATTCCTGCCTGTTTCAGCGCCCCGTTCACGACCGCGTCATTGTTCGAGAGGGCTGCGGTGTGGGAGTAGGCAATGCCCGATGAGGTTCTGCTCACGTTGGATTTGAAGATAACAATCGGTTTTTGCGATTCCATGGCCAGTCTTGTCAGTTCCCTCCCATCCTGGATGCTTTCAAGGTACATGTGGATCTGTTCGGTCTCTTCATCCTGGAGAAGATGTCTTACAAAATCGATCTCATTCAGGTCCAGCTTGTTGCCTACACTGATGATTTTGGAAAAGCCCACATATTCTTCAGAGAAGCAGTAGGCACACTGGGTGGTGACACCCCCGCTCTGAACGATAATGCCCACCGGACCCTTTCTGAAATGCCCGGGCTGCAGAGGATTAAAAGGCGTACACAGACCCGATCCGGGACATATGACGCCGATGCAGTTGGGCCCGATAAATCTGATTCCATAGCGGCTTGCGATACTGACCATCTCTCTTTCCGCCTGATTGCCCTCGTCCCCGAGTTCTCTGAATCCTCCTGTGGAGATGACGGCCCGCAGTATCCCTTTTTGGCCGCAAATATCGAGTGTTTCCGCCACAAACCGGGCAGGGACCAGAATCACCGCCAGGTCTATTCCTTCAGGCAGGGTTCCTGGGTCGGTAATGATGGTTTTTGCGTGCACAGTTCCCGGCTCGCGGCCAACCGGATAGATAGGACCCTTGAAACCGAGTTCCAGGGACTGGATGACGATATTTTTGGCCAGATTTCTGGGATTGTCGGCTACGCCAAAGACAACGATGCTGGAAGGATAGAAAAATCGGTTCATTCTGGATTCCCCATATGGTTGGAGATCTCCTGGGTCGTTTCCAGTGCCTGCCGGCCCAGGCCCTCTATGTTATTCATTTCAAGGCTGAAGATAGTGGTGGCGACCCCGACACAGCTGGTCGATTTCGGTGTGATATCTTTTAAGCCAGCAATTACCGTATTCACGGCAATTGGGTTAAATGGCCTGTCTGCTTCAAAATTCAATGGCTTTTTTGTGATGATTTCCTGCATTGCTCTCGTGTTTTCAGAGTGATGAACCTCCTGATGGGATATATCAAACCAGAACTCCTTATCTTTTGCCCATCTTGCTGCGCACTTCTCGTAGATATCGGACAAAAGAAATTCATATTGAGCCATAGAATCCGTCGTTTTATTGAATTTTTCGATGTCGGGATTATTCATGATCCCTCCCGTGCAAGATGACTGCAAATAAGAACCCTTTGTAACCCGATTATCCTCAGGTCAACTTCTAAAATACCATCAATATCCTTTGGTTCCATGGGTCTGATCCCCATCTTTTTTTAGAAGAATGTTAAAGCCCTTAACGCCCATGTAAGTTGTGTTGTATTTTTTCAGACATAAAAGTGGAAATTGATGATCTCTCCGTCCGGGTCCATTACCTTTACATGAGCAGATTCAAATGTAAAGTACTATCATTTGTTTCACATAGATCAATGCAAAAACAAGGCGAGCTAACGACCAAGCATAATATACCTGGCTTCGACCTATTTTCTCCCATTTTTTCAGGATAGTAAGCTTTTGTGAGGGGAGACGTTTGGACAGAACATACATTACTATTTTATTTCACGATGACACTTAAGCCTATACCCAGCTTAGCCCAGTATCAATGATATAAGGAGTTAATTACATACGCTCAGCACAAATATCTCCCCACAAGCCCCCTGCAAATCGTTGAGCTATTAAATAGGGGCCAAGCCGGACTGTGCGAATCGTGGTGGATACTGGTTAAGATTGATTATTCTAAAATAAGTAGACATGCAGAAGCATATGTAGGAATATGAGCGCATGGGTTTTCATGGCTCCAATTTCCAAGCGAATAACAAATTAAAAAGCACCTCTCTTCTCCCGGTAGTGCTTGCACTGCTGGTTACGGTTCTATTTTGGGGGAGTTCTTTTCCGGCTACCAAGCTGGTCTTGCGCGGGTTTACACCGATTGCCTACGTATTTTTGAGGTTTACCGGGGCGACCATATTGTTCGCCCTGTTGATGATTGGAAAACTCAGGCGTCTATCGCTGCAGACACACCTGAAGCTGGCGCTGATTGCATTGTTCGAGCCAACACTTTACTTTATTTTTGAAAGTACCGGAATGCAGTATACTTCAGCTTCAAGCGCCTCTATTATAATTGCCGCTGTGCCCGGTGTCGTGGGCCTAATGGCCGGTATATTCCTCAAAGAACACTTGAATCTGCAGCAGTGGTCCGGTGTGGTGATATCGATTATTGGTGTAGTTCTGCTGGTCGGTTTTGATGACAATCCCACCTATACAGACAGCGCCCTGCTTGGAAACGGCCTTATTCTGCTTGCGGTTTTTTCGACTGCCTTTTATATGATATTGGCACGCCACCTCTCTGCTAAAGTTACGGCAACAGAATTAACCTTTTATCAGATAGGTTACGGCATGCTATTTCTGCTGCCGGTATTTCTCATCCATGAGCATCGCGTAGAGTGGCAAGTGGTGAATACGATATCTGTTCTGGCGCTGCTATTTTTGATTCTCGGAGCAACCATTGTAGGATTCTTAGCATACAACTACGCCATTTCTAAAGTACATGTGTCGCGGGCGGCAGTATTTCTGAACGGCATTCCCTTGGTGTCGGTGGCAGTATCTGCTATTCTACTTGGCGAGCGATTAGGGATAAACCAATTAGCCGGAGGTCTCATTGTGATTGCCGGGGTTACCCTGACAAACTTGCACCATAGACCACCCGCTGTCCCAACCCCGATTGTAAGCTGAGTTCAGGGGTTCAAAACCTGTGCACCAAGCCCTGGTTTCCTTCGCGGAACAGCCAATGCTGTCGAGGTTCCCGGAAAGGTTATACGAAAAGCAATATTTGTCAATTAGAGATTTCAGTACTACAGTATAAATAGTAAAAACAGGAGATGAAAAAAATGAGATCCAACTATGCACTCATATTATTTTTCCTACTTTTGCTTTTTTCCTTCTCTCCAGGTGAGGCCAAGCAGGTGAAGAACCTGAGCGTCTCCGAAGAAGTCGAGCAGATAAAAACTATGGATATTGCCCATGTTGATCCTGCCACTGTTCCTGACGGCGCATATATTGGTGAATTTCCCTTCAGGCAGAAATACATGTACCGCGTAAGGGTTACGGTGAAATCCGGAAGGATAGAAAACATTGAGGTGCTGGAGAATGGAACTGAAAATGAGTATGCTCAAAAGGGTCTGGGAGTGATTCCCCGCATGCTGGAGGAGCAATCCCCGGAAGTAGATGCGGTTTCAGGGGCAACCGTTTCATCAAAAGCCCTTATGAAATGTGTTGAAAAGGCCCTGAAAGAAGGCAGGGACCGTAAATAAATAAGAAAGGTTTGTTTGATATCCCCTGGATCTTCTGCTTACCTTTTGGCCACCTGTCACAAAAATGGAGATGATGTCATGTATGAGCAGGGTGTAATAAGGCCCCCGAGCGAAGCCTGGAGCCTCCTTGTCAGGGTTACCAGAAACTGTCCCTGGAATCAGTGTTTGTTCTGTCCCGCATATAAGGGCACCAAATTCTCGAGGCGCAGCGTTGCGGAAGTCAAGGCAGACATCGATGCCATGGCAAGGGAGTACGGGAAAGATATTCACATGATCAAAACCGCATTTCTGCAGGACGCCGATAGCCTTATCCTGAAAACGGAGCAGATCCTGGAAATACTTCGGCATCTCAAAGCCAGGTTTCCGGGCATAGAGAGAGTCACGACCTATGCCCGGGCGAATACCCTGAGGCGTAAGAGCATTGAAGAGTTTCTACAATTAAAGGAGGCGGGGCTTTCGAGGATTCATGTGGGCCTGGAAAGTGGCTCCCGGAAGGTACTCACGATGATCAAAAAGGGGATTACGCCCGAAGATATTGTAGAGGGGGGCAGGAACGTGATGGAGTCCGGTATCTCTCTATCCGAATATATCATGCCTGGTGTCGGGGGCCGTGCCTTGAGCGAAGAGCACGCCCGGGAAACGGCGCGCCTTCTGAACACTATCAAACCGGATTTCATACGAGTGCGTACCTTTGCGCTTCATCCGCAATCTCCGATGAAAAAGATGGTTGAGAAAGGTACGTTTGAGCCCATGACTGATGAGGAGATCGTTGCAGAAATAAAACTCCTTGTTTCATGCCTCGATGAAATACACAGCTTCTTCTCCTGCGGCGATTACAGCCCCAACCTTCTCATGGAGGTGGACGGATACCTGGATGAGAAAAAGCCCGACATGCTCAGGGAACTCGACGAATTTCTTTCTTTAACACCCGAACAAAAAAAGGTCTATTCCTTGATCAGGCGGACCAATGCCAGGAACTACCCTGTTAACATAGTCTTTGACCAGAGCGTGATGCAGCAGGTGCTGCCTGAAGTGGAGAGGTTGGAGCGGGACGGGCCGGATGGGTTCAATCGCTACATCGAGAGCCTCATGTCATATATGCTCCCTCAGCCCCAGACTGACGAAGAATGGGGTTGACCACATTTACAGACGTTCCGAATGAGCGGCCCTTTATCAATAGTTTAATAATTAGCATTAAACGGAGGAGACCATGTTAGTACAACAGTTTTTTGTTGCAGGAATTGCCCATAGTTCGTATCTACTCGGTGGTACAAAAACATGTGCCATCGTCGACCCACGCCGCGATGTCGATGTTTACCTGGATGCGGCGGAATCCTTGGGGATGAAAATCACCCACATCCTGGAAACACACCTCCATGCGGATTTCATCTCGGGACACCTCGACCTCGCCGCTAAAACAGGAGCAACAATATACGCCCCTAAGAAGGCCCGGTGCCAGTTTGATCACATTCCATTGGCAGAGGGCGATACGGTTGAAATAGAGGACATGGTAGTTAGTGCGCTGGAGACACCGGGGCATACCCCGGAGCACATCTCCTACGTTGTGGTGGATCAAGCGAGAGGCCCCGATCCAGTAGCTGTTTTTTGCGGCGATACTCTGTTCGTGGGGGATGTAGGGCGCCCCGATCTTTTCCCGGGTCAAGCTCATGAGCTCGCCTTTGCACTCTATGATAGCTTGCATGAAAAGCTCTTAAAGCTCCCCGATTTTTGTGAGGTATACCCTGCTCACGGCGCTGGGTCACTGTGCGGTAGAGCTCTGGGTGCCAAGAGGACGAGCACCATCGGCTACGAGAGGAAATACAACGGCGCACTGCAAATAAAGGACAGAGACGAATTCATTCGATTGCTCTTAACAGACATGCCGGCCGCGCCGGATTATTTCAGCAGGTGCAGCACCGTGAACGCCACCGGGCCGGCCCTGGTTGAAAACCTTCCCGTATTAAAGCCATTCAATCCGGTAAGCTTCGATGACATGGCAAAAACAAAGGACACAGTAGTTGTGGATATACGGGCCTATGATGCATTCGGGGGCCAGCATGTTCCTGGATCATACCACCTTGATTTAGCCGGCAACTTCGCCACCTTTTCTGGGTGGATTTTGCCCCCTGAAAAAGAGATCCTGCTGGTAGCGCTGGACAGCGGTCAGGCGGAGGAAGCAGCCATATGGCTCAGGCGGGTAGGGCATGACCGCACCGTTGGTTATCTGAGTGGCGGGATGTTCGCATGGGTAATGGCGGGTCTTCCCACAGGCCACGTGGGGCAAGTATCTGTACAGGAGCTCCGCCAGATGATCACCGGAGGTCGGACCATAACTATCGTGGACGTCCGGGCACCGAGCGAATATAAGGGATTCCATATTGAGGGGGCAGTTAATATCCCGGTCCCTGATCTGAGGACACGATTCAGCGAGCTGGATCCAGCTATCTCCACCGTTCTCCTTTGCGGCAGCGGTATACGCTCAAGTCTGGGTACCAGCATCCTGAAACAGCATGGCTTCAAAGAAGTATTGAACGGCGCTGGCGGCATGATAGCCTATGCTGAGGCAGGCTATGGCCCGGAGTGCCCCATGTGCGTTATACCACATGGGCCGCATTTCCAGGGAAAGAAGATGGAACTAACGCTTGGCGCATAGAGGATATATGGGTCGAAAGGAGCAGTAAACTATGGACTGGCTCACCATGAACCAGTGGTCTCCATATGCTGTGGGAGCCGGGATCGGCATCCTCAGCTGGTTCACCTTTTTATTTTCCGACAAACCAATCGGCTGTTCGACTGCGTTTGCTCGAACCAGCGGCATGATTGAGCGCTTAGTTCGAGGAAGCAAGGCAGCACCAAAGCCCTACTATGTTAAATTTTCCCCCACGGTGGATTGGGAATGGATGCTCGTGGTAGGCATACTGATCGGGTCCTTTGTATCGGCAAAGCTGTCCGGCCAGCTTCAGTTACAATGGATTCCAGGGAAATGGTCAGCTGCATTCGGATTGGCGCTGTTTCCTCGGTGGCTTATTGCACTTATCGGGGGGATCATTATGGGATTCGGCGCCCGATGGGCAGGCGGCTGTACCAGCGGGCACGGTATTAGCGGAACGCTTCAACTGGCGGTAAGCAGCTGGCTGGCAGCGGTCTGTTTTTTTATTGGAGGCATTGCCTCGGCCACGGCCCTCTTTAGGTTTTTCGCTTCTTAACACCGGGAGGATTTTATGTTTGCACACCTTCACGCTCAAAAAGGCCTGCAACTCGTCTTGGGCCTGATCATGGGAGTTATTTTCGGGTTTCTTTTACAAAAAGGTGGCGTCACCAATTACGATACCATCATAGGTCAGTTGCTTTTGACGGATTTTACTGTCATCAAGATTATGCTTACTGCTGTGATCACCGGCATGCTTGGTGTACACGTACTCAGGAGCCTTGGCCTGGGGCAGCTCCATCCGAAACCAGGTTCTCTCGGGGCATCGGTGATCGGCGGGCTTATCTTCGGAGTCGGTTTCGGTATGCTTGGCTACTGCCCGGGAACCGTTGCCGGCGCAGTGGGTCAGGGATATCTTGATGCCCTGTTTGGAGGCATGGTGGGCATCTTGCTCGGTGCCGGAATATTTGCAGCGCTATTCCCGAAGCTGGAAGGCTTCGTGCTCCATAAAGGAGACTTTGGAGAGCTGACCTTTCCCCAGCTACTGAAGGTGAATCCCTGGACCATGGTCATTCCGGCTGCCATAGTCCTGGCAGCCTTTTTGGTCCTCTTCGAAAAGGCTGGTCTGTAAGGCATATTAACTTGCATTACCGGCATAGTTAAATGATGGCATGCTAATTCGGATTCAGGCAACTTCATCCACTGAACCGGAGAGGCTCAACCTGGCTAAAACCGCGTCTCATAGGATCAATGGTCCGCACCGTTAAATCCAAAACCTCGACCCTGTCAAAACTCAACCCCTGCCTGAGTGCGTTTATATAGGCCGTGCGGCGCCCTGTATTTCCATTGAATTTGCAGATGCCGAGATTGATTAAACATCGTATCAGGTCTTCATCCAGACCTGAAGTGCCGTGAAGCAGTAATGGCACGGATACGGCCGCTCGAATATAAGCAAGTCAGTCAAGATCGAGATGAGGTTCTTCCGCATATTA
Organism: Desulfatiglandales bacterium; assembly: GCA_046498285.1. GTDB lineage: Bacteria > Desulfobacterota > DSM-4660 > Desulfatiglandales > B25-G16 > B33-G16. The sequence continues at coordinate 197 of JAWOBA010000195.1, read as the reverse complement.
GCCGGGCACCGGCACCCTGGCTTATACCATAAAGCCCGCTCCTGAATTTAGATTCTTCCATTACGATATTCCTTGATGTACGGTTTTCGAGGTATACCTCGGCAAAATCACCCCCCTTACTGAGTGCCTCCGCAATCACCTTATCCAGGGTAGCTTTATCCATGGCCAGCCCGTCGGCTGCCAGGCCCTGCGGTTTG
>JAWOBA010000194.1:7500-11649 GCA_046498285.1 Desulfatiglandales bacterium | reverse complement strand
CAAAATCGCTCGCAAAAGACTTTTTACGAGTTTGTCAATAATAATCTGGAGAAAAAATGGGAAAAAAGCTTGTGGCTACAGGTAGAGGTGGCACGGGAAAATCAACATTTACAGCATTAGCCAGTCGATACTTGCCTCCGCCTATGTTTCTTATTGATCTTGACCCGGACCAGAGCTTAGCAGAAATGCTCGGTATCAATTTGAAAAAGGAAGGTATCAAAACTATTTCAGAGAGCCTTTTTGATATTATTGCCGCGAGAAAGGATGGAAGCGGCGGAACAATGTCTGTTCATGATAGGATAGAGTTTTTACTCAATAGTGAGGCCTTATATGAAGGTGACAATTTTGACCTTTTTGTTTTGGGCACAAAGTTAACTGAAGGCTGTTACTGCGCACCAGACGCAATAATCTCCGGTGCTATTCCCAAGGTAATTGATTCATACCAGTATGTGATGATTGACTCTCCTGCAGGCTTAGAACATCTGAATAGAGAAGTAGTCTCAGACATAGATGACCTATTTGTTATAATAGACCCATCTTCAAAATCGCTTAAACATATAGAAAGAATTAAAAATATTACAAGCGCAATAGGCATAAAGTACAATCATTTTTATTTAGTTGGAAATTACAGGTTCAATAAAGTAGCCCAAGAAAAATTGGAGGCCTCTGGCGAAACATATCTTGGTAATATTGCATATGATCCTGACTTAGCAGAATATAATCTTTCAGGTCGGTCACTCTTAGAACTACCGGAGGATTCGCCGGCATGCATATCAGTTAAAGAAATATTAACAAGGGCAGGATTATTAAAGTCATAACACTATAAAGCAAGCTATTCAGTGAATGAGTCGAGGGAGACCACTCCAAGACTAAAAGATTTTAATCGGAATATGGTTTTCCTCAAATCCATTTACAATCTTTACTGTTAGGTTCCAACGAAGTCATTGTATTCCTATTTTATAATTGTATTATTACCTAGGGATATAATTCGAGAGCTTTGCACAACTCATATTTACTTTACGAGGATGGACTTTTTTTCAGTTCCCTCCGGGCCGGAGGCCGAGGCTCCCGGGCTGGTCTTTTCGCCAGGCACTTCAAAAAAGTCCACCCTCTTCATACACAGAGACAAAAATGGTCCGGTTGTGCAAAGCTCTCAATTCATCATTTTTAATTCTTTACATTTGATTGAGTTTGTGTTTTATGGGATTTCGCTTGCGGCATAAACGAGCTTTTTAGGAGTCAGGCAAGATAGTTATTATAATTTATATGAAAATATACATTTTTTTATAATAAGTCTCAAATAATAGCTTGACAAAAAAAAAGACTGTAGTTAACATATGAGATTGATAAGAGACTGTTCTTTGAAAACTAAATAGTGAACACCGATTATGGGCCTTATTTTTACTATGAAGGTTTGTATTTATTATGGTTAATTTGAGAGTTTGATCCTGGCTCAGAATGAACGCTGGCGGCGCGCTTAACACATGCAAGTCGAACGAGAAATCCCGAGCTTGCTCGGGAAAGTAAAGTGGCGCACGGGTGAGTAACGCGTGGGTAACCTGTCCTTAAATTTGGGATAAACCACCGAAAGGTGGCCTAATACCAAATATTGTCTTGAGAACTAAAGTTTTCTAGATAAAAGCTAACCTCTTCGTGAAAGTTGGTGTTTAAGGAGGGGCTCGCGTACCATTAGCTTGTTGGTAGGGTAAAGGCCTACCAAGGCCAAGATGGTTAGCTGGTCTGAGAAGATGACCAGCCACACTGGAACTGAAACACGGTCCAGACTCCTACGGGAGGCAGCAGTGAGGAATCTTGCGCAATGGGGGAAACCCTGACGCAGCGACGCCGTGTGAGTGAAGAAGGTCTTCGGATCGTAAAGCTCTGTCAAGTGGGAATAATGTCCCGCGGAAAATATCCAAGGGATTTGAAGGTACCACTAAAGGAAGCACCGGCTAACTCCGTGCCAGCAGCCGCGGTAATACGGAGGGTGCAAGCGTTATTCGGATTTATTGGGCGTAAAGAGCGTGTAGGCGGTTGGCATAGTCAGATGTGAAATCCTTCCGCTCAACGGAAGAAGTACATCTGAAACTGGCCAACTTGAGTACGAGAGAGGAAAGTGGAATTCCCAGTGTAGAGGTGAAATTCGTAGATATTGGGAGGAACACCCGTGGCGAAGGCGACTTTCTGGATCGATACTGACGCTGAGATGCGAAAGCGTGGGGAGCAAACAGGATTAGATACCCTGGTAGTCCACGCCGTAAACGATGGGAACTAGGTGTAGCGGGTATTGATCCCTGCTGTGCCGAAGCTAACGCATTAAGTTCCCCGCCTGGGGAGTACGGTCGCAAGGCTAAAACTCAAAGGAATTGACGGGGGCCCGCACAAGCGGTGGAGCATGTGGTTTAATTCGATGCAACGCGAAAAACCTTACCTGGGTTTGACATCCTTTGACCGTCCCTGAAAGGGGATTTTCCCGATTTTTTCGGGACAAAGTGACAGGTGCTGCATGGCTGTCGTCAGCTCGTGTCGTGAGATGTTGGGTTAAGTCCCGCAACGAGCGCAACCCTTGTCTTTAGTTGCCAGTATTAAGTTAGGCACTCTAAAGATACTGCCACGGTTAACGTGGAGGAAGGTGGGGATGACGTCAAGTCCTCATGGCCTTTATACCCAGGGCTACACACGTGCTACAATGGGCTATACAAAGGGCAGCCACTCTGCAAAGAGGAGCCAATCCCAAAAAGTAGTCCTAAGTTCGGATTGGAGTCTGCAACTCGACTCCATGAAGCTGGAATCGCTAGTAATCGTGGATCAGCACGCCACGGTGAATACGTTCCCGGGCCTTGTACACACCGCCCGTCACACCACGAAAGTTGGTTGTACCAGAAGTTGCTAGGCTAACCACTGATTTATCAGAGGAGGCAGGCACCTAAGGTATGGCTGATGATTGGGGTGAAGTCGTAACAAGGTAGCCGTAGAGGAATCTGCGGCTGGATCACCTCCTTTCTAAGGAGATTTACTATCAGTGAATTCTGATAGGAAACTCTAGATCAAGCTCATAATAAGGCTCACTATTTAGTTTTGAGAGAATCAACGGGTTAATCCTCACGGGCCTATAGCTCAGTTTCGGTTAGAGCGCACGCCTGATAAGCGTGAGGTCGTTGGTTCAATTCCAACTAGGCCCACCACTGGATTTTCGATTGAATGAAAGTTCTTTTCACTCTTTTTCATGAGAAGATAGCGGAATAACCACTGGTAAATTGGCAATCGAAAATTGACAATTGATGAGGGGGTGTAGCTCAGTTGGGAGAGCACCTGCTTTGCACGCAGGAGGTCATCGGTTCGATCCCGTTCACCTCCACCACCTCATTTAATTAAGGTGGGAAGGAAAAAGGTCGAAGGGAAAGTATCGTAATCTTCATTTGCTGCAGGTTATTCCCGGTGAGATCAGGGTTCATGTGCAGCAAACGAGAACTGAGAGTTGAAGGCTTAAAGTTCCAAGCTACAATGAGGAACGCTACTTTGAGCTTTTATCCTCAAATTCAGGGCGGAAGCCTAAAAGTTCTTTGACAAGTGAATATGGATATATTGAATGAGCGCCTAAAAGAAAATAAAGGGTAAGTAATTATGGCCAAGCTATTAAGGGCAAACGGTGGATGCCTTGGCGCTGGGTGGCGAAGAAAGACGTGGTTAGCTGCGATAAGCTTCGGTGAGCCGCTAAACAGGCTTTGACCCGGAGATCTCTGAATGGGGGAACCTATTCCAAGTAATGTTGGAATATCTATTGCTGAATACATAGGCAATAGAGGCGAACGAGGAGAACTGAAACATCTCAGTACCCTCAGGAAAAGAAAACAATATAGTGATTCCCAAAGTAGTGGCGAACGAAATGGGAAAAGCCTAAACCGGATATATGGTAAAGTCTGCAGACGTTGTATGTTCGGTGTTGCGGGGTCTTATCAGACGAAACTGCAGGTTTGTCGCCAAGTCATAAATTCAATTGATAGTCGAATTCGCTGGAAAGCGGAACCACAGATAGTGAAAGTCTAGTAGATAAAATCAATTGAACTTGGTGGGTAAGATTCCCAAGTACCGCGGGACACGTGGAACCCTGTGGGAAGCTAGGAGGACCACCTTCTAAGGCTAAATACA
>JAWOBA010000194.1:0-5000 GCA_046498285.1 Desulfatiglandales bacterium | reverse complement strand
AGACTACAAGGTTGATAGGCTAGATGTGTAAGTGCAGTAATGTACTGAGCTAACTAGTACTAATAGGTCGTGCGGCTTGGCCATAATTATTTACCTTTTATGTATCATTCAATTTTATCCATACATTCATACATACAAAGTTTTCGGTGGTAATAGCGAAGAGGAAACACCCGTTTCCATCCCGAACACGGAAGTTAAGCTCTTCAGCGCCGATGGTACTGCGTGGGAGACTGCGTGGGAGAGTAGGTCGCCGCCGAAATTTATTTTGAAGCCCTTTGCTCAACTACGAGCGAAGGGCTTTTTTATATGAAGGTTTTGACCTTGAGATCTTGTTTTAGGGCCTTGAAGAACAGGTCAATCTGCCATCTGAGTTCTCTTTACCTCACGCAATTGTTATTTCTTTGCTCAGATACACATCCTGAATAGCATGAAATATTTCCACTCCCTCTTTCAAGGGCTTCTGAAACGTCTTCCTTCCTGTTATTAAGCCCATTCCCCCGCCTCTCTTGTTAACAGTTGCAGTGTAAACGGCATCTGCAAGATCATTTTTACCTGAAGGGCCGCCGGAATTTATCAGACCAACCCTTCCCATATAATTGTTGGCTACCTGATACCTTACAAGATCTATGGGATGTTCAGATGTTAACTCAGTATAAACCTTGTCATGGGTCTTGCCGAACTTCAATGCCGTAAAACCGCCATTATTTTCAGGCAGTTTCTGTTTTATGATATCAGCCTCGATGGTAGCGCCAAGATGGTTTGCCTGACCGGTAAGGTCAGCACTCACATGATAGTCAATGCCATCCTTTTTAAAGGTATTGTTTCTCAGATAGCACCAAAGGACCGTAAACATTCCCAACTCATGTGCTATTTTAAATGCCTCACTTACTTCCGTAATCTGCCTATCCGACTCTTCCGATCCAAAGTATATGGTTGCACCTACCCCTACAGCGCCTAAATCAAATGCCTGTTCAACCTGGGCAAAAAAGATTTGGTCATAGGTATTGGGGTATGTCAGTAATTCGTTGTGGTTTAATTTGAGAATAAAGGGGATTTTATGGGCATACAGCCTGCTTACAGCACCAAGCACCCCAAGTGTTGAAGTAACCGCATTGCAGCCTGCCTCAAGAGCAAGCTTTACGATATTAGCCGGGTCGAAGTAATCCGGATTAGGCGCAAAAGAAGCCCCGCCGGAGTGCTCTATTCCTTGATCAACCGGGAGAATAGAAAGATAACCCGTATCCTTTAAGCGGCCGTGACTAAAAACAGACTGCAAATTTCTTAAAACACTATTTGGCCTGTCTGTCCCAATAAATACCTTGTCAATGAAATCAGGGGACGGGATATTTAACCTGTCCTTGCTGATAGTACTGCATGTATGGCTGAGTAAATAGTCTGCCTTTTCTTTACCTAAAACTTTATACATTGTATCAACCATGAGCATCCTCCTTGATTAAGGTTACGATTATTTACCATAAAAAATGATTTACTAAATACATACTACAAAAATAGTAAGAGATTGTCTATCCTATATCTATTATTTAGCATTTGCTATTTTTTTCATTAGTGTATAGAAAAAGGATATTTTTAAACGATGAGATATACACCGGATGAATATTGAACAAACTATTTTTTTGGGGATTATCCAGGGACTAACCGAATTTTTGCCTGTCAGCAGTTCCGGCCATCTGGTTATCTTTCAACACCTCATTGGGTTAACAAATCCTGAGCTGCTGTTAGACATATCTCTCCATGTAGGCACCCTTCTGGCTGTTTTGATATTCTTCCGGACAGACATAAAAATGATAATATATGAAAGTGTTGCCCTTATTGGAAGCCGTTTCCGAAAACAAAACCCCAATAACAAGATTCAGCAGTTACCTTACGCAGCTCTCGGCTTATGGATTGTAATAGGCACCATTCCTACAGCACTTATAGGGATACTCTTTAGCTCCTTCTTTCAAAAAATGTTTGGGTCGGCATTCTTTGTTGGTTTTATGTTGATAGCCACAGGTACACTTTTGGGAGCAAGCCGTTTTATCCCTGATGATTTTGCAAAAAAAAACCACCCTGGTCTCATTGCATCCATTTTCATAGGTATAGCGCAAGGCGCCGCTATTATCCCGGGGATCAGTCGATCAGGGGCAACCATAGTCTGTGGTCTCTTCTGCGGCCTCAACAGGGATCTCGCCGGCAGATTCTCTTTTTTGCTCTCTATTCCCGCTATTATAGGGGCAAGCATAGTACAGTTTGACATGACAAAGGTACATGAAATTGGCTTTATGCCTTTTTTTACAGGTATGTTTGTTTCTTTTCTTGTAGGTATTGCGGCCCTGAAGATAACCATGAATATGGTAAGGAAGGGAAATCTTTATTACTTTGCCCCATATTGTTTCCTGGCAGGCATAGTAGCTATCTTTATTACCTAATATGAATTATTTCCAGAAGTGGAAAAACCGCGCGTAGGGCACTGGTTAAGATTTTACCGCCCTTAAAATTTTAAACGTTATGTCTGAAAGTTCCAAATTTTACGTTTCCATTTTTAACCCAGATTATGCAGTAGCCACCTACTGCATAATCTGGGTTTAAGAAAATTATCTAATTCCAAGAAACACGCTATGTCATTACGATCTTTGCTCAATTTTATCATTCTCACGATTAAAGGGTTCATAATGGGGGCAGCAAATGTTGTTCCTGGTGTATCAGGAGGGACCATGGCCCTCATCCTCGGCATATATGAAGAATTAATTGATGCAATTCGCTCAATTAATCTCAGATTCGCACGGCTTATCACTCGTTTTAAGATCAGGGAGGCACTCACATCTGTTTCCTGGCCGTTTCTTGTGCCTGTTGGTCTGGGTATTTTGCTGGCCACCTTCTCTTTAGCAGAGGTGCTGAGCTGGCTTTTAGACCGCTATCCTGCTATTGTCTGGTCTTTTTTCTTTGGTTTGATTTTATCTTCTGTTTTTACTGTCAGCAGGGTAGTAAGAAAATGGCGAATAACTATCATTCTTGCTATCGTCCTGGGGGGAATTGCCGCCTATTTTTTGTTTGGTATGATACCTGTATCCACACCGAATGCATCATGGTTTATCTTTGGAAGCGGTTTTATTGCCATCTGCGCAATGATTCTGCCCGGGATATCAGGTGCCTATATCCTCGTGCTCCTGGGAAAATATCAATACATTCTGGAGGCATTAAAAAACAAAGATCTTTTTCCCCTTTTGGTTATATCGGCAGGCGCCTTCGTGGGTCTTATAAGCTTTGCTCAGATATTAGGTTGGCTCCTTAAGAGATATCATGATCTTACCATGGCAGTCCTGATCGGTCTCATGCTTGGCTCACTTAGAAAAATCTGGCCATGGAAAGAGACCGTAACCACGTTTATTGACAGTCAGGGAAATGAAATACCAGCTCTGCAAAATAACATTATTCCTGATTCGTTTACCAGTGAAGTTGGTCTTGCACTGCTCTTTATGTTCATCGGCATCCTGGTTGTCTCCGGTCTGGATCTCTGGGTACACAAGAAGAATTAGATGAACAAACTCCGGATCAGCCGTCTTGAACAATTGGTATCAACCCTTTATCACACCGAGTGGCCGCAAGCGGGCTACCTTTTTTGCCAACCCTGCCATATGAACGGCTTCAACCACCAACGATACGTCCTTATAGGCCTCGGAGATCTCCTCATTTAAGGTGGTCCGCCCCCTTGCTTGAACAAATATACCCCTATCCTCGAGTTCCCTGTATAGAGCCCTGCCCTTCGACTCTTTAATGGCCTGCCTTCTGCTTAAAATCCTGCCTGCGCCATGACACGTGGAGCCAAAGGACTCTTCCATGGCCTTTTGAGAGCCTGAAAGTACATAGGAGTATGTGCCCATATCACCAGGTATGAGGACCGGCTGCCCTACCTTTCTATATCTCCGGGGGACATCTGAATGACCGGGTGGAAGAGATCTGGTGGCACCTTTTCGGTGAACACACACGGCAACCTCTTTACCATCTACAACATGATTTTCTAATTTCGCTATGTTGTGGCACACATCATAGAGGAGCTCCATGTTGATATCGTTGGGGCTCATTCCCAGGACCCGCTCAAAGGTCTCCCTGGTCCAGTGCATGATTATCTGCCGATTTGCCCAGGCATAGTTTGCCGCACAGGCCATAGCTGAAAGATATCTCCTGCCCATGTCAGATGTAATATAAGCACAGGCCAACTGTCGATCAGGCAGACTAAATCCTGATTCTCTCACATGGGTCCCCATCTCTTTTAAGAAATCATCGCATACCTGATGACCAAACCCCCGTGAGCCCGTATGAATGAGCACGGTGAGCTGACCCTCAAAAAGATTGAAAGCATTCGCTATCGACGTATCATATATCTTATCAACAACCTGAATCTCCAAAAAATGATTTCCGGAGCCAAGGGTACCAAGCTCATCATGTCCCCGCTTAAATGCCCTGTCACTGATAACCGTGGGATCAGCCCCTTTCATAACCCCATGATCCTCAGTTCTTTCCAGATCCTCTTTGTCTCCCATGCCCTGACCAATGGCCCAGGAAGCACCCTCAACCGCTACCTTCTTTTCCTCTTGTTTTGATAGCCGTATCCTTCCTCTCGAACCGACGCCTGCAGGGATGTTTTTGAAAAGGGCTGAAATAAGCTCTTTTACCCGGGGCTTGATCTCATGGGCCATAAGCGAGGTAGTCATCAGCCTCACCCCGCAGTTTATGTCATAGCCAACTCCCCCTGGTGAAATGATCCCTTCCTCCACATCAAAAGCTGCCACCCCTCCAATGGGGAATCCATACCCCCAATGTATATCCGGCATGGCAAGCGAATGCTTGACAATACCAGGAAGCGTAGCCACATTCACCACCTGCTGAAGGCTCTGATCATTCTTGATATTCGGCATCAACTCAGCACTGGAAAAAATAAGGCCCGGCACCCTCATAGCACCGGCCTTTGGTATAAGAAAACGCCAGTCATCTATTTTTTG
>JAWOBA010000155.1:0-11884 GCA_046498285.1 Desulfatiglandales bacterium | reverse complement strand
CAAAGGACTCCGGCAGGTGGAAAAGAGGCCTTCCAGCGGGTAGTCATCGAAGATCACGGGAAATCCTTAGCCTTGAGAACGGAATGCAGGGGTACATGCGGCAGGATCTTTCAGGCTGTTGGTGTTGCCATCCCTCTTACCATTCGGGAAATATACCATAGGTCAGGGAGCTATATAATTTATGGTGCCAGGAACTTGTTGGCCACATCCATGTCCCTGATGTTATACAACTGTTTTTTCTAACTGGTAAAGATCAGTTTGGGGTATTGCACTCGGCGTGTACATCTTAAGAATAGTAATCCTACGACATAAGATTTATATAAGAATTCTTATTTTAGCAGAAATAATAAACCTAGAGGAGATTTAATTAAGCCATAAGATATGGCGGTAATGGATTAAGATGCCATGATTTTACACCTTTTTCGATCTCACCAAAAAACGAGCCATCCTGTCTAACTTGAAAATCGTATTAAACTCCATATTTTTGCTGATCCAAATCTTTTTATTGATCACTGAGTCAGTAATAGCACCCCTATAAGCCAGGCCATCGAGTAGTGTACGTATGTTATCGCAGACCATTATAAAATCAGGAGATGATATCTGTGACTCAGTAAGGCTTATATCTCCATCATCGATGATGATTGCAAATTGGCCGCCTTTTGTTTTAACTTGAATATCCCGTTTCCAGCCTATTATGGCCTTCTTCACAGACCCATTTTTATTCATAACCTCAATGATGGCTTTTATTTCATTTAGGCCTTTTCGATATTGATTTATGTCTTCTTCAGAGGCAACGGGCAAAGGTGGCTCTTGAGGTTTTTCCCAATCAATCTCTGATTCCTGCAATCCCTTTTTGTTTATCTGTTCCTGGGTCAATTCCGAGGTAGGAACGCAGAAAACATCAGTCATTTCGCCAATTCGATTGTCCCGGAATATAAGCTTTACCTCTGTGCCTTTCTTTATTATCCCAGGCACAAGAATGCCGGTCGTAGTATACAGATTGACACTAATTGCCGTATCAGCCCCTTTGAATATAACCCTTCCTCTTCCATACGGGGCCATATGCTGAAAAAGGGATGTGGCAAAATAGGTGATGGGTGGTGTGCTGTTCATAATGCCTACCTGTTCCACCTCAACCAATTCTGTAGGTGCAAAGTTACAATCAGGGCAATGTGTTAGAAAAGGGGGCACCCTAACAATCCCGCATTCTATGCATTTACACCCTAAGAGTCGTTTTTCATTTTTAACTGCAAGAAAAAATGCCGAGAATTCCCCTTTTGTTCTCTTGTAAAAGGTAAACATGGCATCATTTGTAATCATGTAATCCTTGCCATCTATTGTCTCTATCTGTGATCCCACGTATGGTATGTATATATCATCAATGACTTTCTTCTTTTTGATCATCTTTTATCTCCGTTTTATTATCTTTGTTGCGTAATATATGTAACCATTCGCTCTCGAATTGTTTCTTTGAGCACATTCCCTTATTGTCCTCAATTTCATTGTTAAATAAGTACTCTCATTCATGTTCTAAGATCATACATCCTGTGTATTGAGCAACAGTACTGCCAGTTCCATGAACCAGGGCCGTTTTCATGTTCCTATCTATGAGCTCATTTCTAGCTGACCAGGTGGACATGATATTACTTGCACCAACAGGGTGACCACAGTACATCAAACCACCACAGGGATTAACAATATATTTCCCACCTGGTGTCATAAGCCCGTCTTCGATTAATGAATCGGCGTGGCCCAACGGAACAAGCCCGAACTCAGCCATGCTGATCTCTAATTGATGCACAAAGGCATCGTGGAGTTCAACGATATCTATTGCTTTTGTAGGATCTTCAATGCCTGCCATTTCATAGGCCCTATGGGACGCATAATAATCCGACATAATTCGGGACATCTCCTTTTGATTTTTACCGGCAAATGAATGCTCATTGGATTCTCCAAGGCCGGTGATCCATACAACAGGGGTCCCATTATTTTTTGAAATGGCCTTTGCCGTCTCTTCCTCGGCCATAATTAGAGTTGCCGCACCTTCACTATAAACGCAAATTTCAAGCTCCTTGAATGGATAAACTATAAGGCGGGAGTTGATAACCTCCTCAGGTGTTACCTGGTCAAACTGTCTGTGGGCATAGTTATTTTTTCTTGCCTGCTGGCTTAATTGGGCTGAGATCTGAGCTGTTATTTCCGCCTTCAGGTCCCCAGGATGCTCATCTAAGTAGGCGAGGACAACCTCTGCATAGCTGTCAGATGCTGTCCAGCCAATGCCTTGTTCGAAAAAACTATCCCCTGACCAGCCTATTGTCTTGATGACTTCCGGTGTGGCGGACATAGACGAGAAGTCATAACAATCGGTTGCCTTCTCTACGCCTACTACAAGAGCAGTCTTAAATCTTCCGGCTGCAAGATATGCATGTGCCGCTGACATGGTGTAGACACCGGTTGCACCACCATTCGTGATGCGTATACCAAACTTGTTTTGCATGCCTAAAAGGCCGTGGATTGCATGCTCAGGAATAACTGTTCGCTGAAAGATATCATTGTAGATGCCGTAGAATGCTGCATCTACATCACCAATTTCTATCTTTGCATCTTTTACTGCCTCCCTTGTTGCCATCTGCGCTAATTCATAATATGTTTTTTCTCTCCATATACCTTTAAAAGGGGTAACAGCTGCCCCGACAATACCTACTTTTTTTGACATGATCTACTCCTTATTTTCGTATAATGACTTTCGGTGATTCTTGAATTCAAACAATAAGTGCAAACACTGCTGTCCAAAATAATTCACATCCATCGTTTTTGGACAGATACGTATTTGATTTTACACGATGCTATTTGCGTGCGGAAATTCAGGTTGTCTGTGCCTGCACATGCTGTCCAAAACCGGTGACATTCAACTATGGGCATTTTCAATACACGTTAATCCCTGAAAGGCATTAATAAGACCCTTAAGAGATTCTAATATAGTATTTACGTGCTTACAAGGTTCAAATGCTGTCCAAATAAAAAATCGATTGTGGACAAGAGTGACTTCATTTGGTGTCTTATATCCAAGCATTTTTCTTGGTCTGGTATTGAGGCGATTCATTGCCATGTGGACATGTTCATCGGTGATTGTTTCAAAGCTCATTCCTTTCGGGAAGTATTGTCGAATAAGACCATTTTTGTTTACGAGCAATAAAAGGTTAATACATAGTAGAGTCCATTATTAATCTTTAAACAGTCCACTTTTAAAATTTATCTAACAGTCTTTTTTTAAAAAAAATCAATTTTTTAAAAAACCAAGATTGACAAACTCGTAAAACGTCTTTTACAAGCGATTTTGGCCACTTTTGGAAATAGATTTATGAGATGCTGAACGTGAAAAATCGCCAGGGCCCACCCGCCTCGCCTGAGCGAGAGCGATGGCGGGCAGGTTTGAGGCCTTTAGGCCGAGTTTTTGGCGATTAGCGAAGCACTTCATGAATCCCAAAATGGGCATCATGAGGGAGTAAAATGACTTCCAACAAAGTCATTTTATCCATATGTTGCAATCGGATTATTCCTATTGATATAATTCATTATTTTTAATTTTTCCCATGTGATTGAATTCGTTGCTCATAGGATGCCGTAAGCGGAATAAATTAGCTTTTTACGAAACTATCAAGATTCCTCAATGAAAAATTCCGTGAGCTAACGACAATACAGTTACCACAACTTAAATTTCTCTTCAAACACTCCTATGAGCCAAGGTTAGGTTTTGGGGTGTAACCAAAAAGGATATTGGTGCGACTATATAATATAAGAGCGTGTCTAGGATAAGGATTATATTTTTGGGTCATTAAACCTACATGAGTATTCGGTCAGAGACCATCACTGGCAGAGACCGCACTGATGTGATTACATTAATACTACCAAAAGGATAGAGGAGAGACACATGCTGAAACCACAGTTTATACTATGTTTTTGTATAGTTTTGGCATTAACGGCATTTGGGCCGGGATTAGACCCACGATCAATTGTCGCTGCCGAGCAAACAGCCCCGGTTCCGGAGGAAGATGTTCAAGTGCTTGCCTCAGCTCCCATACATGAGGCATTTGCTAAGGCTGTGGCATTGGATCCTGAGCCGGGAATCGTAGCGCCCAAGGCACCGCCGGCCCTTATCGAGGAGATTCCGCCAAATCAGAAACCTGAAGGAGACGTTCAGTGGATTCCCGGTTACTGGGCCTGGGATGATGAAAGGAACGAATATGTATGGGTGAGTGGAATCTGGCGAGTACCTCCTCCGGGTCGGCAGTGGGTACCTGGTTATTGGAATCTCGTAACACAGGGATATCAATGGATTCCCGGTTGCTGGGCCAGTATAATGGCGAAAGAGACGGAATACCTGCCCGAGCCGCCGGAATCGGTAGAAGTTGGACCCAGCAGTAATGCCCCTTCATCGGATTACATCTGGATTCCCGGTTGCTGGCTATGGCACTATGGCCGTTATGCATGGCGCGCCGGCTATTGGACCACCGGTCACTCGGACAGGATCTGGGTGCCCGCCCACTATAACTGGTCTCCACGTGGATATATCTTTGTGAGTGGGTACTGGGACTACACCGTCATCCACCGGGGAATTTTGTTCGCGCCGGTTTTCTTTCCGCGGATGCACCTTGGCTTGACCTTTTCGTTCTCACCCAGCTTTGTGATCGATCTGAACATCTTTGATGATGCTCTTTTTGTGCGACAAAGGTATTACCATTATTACTATGGGAATTATTACGCCCCCTGGTATTACAAAAGGGGGATCTATCCATGGTTTTCGCTTCATGCAAGACGGTTTGTCTATAATCCCATCTATGCCCATCAACGCTGGAATCATCGGAACGATCAGGAGTGGGAGAAGAATTTGCAGAAGAAGTTTCGTGAGCGTCGGAAAAAGGGAGCGTTACGGCTGCCCCGGAGCTTTGATCAGCGTACAGGACATGACAAGGGAGGCAGATCGTCAGGACACGCAAGGCCAGACTTTGTCATGCCGCTCGATCATGCCGGAAAAACCAAGGGCATTGCTTACCGTTTCCAGGCCCTGAGCGAAAGAGAGCGAAAAGAGTTCAGGCAGCGGGAGAAAGAGGTCCGCACCTATCAAAAGGAACGCCAGAGTCGAGAGATAAAACGGCAGAATATGCCGGCTCCAAGGGCTCTAAAAAAGCCAGAACCGGACAAAGAAAGACTTTCCAGATCCCCGATTATGGATAGGTCAAACGAGAAAGCGATTCGAAAAAAAGCCCCGCCTTGGGGGCAAAGGTTGCCAAAACCGAACTCCAATATTGATCCTCTGATGAGACAAAAAGATTTATCACGCTCATGGGACAAGTCTCAAAAGTCGGGAGATAAAGAGCAGAAAACTAAGGTCAGGGGTATGCGGTCAATGGACAAGGTCAAGAAATCAGAGCACAGAGATAGGCACTTGGAGGACCGCATGTGGAAATCTAATGGCAGGCAACAGAAAGTAGGTGCCAGAGGCAGAGGCAGATTTTGAATGCTTGTCATAAAAAAATGAGCATGATTGATAGGAAAAAAAGGAGGCAAGAGAATGAAAAAATTTATTGTAATTCTTTTATCTATATTGTTGGTCTCTCTATCATTCACACCAAGCGTCTCTGCGGACAGACATCATAGAAATGCTAGGCATCACACACATCATAGACATGGAGGGTGGGAAGGAGCTGGAATTATCTTAGGAACGTCATTGCTTCTCAATTTCCTGAACCACCGCCAAAGGTGTTACACAGGATTCGAACCACGCCCCTGGACAAGAGAAACCCGAATGATGTCACGAGGTCACTGGGAAGAGATTTGCCAGGCACCTGCCTATAAGAGAATGTGGAATCCTGGTCATTATACTCGATACGGTAAATGGATTCCTGGCAAATGGCAGCTAGTTAAAATAAGAGACAGATATTGTAAAAGGGTGTGGGTTAGATGATTAAAAAAGTCTCTTGGTAAAGATGAGGTAGAAAATTTCTTGATATTCAAAGGGAGAGGGGAAATGCTATCTTTCGGTTAGGATTCCCGCCTTTCTTGACAGCCACTCTAGTTTCATATTCCTTACCTTTCATCTCTTATCAACCTGGACTATCATGCTTACAAGGGAAAATAGTATAAAAACAGAAACAAGTCATTTCAGACGCTTTCCCTTCTAGCTTTCTGGTGTTTACAAAATCATGACCAAGGCCTCTAAGGTTTGATATAGTTATGATTACCAAAATAATTCTGCAATAAAACCCTGCTGATCGTGGGTTTTTTTGATGTAATAAATCAAGTAGTTTGAATCCAGCTGCATATAAGATGTGTGGCCAGTTATAATCATATTTAATTTCATATAATACTCAATCCCACTATTACACCTGAACGATATCTAAGCATTTCCGGTTTATTGTCAGCTCTAATGCCAAGAGAGCTGCAATTTTGGGGCTGGAAGTCAGGCTACAAGATACTGTTTGGAATTTTTTAGAGACAGTTAGAGATGTGTGTATGCATACGGTACCTAAAATATGCCATCTATATCAAAATTTGTCTATTTATTATAAGAAAAGGGATACTATTAAACCTATGATCAGCAGTTAGAATCTAGGATTTCACTACAGCGGAATAGGCCTTTAATTTATTTACCTTAAAGCGATTGGCCCAGGCTTCCGCGAGCCGGATCCCGCATTTTTCATTCTTTTCGGCAACCGATGGAAACAATCAAAAAGTCGATTGGATATAGCACTTGTTCAAACATTCGAATCGACTTTCTCTAAATCGGCAAATGCAGCCATGCAAAGACCCCGATCATCTTGAGGCCCATGTAGAACATTATGGCGATAAAAATGTACTTGAGTTGCTTGGCAGGCAAAAGGTGTGCTGTCTTCGCCCCAATAATAGCCAGAGGGATGCTGCAACCGGCCAGAAGGATAAACTGAAGCCAGTTCAGATACCCCGTTGAATAAGGCGGCAACCCCGCTACCCCTAACCCATTGATCAAAAAGGAAAGGGATCCACCGATGGCTGTGAAGATCATCAAGGCCGTAGAGGTACCAACGGCCTGGTGCATTTTGAATTTCAGGAAATAGACCATGATGGGAATCATGAGCACACCCCCACCGATACCGATAATGCCGGAGACAATGCCCAGGGGAATCCCCCACAGGATGAATGCCCTCACATTATCGGATGGTTCCTCGGTAAGTTGCGGCGGCTTAGCCGTGAGCATCCGGAAAGCACCGAGAATAACGGCGATTCCGAATATGACCGTCAAAACCTTCCCCGGCAGGTGCGATGCGATAAAGGCACCAAAAAAAGCCCCAAAGGACCCGGCTATACCGAAGGTCAATCCTGCCTTCCAAAGGACAGCGCCCTTTTTGTGGTGCGTCAAAGCCCCACTAAAGGCCGTGGGAAAAACTACTAAGAGGTTGGTCCCGAAGGCAATCCTAATGGCAATGGTAGGATCCACGCCGATGGATTTCAAGGCCCAGAATTGTACCGGGACCATGATAAAACATCCCCCCACCCCCAACAGACCCGAGGCAAACCCTACGCCCAGACCCGTAACCAGTAATGCAATGATATGCACAACATGAATTTCCATTTCTGTTCCCCCTTTTTTTCTTATCAAGAATTAGGTGAATCCTGCCAATTATGTCCTGGACAGGTTCAATCTTCGAATATCGCAGGGTTTTTTTGATCACCTTATATGAGTCTCTTTTTATGAGTCCGTTTTCTCTCCATATTCATCAGAATTACCTGTCATTATTTAGCTTAATAAGAAGATGAATAAGGAAAATTTAATAGCAGTTTTGTCACTTCACATTTCTTCACTGCGTTTAAACGACCGCTGCTTCATACCGAAACCAGCGGGTTGTTTTCAGGCAGATCTTCACCAGCATGAGCATCACCGGTACCTCGATAAGCACTCCCACTACCGTGGCAAGGGCTGCACCGGAGGAGAGCCCGAAGAGCATGGTAGCCGTGGCAATGGCCACCTCAAAATGGTTGGATGCCCCGATCATTGCGGATGGTGCCGCATCCTCATAAGTAAGGCGAATCACCCTTGAAAGGCCATATCCCAGCCAGTAGATAAGATTGGTCTGGATGAAAAGAGGAATAGCAATCCATAGAATGGTCAAGGGGTTGGATATGATCACGTCCCCCTTGAAGGAAAAGAGTAGAATCAGCGTGATGAGCAAGGCAATGATTGTGATAGGGGTCAGAATATGGAGAAACCTTTCCTTGAACCACTCTTCACTTTTGGCATTGATAATCGCCTTCCGGGAGATATATCCTGCAATGAGTGGAAGCGCCACATAGATGCCGATGGAAAGGATCAGTGCTTGCCACGGAACCGGCAATCGCCCCACTCCCAGGAGAAATCCGCCCAGTGGGCCGTAGAGGACAATCATGGTGAGTGAGTTAAGGGCCACCATGACAAGGGTATGACCATCATTTCCACGTGCAAGAAATCCCCAGACGAGAACCATGGCGGTGCAAGGTGCAATACCCAAGAGGATACACCCCGCCAGATAACTCCGCCACAAAGGCACCTCCAGCACCTTGACCCCATTCTGCAGGATAACTTTTCCCACACCGTAGGTTCCCCCCACGGGCAGATCCAGCCCAAAGGGCATTTTCACATGATCCACTGCCTCAGGGCCGATAAAAGCATGAAACAAGGTGCCAAGAAAGAATACGGAGATGGCATACATGGTAAAGGGCTTGATGGCCCAGTTCACGAATAGGGTCAGCCCAACCGGTTTCACATTCTTCCCTGCCTTCAATATCTCCCCGAAGTCGATCTTTACCATAATGGGATACATCATGAAAAAGAGGCAGATTGCTATAGGTATGGAAATCACGGGTGCCTCACCTACATATATTGCCAGGCTGTCCAGATATTTCGCCACGCCCGGTTCCGCTTTGCCCAATGCAATGCCAACCAAGATGCAAAGTATGACCCAGACATAGAGATATTTCTCGAAAAACCCCAGTCCCCTGGGTGCTTCTAACTTTTCTATTTCTGCTGCCATGGCATTCCTTCTTAACAAACATAGTTACTTGTGCTAAACTTCAAATTGGGACTTAGACCTGATTCGGTCACTGATTCTTCCCTATTCGTTTAGTTGCTTCACAATCGGGTCATCTAGGTGCTAATATTTTGATTTCCATGATTCTATAAATCTCTATATTACGATCTATAGATATAATAAGCAAAAAAATTTTTGTTATCTCTTACAAATTTCCTCTCTCCGGATATGGGGAAGTCTCTTAATGAGCTTTTTGACTTCTGGTTCGTCTTCCAACCAGTGCCGAAGATTTCCCATAAGACTTGATGCGTATGGGGATTTCATCCCGTCCGTAAGATAATAGTTTACCCAGAGTCCATCTTTGCTGTAATCGACAAGGCCCGCTTCCTCAAGTATTTTTAAATGTTTGGACACGCTTGACTGAGCTATCTGGAGCGCCTCCTGAAGCTCGCATACACACATCAATTTGTACTCAAGCATCTTAATGATCTTGACCCGGTTTGGATCCGAAAGGGCCTTCATAATCTTAATGAAGTTTTTCATTTTTACTTAGCATACTTCTATATTCTATTTTATGAATATAATAAAGAATTTATCTTTGTCAAGCAGGTTTTACGGAAAAAGGCATAAACGTACCCCTTGCCTTGTAAGGTAGCTGCCCATCCTGGCATATGATCTGGCCGGAAGATGACAAAAGGTATAAATCAATAGCATCTACTCCCGGAGAAAAGATTATCAGGTTGTTGCAATACATGGAGAGATGGTGTAGAAAATGAATATGAATTTCATACGTAGCATATCCATACACCAGATACCGTTTATGTTGATATCCATTGTTATGGCCCTGTTCTTTCTTTCCTGCAGCCCGGAAAATGACAGCCCGGATGCCGATGCCATCCCGCAACTGCCTGCCAGTTTCAGCTTTTTTGATGTAGGTGTAAACACACCTCTTTCAAGGGAACTGAGAAACAGACTCGGGGGCATCCTGGGAGATGCTGCCATTTCCAGTCAAAATATCATGGATTTGAGGCTCAATCTGGAGCCGGAATTTTTAGAGAACCATTTTCCCAGACTGGATCAACTCAACCGGGATCTGAATTCCCCTCGCGGTGAACGGGTGGAACACAATACCACCAAGATGGCCTACCGTTATGCCGTGAAAAAGGATTTGCCCTTTACCTATGTGGAGCTGCTGTTTTCGAAATATACCCGGATGCCGCTTATAATAAGGGTTCTGTTTAAAACAGATACCCTGGATATCCGGACCTCCCTTGAAGAGAAGTATGGTACTCCCGTGGAGGTTCCCTGGAGGCAGGAAAACGGCAGATCTCTCTTCTGGGAAAAAAACGGTGATTTCCTTTTTTATTGTTTTGTCCCCAACCAGTTCGGCATCCCCGAGTATAGGGTAACCATTTACTTTACCCATCGCATTGCATCGCTTCTGGAGATGGAGGGCAAGATAAAAAAACAGGACCGAAACAGCACGGTGGAATCGGGTAAAGCCATATTTTGATACCGGGTGAGGCGGGCTTGACCTGCGTGGAAAGCATGTGAATGCCCGCGTCCACAACAATCCATCTTTTATTTCAAAATCATCAATTAGCCTATGAGCAATATAGAGTAAAAAGGCATTGCTGATAAACGTGAACAATCTAATATTTTGATTGGATAATTCAAAGACCGAATAGGTTGTGACTACCAAGCGACAACTTGAATAGAATCTAATTTGGCTGCAGGATCGATTATAGCACGTAATCATAATCTGCTTATTGGGTTAGCCAAACACAATAAACAGACCAATTCGAATCCCAAATTTCCGAATAAGATAATTGAAGGTAAGTCAATACACACCACAGGTTCGTACAACGGCGACATCCTCCCTGTGGGTGACTATAAGTTAATCACTTTGGCTGACCCCATAGTGGACAGGCTTGTCCAGCCAGCTTGCAAAATAGAATTGAAAAGAAATTCTATGAGAAAAAAACATTCTTTATTGACTAAATCCGAGGCTTAGTTAAAATGAAAATTGTTGTGTCGTTCAGCCTTCTTATTTGGCATTTTTCATGGTTTCTCTATCCGCTTTCACGTGGAATCAGCAACCACTTTTCTCTGGATTACTCATCCCGTTTGTGGGAGTATACAACCTTTGTAACGTACCATTTCTTTCACTGAAAGGACTGTTTTTTGATATCCTGGAATGATATACTTATAGTATACGTATATTATATTTCTTCTTTTAGACTACCAATCCAAATATAACACAGAGGGGGAGGATCTATGAGCAAAAAAAAATGCGTCTTTCTCACAGTCTCCATCATAGTGCTCATCCTTGCAGGTTTTGCACCAAATGTAATAGCTCAAGAGGCACCCGGGATCCGTTTTGACGGATGGGGAATCCGGGCTGGTCTGAGCAGTGATCCCGACCAGGCATACGCCGGAGTACACTTTGACCTCGGAGAGTTCACCAAGGATGTGCGTTTCAGGCCCAGCATGGAGGTGGGGTTCGGTGATGATCGGACACTCGTACAGATGCTGGCTGAGGCCCATTATGTCTTCCCAAAGTTCGGGACATGGAGGCCCTATGCCGGTGCCGGGTTGGGTATAACCTATGTCGACTATGATGATGATCGCCATAGACATGGGAGCAAGACTGAGGGCTCCCTGAATGCGATTGGAGGGATTGAGACCCAGCTGAACCAGGGAATGAAGCTCTTCTTCGAATTCAAATTAGGGCTGGCGAATCAAGATCCTGACATAAAGTTCGGGATAGGATTAGGCTGGTAGTAAGTCCGCATCGCACAAATCATTTCCTCTTTAGATTTAAGGGGGATATGTGATTGCAG
>JAWOBA010000197.1:0-13622 GCA_046498285.1 Desulfatiglandales bacterium | reverse complement strand
ATGTCCACAGAATAGGAACAACTGATGCCCAGCATCTCTGGTGAATACTTTCGAATGGCTTGTTCTATGTCCTGCCACCACAACCCCACATGAAAGGTTCCATCCCTGTTCCTTTTGGGCGTTTGATCTTCTATAACACAGTCCAGTATGTCCACCTGATGCCCATCTCTTTCTAATATGGCAGCCAAATACCCAACCCCTAAGGGGAATGAGGCGAAGTGGACATCTCCCGGATACAAGGTACTTGGAGGAAGAATCAGCAGTACTTTCATGTTTTTCCTTTCATTGTATTGAAACAAACAAAGCTAATCTGTTTATATAGTAGACGGTTTTATCCATTTTCTTTCACCCGCCAAAGAGCCTGATTAATCTTTTTTTTCGGCTTCAGCGGTTTATTAAAAAAAAACTCAATTAATTTTCGCATGATAGGTGGAACTTGAGCACTTGGGTTTTCCACAGCCAATAGTTCTGCCTTCAGCTTTCCTCCACCATTCCAGTCAGTACTACTCACCACAACTCGTGAACTGGGTATTTCACCCTTAGTACTGTAAAAAGTATTGAACTTCACATCGGGCAAAAAATATTGATAGCTGAACCAGGTTTCACTATCAAAATAGCTTCGGTCGTAGCTCAAATCCTTAATATTCCCCAGTGACGCGATATCGTATTTCAGCGTAGTGATATTTTTTATATATTCAGAACGCACAAAAAGAACAGTATAGCCAGCAGCGCTTACAGAAATAAAATAGACCATTAGCAGGCTTAATCCCAAAAAAAATCTAATCCTAAACGCATACAAAAGAATAGAGAGCAAAAATATAACTATGATAGCAACCATTAACAAATCGAGCCTTCTGAATATTCCAATAAATGGATAAATTCCAAATATATTAACGATGATAACATTAGCTATTTTGCACCAGTTGAACAAGGTCGTATAATCATATCCAAGCAATACGATGCAAGAAAGTAACAGTATTATAATGGAAATACCGAAAGCGCCAATATTCTCGTGAGGCTTCAGTGAATAGCCTTTATAAATACCCAGCAAAGCGAAGGCTACGTAGAGACCTAAAAAGCCTTCATTATATCGTCCATAAATGAGGTCGTCGCCAGCGTTAACTCCGAGGATAACAACACTTGATGGAATTAGAATCGCTGCCGAGGTAGTGATCATTACGACCATAATATCGAAATTGACATCATCAAAAGCATTTAAAAAATTACCGTCTGAACATCTTCTCCATATTTCCTTGCATATATATATGAGCCCTATTAGAAATAATCCGTATGTTACTTCTACTAAATATAAAAATTGGCCAACAGCTGTCAAAGCCAGAGGTGGCCAATTTGATGGATTGAGTATATCAAATATCTCTTGTTTGACGTAATCATGAACAGTACGTCCGTTGTCAAGGGAAGAGAGAAAATCATTAATATATCGTGTCATGCCGAAAATTATTAAAATCAAGGTGCCGCTGAGAAACGCCTTGAGTCTCGATAAAACTCTTGAGACGGATAGAAATAAGAGGAAAAAGATACTAATTGGGAGAATCAAAAGCGCTCGTGGATGGATTGTATATAGGAAGCCTGACAAAAAGGCAAATAACAAGGCAGAATACCAGGATTTCTTTTTCACCAGGACTCCAACACTTGCTATGAAAAATGCATAAAAGGGAATGAAAGCGTTTTCCGACCATGCGAGATTTGATTGGAGGATAAATGCAGGATATAGGCAGCATGTAAAGGCAACCAAGGACGATGTACGCTTGGGATATTCCAGCAGTATATAAAAAATATAAACGAGTCCAAAATAAAGTGAGCTCATTAACAACGAATTGATAACCATAATGGCTAAATAAGCTTCATTCGGATCTGAAAAAAACCAGAAGGCAGGCAAGAGGAAAAGCGGATATCCGAAATGATAAAACCCGCTTCCCTGAATTATGCCCGCAACACCAGCGAGATAGCGGCTTCTTCCCAAGTAGCCAGCTTCATCCGGAAAGATGGTCGGACATTCCATCCTAAGGCCCATCACTATATGGACAACTAAAAGAGCCAGATATGGCATCAGCCACATGACAAAATTAGCCTTCTTGTCATTTTCCGCTTTTTCTATCATCATGACTTTCAGAATGTTTTGAGAATGTAACGACTCCCCATATATTTTTTTGTTATAGTTTTTTAAAATTTGTTATGATATTCAAGTGTATCAAAAATTTCAAGTTATTTTGGATAGCAATCGTTATTATTTCGCTAACATTTTCACTAAATCCTTTTGATTATATTAAATAATTTTATCTTAATAGTTAATAATAAATAGTGATCTTCTTTAATTTCGCGAACATGAAAATAGAAAAAATAAGAAATAGGAGAATTTTCAGGTGAGTGAAAAATGGCCTCTTTCTCTATCATCATTCCTACGTACAACCGACCAAAAGAGTTATATAAGTGCTTAAACTCAATTGAGAGACTGGACTTTTCTAAGAAAAGGTTAGAGGGTATCGTCGTAGATGATGGAAGCGACCTCTCGCTTCGAAGGGTCACGCGTTATTTCAAAAACCAGTTCTCTATCAAGCTCATTAAACAGTCACATGCTGGTCCGGCTTCGGCAAGAAATTTGGGCGCTGAACATGCAACGGGGGACTTTCTTGTTTTTACAGATGATGATTGCCTAATGACTCCCAACTTCCTTAGCGCACTTGAAAAACGCTTTGAAAGCAATCCGGAGAATGTTATTGGGGGCAAAACCATAAATGCACTCCAAAATAATCCATACTCGACAGCTAGCCAGATGATTATCGATGCGGCTTATAATTACTATAATGCCGATTCTGGAAACGCAAAGTTCTTTGCTTCCAATAATATGGCTGTTCCTTCCGCTCTTTTCAGGTCCATCGGTGGGTTCAATGCAGAGTTTTGGACATCAGAAGATAGAGAGTTTTGTGATCGATGGCTTTGGAGGGGTTACAAGATGACCTACGCCCCAGAGATACTTATTCATCATACCCATCAACTCAGGCTTAGGACTTTCCTTCGACAGCATTACAACTATGGCCGAGGTGCCTTTCGATTTCATCTGTGCCGAACGAAACGCCAAGGACTGCCAATGAGCCTTGAATCGAAAGGATTTTACGCACATCTTCTATTTTATCCGCTATTTAAAGCTGGGTACAAAGCTGGTGCCTTTGAGGCTTTACTACTTTTGTCTCAAGTCGCAAGCCTGCTCGGATACCTTAAGGAGAAAAGGTCATGGCGATGGACTAAGTAGGTGTTGGCGGGAAGATTTAATCGGGCTTTTTGGCTTCATGTATTCCGGGCTACCACTACTAAGGTGGGGGCAGACTCCGGTTTGTCAGGTGTAATTGGGCAGTTTTTCTCCGTAACGTCTGATGGTTTTTCCCCGAAAATTAGATAGATAATAATTACGCGAATGAGGGGAAAAACAGCTTTTAAAGGGCCAGAAAGTTCCTTTAGCCTGTAGAGATACTTATTCAATGGATGGAACAAGATGTTTGCCTCTGCAGACTTATATGTCTGGCCGAAGATTCTTACCTTTTTGAAATACTTCTCAATAAGTAGTTTTATTTCTGATAAAGTAAACTCATGAACATGAAAGTGATAATATTGGCCTCCCGGGTTAAAGACTTTAGTGTTAGGGGTAGAACAGATGAAAATACCATCCGGTTTTAAGACCCTTTTAACTTCCTGAACAAACTCTTCTTGCCCATGAATATGCTCAATTAGGTTAAATGAGGTAACAAGATCGAATTTTCCATCATCAAATTTCAAATTCCTGCAGTCCATAACCTTAAAAGAAAGATTGCCTTCATCGTTGTTCTTGCGTGCATAAGCTATAGTTTCTTCTGAATAATCGACCCCAACGACCATATGCGCCGACTCTGCAAGAAATTGCAATCCTATGCCAGTGCCACATCCGATATCTAAGACACTCTTTCCTGTAGCAAAATCACTTGCGAACTTATACCGGGCTATCACGGAAGAAAGGATTGATCGGTACGCGGTTTTGACAAGCGGCCGTTCTCCAGACTTTAATGCCAAAAAATCTCCTTTTTTAGCCTTCACTAACAATATCTCCTTCTTAGCAGCGTTCATGCCAGAATGTGGTAGCAGCAGAACTTTAATTTTAACAAGAACTCTACAGGACTGCAATGTAGGTTTTCTTCATGGCGATCTTTGTCTCTCTTCGGCCTTTTCCCAATTATCACTTTAACGAATAAAGCTCATGTTTTTCAACAATATTTCGGAGTTGCCATTTTCACGTCTTTGAGCCGAATTTTATACATATTTCGTGGGTTTCAGTTTCACCATAGAGTTCAAATTCTTTGTAAAGGAATTGACTTGACTTGGACAGGTTGCGACAATAATATTCACGTTCAAATTGGCATCAACTTCTCTCTTGACCATAAGGAAGTCGAAGAAATTTTTATTAAAAATACGTTGTTTCTTGGCTAAATGGATGGGCAATCCAATCGCTCCTACTGAAAAACCAGCCATTTCGATAATCATCCCGGTGCACAACGGAGGTGCAAAATTTCGCTTGTGCCTGGAAAGCGTACAAAGGGCGATACGTTCCCCAAACGAGATAATTGTTGTGGCCGATGGAGAGTCGGACGGCTCGTGGCGCATGGCCGAGGAGTTGGGCATAAAAGTGATCACCTTGCCCCAGACCGGCGGTCCTGCACGGGCCCGAAACACCGGCGCTCAAATGGCAAAAGGTGATATTCTTTTTTTTGTGGATTCGGACGTAACAATCCCTCCGGACACCTTGAGCCATATTCATGGTATTTTCCAGGACGATGCGGGCCTGGCTGCAGTCTTTGGATCCTATGACGACGCGCCAGCTGAGACCAACTTTTTTTCCCAATACAAAAATCTGTTTCACCACTATGTTCATCAAACGTCCTCCGAACAAGCCTCCACCTTCTGGGGTGCCTGTGGTGCCATAAGGCGTGAAATATTTTGGGAAATAGGTGGATTCGATGAAAACTACCGTCACCCTTGTATAGAAGATATCGAGCTGGGATACCGGCTAAAAAAAGCAGGGCACAGGATTCGCCTTTTAAAAACCCTTCAGATCAAACACCTAAAGCGGTGGGGATTTATCTCCCTTTTAAAGGCTGATCTCTTGTACCGCGCCTTCCCGTGGAGCCGACTGATCCTTAGGAAGAAATCAATGATTAATGATCTTAACCTGAAAATGAGCCACCGTCTCAGCGGCATCCTCGTTTGGATGGGGGTTCTTTTTTTACCTATCGCTTTTTACACCAGTTGGGCCTTACTCACGATTTTCGGCGTTATCATGGCGCTGCTCGCGCTTAACTGGGACCTCTATCGCTTTTATATGAGTAAACGAGGGTTTCTTTTTACTCTAAGGGCAGTGCCATGTCACTGGCTCTACTATTTGTACAGCACTGCGGCATTTGGTTTAGTCTTGGCATACAATCACTTGTCAAAGATCGGAAGCCTTTTCCGGACGAGCTAATGACGGATGAATGATATGGGACGGCAAAATCTGCCATACACCAACTTTGAGAACAAGGAAATCGTTGTGATCGTAGGTGCAGGCCCTGCAGGCTTAAGTGCTGCCTACGAGTTGATTAAACATGGCCTTCGACCAATCGTATTTGAAAAATCGGGTGCAGTGGGAGGAATCGCTCGGACCGAGCACTTCAACGGTTACTATGTTGACGTAGGGGGGCACCGCTTCTTCAGCAAGATTGAATACGTAAACCGTCTTTGGGAGGAAATGCTGGGGGAAGACTTACTCACTGTTCAACGCCTGTCTCGCATTTACTACAAAGGCCGGTTTTTCAATTATCCACTTGTTTTCTCGAACGCACTCATCAACCTTGGACCTGTTGAAAGCGTGCTGATCGTGCTGAGTTACTTCAGGGCCCATCTCCAATCCAATATAGAAGACACTACTTTCGAGCAATGGGTATCCAACCGCTTTGGATCAAGACTCTATGAGACATTCTTCAAGACCTATACCGAAAAAGTGTGGGGCATTCCCTGTAATCAGATTCGCGCAGACTGGGCCGCGCAACGCATCAAAGGTCTATCATTAATGACGGCCCTTTCAAATGCGATTCTCCGAACTCAAAAGGCAAGGACTTTGGTCGACCAATTTCTCTACCCAGTGAAAGGGCCTGGCATGATGTGGAGAAGCTTTCAGCAGGCGATAGAAGCCGGAGGTGGCCAGATACATTTTGATACTGAAATTCTGCAGATGAGTTGTGAAAATAGTCACGTGGTGCGTGTAAGATATTCACAAAACGGTCAAGTATTCGATATGCCTGTAGACCATGTAATTTCCAGCATGCCCCTTGATACGTTGGGAAGGAGTCTGCATCCGAGTGTGCCGTCTAAAGTGGCGGATGCTGCCGATAGGCTCTCTTACCGATCATTTTTAATCGTAAATTTGGTAGTGAGAAGAAAAGAGCTGTTTAAGGACCAGTGGATCTATGTCCACAGCCCTGAGGTCCTGGTTGGACGCATTCAAAATTTCAAGAACTGGAGTTCCGGAATGGTCCCTGATCCGGAAATGAGCAGCGTGGGAATGGAATATTTCTGCAACGAAGGAGATGACATTTGGACCATGCCGGATGCACAGTTGATTGCCCTGGCTACCGACGAACTGGATGAGCTTGGCCTAGTCCAAGGCCAGGAGGTGGTCAGTGGATTTGTGGTCAGACAGTCCAAAGCCTATCCAGTCTATGACCAAGACTATAGTAATAACCTCCAGTTAATCAAGGATTTCTTAAATGGGATCCAAAATCTTCAGACCATCGGTCGCAATGGCATGCATCGATACAATAACATGGACCATTCGATGCTGACCGGCATACTGGCTGCCAAAAATGTGCTGGGGGAACAATATGATATCTGGAATGTCAACGAAGATGAAGAATATTTGGAGGAAAATACAGAAAGAGCGACCAACGAAAGATTTTCGAAGGAAATTTTGCTAAAGGCCTTCTCCAGGATGGATGAATTGGCCTTTGCAGTCTCCATTGGAGCGGTTTCGGGGTTAATGGTTTTCCTCGCCACGCTATGGCTGACCATTAAGGGTGGAACGGTTGTGGGTCCTCACCTGTCTCTTCTTTCCAATTATTTTGTGGGGTATACGGTCACTGTCAAGGGTGCTTTCATAGCTTTTGCCTACAGTTTCTCTTGGGGATTCCTATTTGGTTGGCTCTTTGCTTACTTACGGAATCTTTTTGTCGCCTATTATATTTATCGAACCAAAAGAAAGGCTGAATTGCTTTCTTTAAGCGATCTATTTGATCATTTTTAGCAGTGGAAAACAAGTTGGAAGGGTTAATCATGAAAAAGGAAAATCAATCCAAAAATGAAAAGGTTCTTTTCCAGGGCGTTCTTTGGCTTAATGCTAAGCTTATAGGGTTGGCTTTAGGGATAACCTGTGGCCTGGCCATTTTTATTGCAACCAACTGGTTGGTCATTAAGGGAGGTGACCCGATTGGCCCCAATTTACAACTCCTCAGTCAGTACTTCATCGGATACAGAGTCTCTTTCTTCGGTAGTATAATAGGTTTTTTTTATGGTTTTGCAGTTGGAACCATGAGTGGAGCGTTGATTGCTTGGATTTATAACAAAATTGCAGTATTTAAAAATAGACCATAACCATTAGGTTGTCAACCCATACCTTCACGCTACGTATGAGAATTTGACATCTTATTGGCTTCCCATTTGTCGATTGCAACGCTTATCCCTATCCCTACAATTTCTAAATGAGTGTTGTCGATGCCGTCTCGACTTTTTGTTCGCTTTGAAAAACGCCCGTGTAATTTTGTGTTGCAAAGGTATATGCCAATAGTGTAACATTTTGACGGTTCGCTTTTCGCCCGACTTACAAACCGCACGGTCGGCTATGCCGTCTCACCCCGAATATCCTGGGAGCTGCAGAGCACTTGTCAAGCGGGATGGAAACAAACAAATGATATACCGGCAATGGGGAAACATGCGTCTCATTTCACGCATAGGCGCGTATCCAAAGACGCCGCTCCCTATGCACGCCGCCCACAGACCACCGGAAAGGACGACGGATGAGACATGGAGAGCTGCCGAATCTGATTGTTATCGGTGCAGCCAAGTGTGCTACGACAAGTTTCCACTACTACCTTGACCAGCACCCGGATATTACCATGTCCCGCGTCAAGGAGATCAATTTTTTTAGTTCTCACAGGAATTGGCGGAAGGGAAGCGACTGGTATCAACGTCATTTCGACGCCAATTCCGCCATCCGGGGCGAGTCCTCGGTCGGCTACACCTTCTATCCTTTTTATTGTGGTGTTGCTCAACGCATGCACGCGCTCATCCCAAAGGCAAAATTGATTTACTCCATCAGAGATCCAATCGAACGAATCATTTCCAATTATATCCACAGCGTATCCGATGGAAACGAGCGAAGGCCTATCGAGATCGCCCTGGCGGATTTCGATAACTGTGTTTACATATCGAAAAGCAAATACTTTATGCAGTTGGAGCAGTACCTGGCTTTTTACCATCCCGAGGACATCCTCATTGTCACGGTCGAAGAAATGATGAAGAAACGCGTGGAGACACTGAGAGGGGTATTCCGTTTTCTGGAAATCGACGACACTTTCGTTACCGCACGATTTTTCACAGTCAAGCACAGGACGTCGCAAAAGCGCCAGAAAAATGCGATAGGGCTGTTTCTCAAGCGGCTGTCTGAAACACCGCCGGCAGGTCTTTTCTCCGCGGATTTCCGACGCCGTATCGGGAAAATTGTTTATCGACCGTTTTCTGCGCCTTTGGCAAAACCGATACTGAATGACGAACTCAGATTAAAACTGGTGGAATATCTGGAACCGGATGTGGAGGCATTGAGAGAATTTACCGGCCGCCGCTTCAAATCCTGGAGCCTGTAACGCCATCCCTGAAATGGAAGCGAAACAGCGCATTGACAACCCCTATGACATCACTTGCCGTTTGCCCCCATCTCCAATATAAAATGACGATTCTGAAAAGCTCGGGATTGGGGAAAGATCGCGGGATGAAAGCCCAGTGAAGGGACCGCCTGCCGCTCACTCGAAAGCGATAGCTAAGCGGTGCACACGAAAGCCGGGAAAAATCGATGTGTTCTGAAAGCCGAAACAATCCGCGACCCGATAAGCCACCGACAGCCCCAGCACCGAAAGGGAAAAGGCGGTCTATCGCCCGCCCCCCATTTTCCAACGGCGCAGGCTCACAGGTGGTCGCAGGCACTTTCTGGCTGCTGCTTTCCGATGCCCTGATGCTACCAACCGGTTTTTTTTCCGCGGTTTTTCTCTCCCGCACCCTCGGTCCGGCATCCTATGGTTTGTTCGCCTTGGTCTCCCGGCTGATCCTTTGGATTGAGTGGGGAAGCATAGCAGGTTTTTCTGATACGACCATCAAGTTCGTCAGCGAGTCGAAGGACTGGAAACCCGTGGCCGCCACCATCGTCCGGCTGCACCTGGCTATCGGAATCGGCTTCGGGATCTTGGTATGGGCCGCGTCAGTTTTCCTGGCCACGTTGTTCCAGGAGCCTGGGCTATCGACCTATCTGAAACTGTTCGCCTTCGAAATTCCGCTTTTCTCCCTGCTTTTCGCCAATATCAGCATTCTGATCGGCCGAGGCCTTTTCAAAGCCAAGGCAGCGGTGACAGCAGCCCGATGGATGCTGCGCCTCGGTCTGATTGTCCTCCTGGTAACAATGGGCTTTTCCGTCAAGGGGGCGATCCTGGGCAGCATCGGCGCAATCCTGACGGCCCTCCTGATAAGTTTTTTTCATGTCCCCCCTACCGTGGCTTTGGCCCGCGGCATCCCGTTCGGGCCCCTTTTCGGCTTCAGCCTCCCGCTCTATTTTTCGAACCTGAACCTGCGGGTTTTCAGACTCGACCTGTTCGCCCTGAAAATGTTGGGCGGAACAGCCGCGCAGGCCGGCTTTTACGGTGCGGCCTTAAATCTTTCGATGCCACCGAACCTCTTGACCGCCGCCTTGAGTTCACCGCTTCTGGCCACCATTAGTCATCTCCTGGGCAGTGGCAAGGCACCGGAGGCAAAAAACATTGCTGCCACGGCCCTTCGCTCCACTTTCTGGATCGCTCCCCTGGCGGTCATGACCGCCTCCGCATCATCGGAAATCATCAGGTTCGTCTTTGGTCCGGACTACCTTCCGGCCGCACCGATACTGGCCTATCTCATTTTCGGCACCGTCGGCACCAACGCCCTATACATCTCCAGGGCGATCCTCACCGCGCTGGGGAAACCGGCCTGGGTGCTGCTTCTGACCAGCCCGATGGTTCCTCTGGCACTGGCCGGCCACATCTTTCTCATACCCCGACTGGAAGGGGTCGGGGCGGCTCTGGTGACCGCCGTTGTCGCATGCTCGGGCGGATTGGCTTCGATTGTTGCCATCCGTCGGCTTTGGGGGATCCTGCCGTTGCTGCGGTCGGTGATCAACGGTTTGATCTGTTCGATCCTGGCTTATGCACTGGCCGTTTTCTGGCCCGTTTCTGGCGCAATGGTGATCGTCAAGCTCGCCGGGATATCCCTTTTGGTGGTGGCTGCTTTTTTTGCTTTGGGCGAATTTTCATCCGAAGAGATTCGATTTATCCGAAAATTTCTTCCTTTTGGAAAAGCATTGGAAAGCAGACATGGACAAAACGATTTCTGACAAACTCTACGCTATTTTACATGCACTCTTTCTGCGTGCCGAAAAGACTCCGGACCGCCTGGCATAAGGGGTCCAAGGGACTTTGCTCGCCTATGGAGAATTGCAGTCCCAGACATCCCAAACAGCCGCCCACGTCTGCAATCATGGTTTATGGAAAGACCGCATATGGGCCCTGCTGCTGCCGACCAGAATTGACAACACTTTGAAGAAATGCCTCGAAAAAACTTTCCCTCGCCCCATGTTCCAGGTGTTCTGCCAGGAGCCGAATTCCAGCACACACTCTTCAGCCGGCATTCATTGACTTTCATCTGAACTTACAGTATTTATTGTTAGGTCGGTTTTGAATCTTTTGCCTGGAGATGGAAATTGCCCGGCACGTTATCTGCCTACCGGCTCCGAAAGCCCCAGGAGTCGCAATATTATCAGTGTGTCGAAGACCGTTTCGATACGCTTGAGTCCTGCCGCGACGGGAACGACCGTTTTGCAAAACGATATGGTTTTTTCCGTCCCTATGTGAAGCAAGTGATCCACCGCTTCCTCGACTGCTGCATCCTGCACAACGGATTTGCGAGAGTCAGGTGTGGAGAATGCAGCCATGAATACTTGCTGGCCTTTTCATGCAAATGCCGGCATTTTTGCCCAAGCTGTCAGTTCAAGCTAAAGTGATATTTTTTATCAAATGTTTTCTCGAAAATGCCAGTCAAAAGTTCGTCTTATGCCAGTTTCTCAAAAGCGACCAAATTTATATCTATAATATTTTCAACGTCTTATAGATCGTAAGAACGGGGTGGCTTTTCACAGGCCATTTGAACTCGCTGTAACAGTCCACTGAAGGGGGCTCACCAAAGGGAATGGCATATTCCCTCCGAATCCGCCCGCCCCAATAAGGGTGAGGGCGGGCGGCTCCGAAGGGAATATGCTGAGATCCCAAAAGTGTCATCTGTAACCTGCTGTATTTATAGGGATTCGCTTTTGAGAAACTCGGACAGACCCCCATTTTTTTATTCATTATATTGGGCGAGTTTACCAGAAATGATTTTGATCTTATTAGAAGACTTTTCTTAAGAGATGAACATTCTAAAATCCAGTTTAAAGTCTAATAGCATAAAATCATTATTTAGCGTAAAGAGGCACCTTGACAGTAAAGTACAGAACCAAGTGGAAATATTCAATACTCGCTATCGTGATCACGATGGGCTTGGCCGCGCGTTTTCACGGCATCGACTACAATCTCGATGGTGACGAGATCTTCTCTATTCAACTCGCGAGCAAACCTTTTACAGAGGTGATCTCTGCGTCATTGAAAGATACGCCCCATCCTCCACTCCATAACATTTTATTACATTTCTGGATTAAGGTGTTTGGTGCATCGGAGGCATCAGTCCGAGCACTCAGTATATTGTTCTCCAGCGCTTTTCTTCTACTTTCCTATCGATTCATTCGCCGCTTTGTATCTCCTTGGCTTGCTCTCGGTATGCTTTCTATTCTTGCCTTGAGTCCATTTTTTGTTTACTATGGCCAGCAGGCGCGCCCTTACGCATTAATTGCATTTCTTTCAATAGTCAATTTGCTTGCCTTTATGAGGCTCATAGAGCAAGCGCCTAATTCTAGGGAAATCGTGATTTGGGCTGCTTCATGTGGTTTTCTGCTGTATGCTCAATATCTGGCAGTATTACTCATAGCCTTTCAAATTGGCTTTGCACTCTTTTATTTGCAAGCGGGCCGTGTAAAACTGCTCGCATATGGGTCAGTCGCAATAGCCACTATCGTGCCATGGACACTTGTCTCTTTTGGTGATGCCATTATATACGCAACCGATCCCCTGCCATCAATCTCCTGGATAGGGCAGCCAACTCCCATTGATTTTGCATTGTTTTATCTTTCCGTCTTTGGCGATTCATCGGTAATAAGAGCATGTTGGGTGCTGATCATTTTGGCAGTTCTCGGAATAGCCTACATACGACAGCTTGTCACCCTAAACGAGGTCTCATATGAACACGTGTTCCTACTTCTCATAGGCTTCGTAATGCCTATAGTTGTCTACATTATATCAGTATGGGGGCCAAAGCCTGTCTTCGCCTCACGTCAATTGCTCGTTTGTGCAATCGCCTTTGTTGCCATGATTGGATTGTGCATCGCGACCTTGCCCACAGTGTGGGCCACCTTATCCCTGATGATTTTGCTTGGGTTGACAATCGCCGGCATCCCGGACGCTTTCCCCCGCAACACTAAGCCGCCGTGGCGCGAAGTGGCAACACTACTGGATACGCAGTATGGATCAACGGTTGTTTTAGTGCAGGAAAACTGGGTTGGTCGGCCCTTATCCTACTACCGAAAAGTCGGATCTGTCAGACTCTGGGATGAAGTGGAACAAAATATAAAAAAGGATAGATTCTTATTCGTATGCCGACCCTTCCGCTGTTCGAATATTCAGACCAAAACACTTCCATCACGGCGCTCCCTATTAATGACATGGCGCTGGGGTCGGTCCAGAAAATATGACGAAAAATATACCCAGCTTCGCTTGTATGAAATCAGAAGAGCGCAGTAAGGGCTCACTTTTGAAACAGGTCAATTCGATCTGCCAGAAGGTAACAAAAGGTTGCGACACAGGCCAAGAAAATACACTGGCGTTATAAAAACTTGCATTAGAAGGTGAAATCCGAGTTCCGGGATGGAGATATGGAACATCCTTCTCGTCCGAACCATCGCGATGGAACTTTGAATCAGCCTTCCACTCGCAATAAGTGTTGCAGCCAAAGGCCATAAAGAGAGAAAGCGTGCTCCAGGTAAAGATGGATCGGCACGGCGCATAGCCACAGCGTTCTTAGCGGCCATCCCGACAATTTATGATGTATGGCCACTTCCTCTACCACTTCAGGATCCAATTGATCCGCCAGCGGCGTTAGGTCGACTA
>JAWOBA010000099.1:0-17026 GCA_046498285.1 Desulfatiglandales bacterium | reverse complement strand
CAACCAGTTTCCGGACAGAGGAAAACGGAACGCGGTTCTGCCTCAAAGGGAACCAGAACCCGTTCCGTACTCTTTGACATTAAGGGAATCTGCTATGGCAGGCCCCTTCGAGAAATTATCTGATATTCTCCATCTGCTGTTCGGCCACCTTGGCCGGCAGAGGAAGGTAGCCATCCTTGACCACGACCTCCCGAGCGGGAGGCTCTACGAGCCGGAAGCCACCAGTCACTTCAAAAAAGTCCATCGTCTTTTTGGGGCTGGTGAAAATCGCCAGGTCTCATATTGTTACTTTTTTTCGCCTTCGTCTTCCTCTACATGTGAGGACTGAGGTTTGTAGGCATCGCCAATGGGATTTCCGTCAACTGTGCGGATACTTGGTTTCGGGTAGGTGTTTTCGTGATGTTCAAGTTTTTTCATCCACTTCTTCTTTGTAGTATCACTGATTGATGCCCATCCCAATCTTCCGGAACATTTGGGAAATTTTGAGCAACTTAACCACAATCCTCGCGCACCACGCCTAAGATTCAAAGGCGCTTGGCACTTTGGGCACGGTATGTCTGTTAGTAATGGTGGAGTCTTTGGTGGCACAACACATCCTTTTTTGTCAAGATTTAGGATACCTTTACATTCTGGGTATTTACTACAACTAAGGAATGTTCCGAAACGACCTTTGCGCAACAACATAGGCGCACCACATTTAGGACAGGCCACGTCGGTCTGTTCTGGCGAAATGGGGTTTCCGCTTCTGTCAATCGGGGCTGCAAACTTACATTCAGGATACTTAGAGCAACTCAGAAAACGACCATTTCGTCCAAAACGATAAACTGTATTACTGCCACATTCTGGACAGGTGAATGGAGCAGGTTGTGTTTCTGCTTTGGCATGGCCCATGTTTTTGTATGCCGCATTGAGGCTCAGTTTGAAAGGCTCGTAGAAATCCTGGAGCATTTGTACCCAATCGGCATGTTTCTCTTCAATGTTGTCTAGTTGTTGTTCCATATAACGAGTATAACCTACTTGCAAAATATCTGGGAATGCTTCTATAAGTTTGTCATTAACTACCTTACCGAGATCGGTTGCGTAGAATATGTTACGAATTTTTTCTACATATTTGCGATTTTGAATGACCTGGATGATTTGTGCATAGGTACTAGGTCGGCCAATACCCTCGGTTTCGAGTTTTTTAACAAGGGATGCCTCAGTGTATCGTGGGGGCGGTGAAGTAAAATTTTGAGTTGGATCAATCTGAAGTGGTGACAGAGGTTGTTTTTCGGTAATACGAGGGAGTATTACTTCATCAGTTATGTTGGGTATGCCAACAACCTTGTAATGGCCATCGAAGACTAATACACGGCCATTCGCACGGAAAAGTAATTCTCCAACCTCATCAATGCCTGAGATTAAGATAACTGTAGAGTCCCATTGGGCATCAGTCATCTGGCATGCCACAAATCTTTCCCATATGATTTGGTAAAGCTTGTATTGGTGGGCATTCAAGGATGATTGAATACGGTCAGGAGTTAAGTTTACATTGGTGGGGCGAATTGCCTCATGTGCTTCTTGAGCTGCTTTATTGGAGGATGAAAAGAAGTTTGGGTTTGACGGCAGGTACTTGTCTCCAAATTCTGAACCTATATAATTCCTTACCATCTTGATAGCTTCGCCTGAAAGATGCGTTGAATCGGTTCGCATGTATGTGATCAAGCCAATCGAACCCATTCCATGTATTGGCACCCCTTCGTACAGGGATTGTGCTATTCTCATAGTTAATTGGGCAGTGAACCCCAGCTGATTTGCGGCTGTTTGCTGAAGTGTGCTCGTGATAAATGGTGCATAGGGCCGGCTTTTTATCCGTTTTGTTTTAATTGATTTTACCTGCCATGATGGCCCATCCGATACATGACCGCGTAACAAGATGACACGCTGTGCAGGACCTTTAGCCTTAGGGTTTTTAGTCTCGATTTGCTCCTCGAGTTGAAACCCTGCACGTTTCACTTCTGCCAGAACAGCTTCACTATCTTTTGAGTCCACTTTTTTGCCATCAATTTCAATCAATTCCGCAGCAAGGCTATTATGCTTGGAAAGCCAGGAGTTCTTCTCACGTACCGTATGACCATTGATATTCTTGCGATTTTGTTTGTGGGGAGGTTTAGCAAGCCATTTCTGCCAATCTTTTCTAAGGGTCATTACGTTATCCACATCAGCAGTGAAATACCCTATCACTTTCCAGTATTCATCCGGTATGAACGATTCTATTTGGCGTTCTCTTTCCACAATCAGTCTGACCGCTACCGATTGGACGCGGCCAGCACTTAATCCGCCAGCTACCTTTTTCCACAGGAGGGGTGAGACCTGATATCCAACGATCCGGTCAAGAATACGACGTGCCTGTTGTGCGTTGACTTTGTCCATATTAATGGTTCGGGGATTCAGGAATGCCTTTTCAATCTCTTTTTCGGTGATAGCATTGAATACTACTCGTTTGGCATTTTCAGGTGTCACTTCGAGTGCCTCTGCTAAATGCCAGGCGATGGCCTCTCCTTCTCGATCAAGGTCTGTTGCCAGCCAGATACCAGCTGCCTTTTTTGCTGAACGTTTCAGTTCTGTAACTGTTGATGCCTTTCCTTTAATGATTTGATAGGTTGGTTTGAAATTCTTCTCCAGGTCCACCCCTGGAACAGGATTTTTGATGCCCTTTGGGTTTTTCTCTGGGAGATCACGCACATGCCCTATGGATGCAGAAACTACATATTCTGAGCCTAAATATTTATTGATAGTTCGCGCCTTGGCAGGAGATTCGACTATCACCAATTGTTTGCTCGTTGTATCGGATCTTGCGGTGGATCGGGTACTCTTTTTTGTTATTTTTTTCTTTATCATATCAATTTGTTATCTAAAGATTTGAAATGTATACTTGAAATTATATGTACTCGCATTTTCTGGCGATTCAAGAAATGATAAACATTTTTCCTGGTAGCTGTTTGATGACACCCTTTAATTCAAGGCTTGTGAGTAAGCTGGCTACCTTGGCGGAATCCATTTTGCTGTTCTTGATAATGTGATCTATGTGCAGAGGATAATAGCACAGAATGCCATAGATTCGTTTTTCATTTTCATCCATTGGGGGCAATGGTACGCCCTTGCTTTTATCACCTTGCTCGGAATAAGGAAAACCCAATCCAAGCTCTTGTAATATATCATCTGCATTCTCAACAAGTTTAGCGCCTTGCTTGATAAGAAAATGAGTTCCAGTGCTTTTAAAAGACTCTATGCTTCCAGGAACCGCCAAAACCTCTCTGCCTTGCTCCAAGGCAAGCGAGGCGGTGATAAGAGAGCCACTTCTTTTTGAAGCCTCTATAACTACTACTCCCCTTGATAGACCGCTAATAATCCTATTTCTTATAGGAAAATTTTGTGCCTCTGGTGGAGTTCCTAATGGAAATTCTGTTATTACAGATCCTTTTTCAAGAATATAGTTAAAAAGCCCTTTATTGGAATTTGGGTATATAATATCTATACCCGAACCCAAAACAGCAATGGTATGCCCATTTCCCTTCAAGCAACCCCAATGGGCAGCTGAATCAATCCCTCGTGCCATACCACTTGCAATAACTATGTTTCTAATGGCCAGGCTCTTACATATTTCTTTAGTAATTTTTAACCCGTAGTGGGTTGGATTTCTAGACCCTATAACAGCGATGACCATCTTGTTTTGAGGAATATTATTCCCTTTTAGGTAAAGAAGGGGAGGCGGGTCATGAATTTCTTTGAGATCCTGTGGATAACAAGAATCGAAAAAGGTTATAACCCTGGTTCCACTCTTTTTAAGCTTGGCTACCTCTGCTTCAGGGTCTCCCTGCCATGCCTGGGCAATAATGTTTTTTGCTGTTGCAGCCCTCATTCCTTCTATCTCAAGTAGTTCATCCAGCCTGGCGCGAAATATCGCCTCTGGATCGCCAAATTTTTCTAAAAGTCTTTTGTAAATGATGTTCCCCAAGTTTGGGATCATCTTAAGGGCGATCCAAGTAATGATGTGTTCAGGTGATTTTCCCATATATAACTCGTAGCCATATTTCTGTGTGCACCAATATAAATAGTCAAGACAAGGTAGAGTCAAGCTTTTTATTCTGAATAAGTAAAAATTTTTGTGATATCCAGCAAGAAGCTCGACTCCTGTATATTCCAATTTCCTGTCGAGCATCAGCATGAGGTGTGGTAGAAAACCTCGGCCTTGTTGCAGATGTATGCATATTATATTTAATATAATAAGATATATACGGCTAATACGATATTGGCTGATGGAAGTGTTAGCCATGAAAAACATTGATAGGGGTATAACGATAGTGATATTGTATGCACAAAATGGTCGTCGGAGAGATTGAGATGCAGACAGTAAATATATCAGCACAATATCAGGCTGTAATACCAAGAATGACAAGATAGACTTTTTTTGTTCTGGTCAGAAGATGAATGTTTCAAAGCATGAGGGATGAATGGAACTAATACCTGACGAGATGTTGCAGAACTTCAATTTTTTTAAGGGAATAAATACTGAATTCAATGCGAGCCAGAGAGAGTATGCACTTTTTCAATTTTTTAGTGTGGCTTGCCTGTGAGGCTCCACGATGACCTACTCCTACCTAATACGTTATGTGAATAAAAACAATACAAGAGGATCAATTTATTATGCCATTATCAGCATTTGTCAGGCAGCTTGTTGATTTAAGGCTTACAAAGTATTGTGACAAATATGATGCTGCATATGTTTTTTCGATGAAAATATTTTCCTCATTTCGCTTGACATCTTATAGATTACCGTGATAGATGAGCAGCGAAAATGTAAATTTTGGAATAAATAAATAGCGAATATTTCCTGCAAATTCATTATAGAAGGAGAGATATTGAAATGACGAGTGATGGAAAAAAAATCAAGTCGGTCCTCGTAGTTGGCGCTGGGGTGGCAGGAGTTCATGCTGCCTTGAATCTTGCTGATCTTGATTTTAAGGTGTATTTGGTAGAAAAGCAGCCGCATATTGGCGGGAAAATGGCCCAGCTCTATAGAACTGCTGAAGACAATTTTGCCCTTGGAGCAATTACACCAATACTTCTGGAGACAGCAAATAAACCAAATATAGAGATACTCACCTTAGGAGAACTTGATAAGATTGAGGGAGAGCCGGGGGATTTTATGGTATCGATTAAAAGGGCTCCCCGTTATGTCGATCCGATCAAGTGTGTCACCTGTGGTCTATGTTGGCCCGAATGCCCTGTACAGGTTCCGAGTGAGTTTAATTATGGTTTGGGATCAAGAAATGCAATTGGTATGCCGTATGCCGGAGCAGTGCCTAATAAGCCTTCCATTGATCCTGGAACCTGCCTGCATATAAAAGGTGAAGAATGCACAAAGTGTGCGGATGTATGTCCGACAGATGCTATACATCTTGATGACAAAGAGATTATTCAGAAGCTTAAGGTCGGTGGAATTGTTTATACACCTGGTGTGGAGCCATATTATGGCTCTGCTGAGGCCAAAAAGCTTGGACATGGAAGCATGGCTAATGTCCTCGATAACTTTCAGATGGACAGATTGGTAAGCATCTATGGGCCCACAAAGGGTCAGGTAACAAGACCCTCAGATGGGGAAGTAGCCCACAAGATTGCTTTTATTCAATGTATAGGCTCAAGAAAATCAGGTGATGATAGTCTTGAATATTGCTCTTCTGTCTGCTGTATGTATGCCATACGTGTAGCAATGTCCGCGCAGGCGAAGGATTCAGAACATGACATTACTATATTTCATAATGATATAATGGCCATATCAAAAACGCATGAAAAGGTTTTTGGTGAGGCACAAGAAAATGGGATAAAATTTATAAGGGGAAGTGTTTCATCTATTACTGAGGATCCAGAAACACATAACCTTACGCTTCATTATGCCACTGAGGCAGGTGGTGAATCCTCTGAGGAGGTCTTTGACCTCGTGGTCCTTTCTCTCGGTCTTATTCCTTCCCAAGATGGCGTTAAAACTGCGGAGTCTATTGATATCCCGCTCAATACCTGGAAATTTCCTGAACTTCCGGAACACTCAAACCTCGCATTGCCGGGTATTGCAGTAGGGGGCAGTTTTAAATCTCTTGAAGATACGCCCTTAGCAGTTGCAGACTCACAAGCCGCTGCCATGGAGATAGCAGATTTTCTATCAGACGCTGAGCTGGAGAAGAAAAAAAGCAGCCCGCCGCCCGAACGTGATGTACGTAATATTCCGCCAAGGGTTGGTGTGTATATCTGTGAATGCGGGGGAATTATTCCTAAGGTGGTAGACACAAAGAAGCTCTGTGATTTTGCAGGCACCTTAGATGGGGTTGAAGAAACGAGGATTGTGCAGTATGCCTGCTTTCCTGAGGGGATGCAGGAGATACAGAAAAGCATCCAAGATAATGAAATTAACAGGGTGATAATGGTTGCCTGCAGTTATCGTAGTCACCTGCTTAAATTTCAGAACATGATCAGGGATGTTGGGTTAAATAAATTTCTCGTTGAAATGGTAAATGCCAGGGAGCTCTGTGCCTGGGTAAATATCGAAGAGAAGGATCAAGCCACGGAAAGGATGAAGGAAGAAATCAATGGAATCGTGGCCAAGGTAAAAGGTCTTTCTCCTTTACCGGTCTACACACGAGATGTCGTACAGCGAAGCCTGGTGTTAGGCGGTGGTGTTGCAGGCATGACAGCAGCTCTGAGCATATCCTCCTATGGAATACCTGTGGATATAGCTGAAAAGTCTGAGAGTTTGGGTGGTAATGCAGCCCGACTTTCTTATAATACAAAAGGGGGACCCGTATCTAGATATATTGAGGATCTTGTCAAGGAGGTTACTGAAAATCCATTGATAGATGTAATCTTTAATGCAGAATTAGAAGAAGTAAAGGGTCGTGTGGGGCAATTTTCAAGCAGGATCAATACACCATCAGGCGAATATGAAAATGTCTATGGCGCAATAATTCTCGCAACAGGGGGGAGAGAGTATGTACCTGATGGGTATCTCCATAAAGAAAATGAAAAGGTGGTTACCCAGGTAGAGCTGGAGGGGATGATAGCAAATAATGATCCGGTACTGAAGAGCATCAGGTCTGCTGCAGTGATCCATTGTGTTGGATCAAGAGATAAGGAAAGACCATATTGCTCTCGTCTCTGTTGTTCGCAATCTGTAAGAAATAGCCTTATACTGAAAGAAATCAATCCAGATATAACTGTACACCATTTGCATCGGGATATTAGAACATACTTTCTTAATGATATCCAGTATCAAAAGGCGCAGGAGAGGGGTGTTAATTTTGTTCGGTATGATGAGAAAGAAGGATTGACCATCTCTCAGGAGAATGGACTCCTCGTAAAGGGAAATGATAGTAAAACAGGAGAAAAAATTGAGCTAAAACCCGATCTCATTATATTAAATGCCGCTATAATCCCTGGTGAGGATAATAATGATCTCTCCAGGCTTCTCGATGTGCCATTGGGTGAATATAACTTCTTTGAAGAGGAAGACTACATGACCTTTACTCCGGTGGACCTTAGCAAAAAGGGTATATTTCTATGCGGTCTTTCACATGGCCCAAAGACAATAGATGAGAGCATCTCTCAAGCAAAGGCTGCTGCAATCAGGGCCTTATCAGTATTAACAAAAGATAAGCTCATCCATCAAAATGTGTATGCCAGTGTTGATCCTGGCAAATGTATAGCATGCCTTACCTGCGTTAGGGTATGTCCTTTTGGCGTGCCCTTTATAAATGATGATGGTGTAGCCGAGATTATCCCCTTTGAATGCAGGGCATGCGGGGTCTGTGTAAGTTCCTGTCCTAATGATGCAATAGAGCTCAAAAGCTTTACTGATTTTGATGTAATACCCCAAATAGAGACAATATTTGCATAATGAATAGAAGGAGATAGAAATGAATGAATTTGAACCAAGGATAATTGCTTTTTGTTGCCATTACTGTGCTCTTGCCGCAGCCGATGTAGCTGGAAAAACAGGACTTCAATTCTCATCAAACATAAGGATAATACGAGTACTGTGCACAGGCAAGGTAGAAATCCCTCACCTTCTCAAGGCCCTTGAGTCTGGAGCAGATGGTGTTGTCGTGATAGGATGTAAATTTGGAGAGTGCTATTTTCGGGACGGCAACTTCAGGGCTTCCAAGAAGGTAGAGCGGGCACAATCCTTGATACAAGAAGCCGGACTGGAACCAGAACGATTACAGTTTGATTTTGTGCCTGGCCCTGGAGCAAAGAAATTTGCTGACATTCTCAATGGAATGAATGAAAAGA
The DNA here is from genome assembly GCA_046498285.1 of Desulfatiglandales bacterium. GTDB lineage: Bacteria > Desulfobacterota > DSM-4660 > Desulfatiglandales > B25-G16 > B33-G16. The sequence goes on along the minus strand of JAWOBA010000099.1, from coordinate 8,704 downwards.
TTCGATCGTTAGGCCCAAATCTATGAGTACAGTACTTAATGCCGGTTAAATAATAAATAGAGAGGGAGATGAATTATGATAGTTGCTGAAAGAAAGCCATTTTCAGAGATAATGTCTATGGTAGAGGATTTTTCCAAGATCCTTGTTGTAGGCTGTGGCTCATGCGTTACCATATGTATGGCTGGCGGGGAAGAAGAGGTGAAAATCCTGGTATCGCAATTACGATTGGCATTTAAGAAGAATAAAAAAGATGTAGAAGTTGAAGGGGCCATGGCCTTGCGCCAGTGCGATAATGAATTCCTGAATGAACCTACATTAATTGAGAAGGTAAAAAAGGCGGATATTGTGATATCCATGGCCTGCGGGGTTGGCGTTCAACATGCATCAGCCTTTTTTACCCGTGTTGTCAACAATAAAGTAGTCAAGGTAGTGCCGGGGCTAAATACCACCTTTATGGGCGCAAACATGGACGTTGGAATTTGGGAGGAACGCTGTATAGGTTGCGGAGATTGTGTGCTTGAAAAGACAGGTGGCATTTGCCCGATTACACGGTGTGCAAAAAGCCTCCTAAATGGCCCCTGTGGGGGATCTTCGGATGGAAAGTGCGAAATAAACAAGGAAACTGATTGTGCATGGCATCTCATTATAGAGCGGCTTGAGGCGTTGGGAGAACTGGATAGAATAAAGCCGATTGAAATGTATAAGGACTGGAGACCGAGTCATGATGGTGGTCCAAGAAGGATAATAAGGGAGGATATGAGAATATGAAGTCTGGAAGTAATCTTGAACGACTTTTAGAAAAGGGCGAATTTGTTGTTACCGGCGAGTTGGGGCCTCCAAAAGGTACGGATGCGGATGTGGTAAAAAAGAAGGCATCTCTGCTCAAGGGTAATGTGGATGCAGTTAATATTACTGATAACCAGACTGCCATTGTGCGTATGTCTTCTATTGCATCGGCAAAGATTTTGATAGATGAGGGCGTGGAGCCAAACATGCAGATGGTGGCACGGGACCGAAACAGGATTGCCATGATGTCTGATCTCTTTGGAGCAAGTGCCCTTGGAATTAAGAATATGCTGTGCCTTTCCGGCGATCACCAGACATTTGGAAATCACCCCGAGGCAAAAAATGTCTTTGATATAGACTCCATTCAGATGATCTATATGGTCAAAACCATGAGAGATGAGAATAAGGTAATCTGCGGGGATGAGATAGAAGGTGATTTCAAGATGTTTATAGGGGCGGCTTGCAATCCCTTTGCCGATCCATTTCAATACAGAGTACACAGGCTTGCCAAAAAAATAGAGGCCGGTGTTGACTTCATTCAAACCCAATGTATCTATGATATGAAGCGTTTTAAGGAGTTTATGAAGCAGGTCGTGGATATGGGCTTGCATGAAAAATGTAAGATCTTGGCCGGCGTAACCCCCCTGAAATCCGTCGGTATGGCCCGATATATGGCTGCCAATGTGAGTGGGATTATCATACCAGAGGAAATGATAGAAAGGCTTAAAGGCGCAGGGAAAGGGAATGTTGCCGCTGAAGGAATAAAAATTCTCTGCGAGCAAATGCAGGAACTCAAAGAAACAGAAGGGATTGCCGGAATTCACCTCATGGCTATTGAATGGGAACATAGAGTAGCCGAGATTATGGAGATGGCAGGATTCCTTCCGAGACCGAAACCGTAAAAGCTTAGTTCATGGGGTCTTTTTATTATATAGTATATCATTCAATAAGGTTCTCCCTATCCCCAGACATCGGCGTTACCATGAATCTAAGAGCTTTAGAGCTCATATTTTCCTAAAGAAGGTCGACTTTTCTTCAGTTCCAAGGCTCTCGGATTGGTCTTTTCAACAATTTCTCCATGGGGGAGCTTTGCCCCCTCCGCGTTGCCCCGATAAATCGGGGCCTGTGGTTTCCCCCACAGATACGTTGCGAAAAGACAGCACCCTTCCATTAGTCACTTCATAAAAGTCTACCCCTCTATTCGAAGTAAAAAAAATGGTCAGGCTGTTCAAAGCTCTAGAATCTATCCAACAATGAGTGCGGCAATGTGGAGTAATGGGTTTTAGAGACACTATCAGGGATTGTTTCGGATGGATTCCTTTATTTTTCTTCTTATGAGCATGTAGCCTACGAAGAAAAGGAGAAGACCGATAATGAAAATCAGGGTTTTATCCTTCAGCATGCCATAAGAAACTGCGGCTATGCCGATTATGCATATAAAAATGCACACCTTGTTTGAAGGTATATTGAATATCACTCGTGTCCAAAACCGATTTTTTATTTGGACAGCATTTGAACCTTGTAAGCGCGTAAATACTATATTTGAATCTCTAAAAGCCCTTTAAAGGTCTTATTTAATGCCTTTCAGGGATTAACGTGTATTGGAAATGCCCATCGTTGAATGTCATCGGTTTTCAACAGCATGTGCAGGCACAGACAACCTGAATTTCCGCAGGCAAACAGCATTGTGTAAAATCAAATATGTATCTGTCCACAAACGATGGATGTGAATTATTTTGGATACCAGTGATGTAATATAACGTTACCTTTCATACAGGCGTAAGCTCAATTAGCTAATAGAAACAAGATCAGCAAAAATAAAAGTCACTATTCAGCCACAGATTTACCTGGATAGCTTTAAATATAAAGACATAAAAGATATTATTCTTATTTGTCATGGATTTCTCGAACCTGTCTGCGATAATAAAAGAAAAGCCGAGGGGATAATCAACGTAGATAGGTGGCTGAGTAGTTATAAACAACAATCATATTTCGTGTTTACGCTCTCTGGCAGATATTTACCCGTCGACCTATCTCTTCTATCTCTACAACAACCTCATTCCATCCTTCATATAGACAGAAGGTTCACGAAAGGTACCGACTCCAGGGGAGTGCCGGTGAGAATAATATCACCGGGTGAAAGGGTAAAAGTGTGATATAAAGCTGATAAGTTCAGGGAGTTTAAATATCATCATGTGTGTCGTGCTATCCTGCATGATCTGACCATTAAGCCAGGACCGTATACCAAGCGAATGAGGATCAGGTATATCATCGGTGGTAATAATCCATGGGCCGAGAGGATAAAACGTATCAAGAGATTTCCCCCTCACCCATTGTCCATCACCAAATTGAAGGTTTCTGGCACTCACATCATTGGCGCAGGCGGAAAATTATATAATTTACTTGATTTTTTAATGGGAAATAATGTATTAGAATTTGAATATTCGGGGCGTGGCGCAGTCTGGTAGCGCACCTGCTTTGGGAGCAGGGAGTCGAAGGTTCAAATCCTTTCGCCCCGACCAGCAATGCTTGTTTGTTGCATATATGGTCTGTTGTATCGATCAATTCAAATTGGAAGTTTTAGTTGACACTTTAAATAGTCTTAGAGCATTGTGGTTCAATTTGGTTTTTTCAGGATGGAACAGGTACTGCTTTTAAACATCACGTATGAGCCTCTTAAAGTCATCAACTGGAAGAAGGCAATAATTATGCTCACCCTGGGTAAAGTTGAAGTAATTGAAGAATATACCAGGAATATCCATTCAGTTAGTTTTTCCCTTAAGTTGCCAGCGGTTGTTCGGCTCTTGAGATTCGTAAAGCGGCCAAAGATACCAGTAAAGTTTAGTAGGCAGAACATTTATATTCGGGATGATCACAAGTGCCAGTACTGTGGTAAGCGACTTACTACGGATGAGCTTACCTGGGATCATGTTTTGCCCAGAGCAAGGGGTGGAAAGACGGAGTGGGAAAATGTTGTTACATGTTGCATTAAGTGCAACAGAAAGAAAGGCGGAAGGACTCCCTCAGAGGCTTCAATGGCATTGATCAAAAAACCAAGCATACCAGTATGGTTGCCACTTTTAAAGATTTCATTGCATTTTAAACATACCCCTCAGTCATGGAGGGACTATATCTATTGGAATGTGGAGCTGGATGAGTAATGAGTATGCAGTAGATAAGGAATCAGTTCTCTTTCCTTCTTGTTATCTGCTGTCTACTGCCCCTTTTCTATGAGCAGAGGCCAGTCAATTGAAGTAAATGTTTTAGATAGGCGGTGATCATCATCCATCACAGTGAATGTTAGATCAGGAAAGACCTTTTCAGCAATTACCTGTATGGACTTTAAAGGAATAATTTCGTCATTTTTTCCATGAAAGATATAAACCGGAAGCATGAGTTTTTCCGATAGATATGGGCTAAAATCAGGAAGGTTGATTGCTGGGGCAAGGAGAATCAGTTTTTTTATCTTTGCCTGATTTTGGAAGGCATAAAGAGAGGCCATTAATCCACCTAAAGACGAGCCTATCATAATTATCCCCTTTTTATTCATGAGGATTTCATTCAATTTTGACATCCTGACTGATACGTCACCACCAAAGTCTGGGATAATCATTTCCGGGAAAAAACCCCTGAAAAATACTGCTTTGTTACCCTGGCTGCTACTTTCTTGTCCGTGAATAAAAATTGTGGGATTGTTTAATATTTTCTCCATTACCTTTTTTTGACTTTGAGGTCAGCAATCTTCTTTTCAAGTTCCGCTATTCTTTTTTCAAGCTCTTGTATCCTTTTTTGTTTTTCACTGCTAATCGTCTTTTTTGCAGCCTTTGTTTGATCCTTTTGCAGTTCACTTTCTTTAACAATTCTGTGTACACTTGCGAGACCTATTCCACATTCCTTGGCTATTTTTCTCATAGATTGTCCACTTGCATGGCCCTTAATAATCTTTTGCCTTGTACTTTCATCGATCTTTTTTGTGACCATTGTAACTCCTTCCAAGTTAGATATTTTTGTAGATCCGCAGAAGGCGGATTAGGATTTTAATTCCTGCCCATGGGGCAAATTGTAATTTTGATCGCTACCACTCTGCTTACTGCAGGGTAGTTCATATTCTATCGAATATAATAGGCCTATGACTTTTTCATTAACGGTTTTTCTCTAAGCCTTGTTACGGTGCTAATATCCAAGGACTCAAAAATAGGGTATATGCTGATTCTATCTCCTTCAGAAATAATATGATCAAAAGGGACTGATTCACTGTTGAGAAGAACAAGGTCTACCTCTGCAGGCGGTACTCCCAGAGAGCAAAGTGCCTCATCAATGGTGGTTTTGCCTTTTAGGGATAGGCTGAAAGATCTTTTTCTTTTGGTAACAGGGAGATAATCATTCAGTTCCTCATAAAGACGAAAATGCGCAGTATACTCCATTGACACACATTTACCTTTAAACAGAAAATAATTATTTGATATATTACTATATAATAATCTTATTTTAAAGCCTATATAATTAAAAATAACATATTTTTCTTTTATTTTGCTACTTATTTTTTATACTGTGTTCAATAATCGCAAAATCGTACAAAGCTCATTTATCTCACAAGCGGCATCCCATAAACAACGAATTCGATGAAGTGAAGAAAAGTAAAAATAATCACTGATATCACTAAATAATAATACAAACGCAACATGCAGATAAAACGACTTCGTTGGAGGTTTTTTACAAGCGATTTTGGCCACTGTTGAAAAGTGATTCATGAAATGCAAAGCGTTTAAATCGCCAAATTGCTTGAGGCATTTAGGCCGAGTTTTTGGCGATCAGCTAAGCATTCCATGAATCCCAAAATGTGCATCATGAGCGAGTACAATGACTTTTTACGAAACTGTCAAAAATAGATCTCAGAAAATATGTGTGATCTTATGGAGAAAATGATTATTAACCAGATAGTATCCAGGGGAATAAGAAATACTCAGGTTATTGAGGCTATGAGGAAGGTTCCCCGACATCTTTTTGTCCCTGAAAACATAAGGGAATCTGCTTATGATGATAGACCTCTTCCCATTGGAGAGGGACAGACAATTTCACAGCCATATATAGTAGCCTTTATGACAGAGGCCTTGGATCTATCACCGAAAAATAAAGTATTGGAGATAGGAACAGGTTCTGGTTACCAAGCAGCTATTCTTTCACACATTGTGAGAGAGGTATATACAATAGAGGTAAATCCTCGTTTGGGTGAGGCAGCCCGAGAGAGATTGGGGGAAATGGGCTACAAGAACATTTTTGCAAAGGTTAGTGACGGTTATAAAGGTTGGTCAGAAAAGGCGCCTTTTCAAGCAGTAACTGTTACGTGTGCCCCAGAGGAAATACCAAGAGCGCTTATTGATCAGATTAGTGATGGCGGGAAAATGATTATTCCTGTAGGAGAGAAGAAAGGAATACAGAAATTGATTCTTCTTCAAAAGGACAAGGGATTAATAAGAAAAAAGGAGGTAATGGATGTCCTTTTTGTTCCCATGGTGAAAGGGGAAGAGGTTAGGGCTCAATAATTACCTTAATTGAATCCTGGGCCTTTTCAACCAGAGAGAATCCTTCACCTGCCCTCGCAAGCGGAAAATGATGGGTTATCATATCCTTTACCGGAATAGTTTTTGATCTGATCAACTCAATTGCCTCAGTTATATCTGATGGAGATCCAGCATAAGATGTAGTTATTGTTAATCCATCATGCCAGAGGTCAAATAAGGGTACAGGGATATCGACACCTGGTTCTGTTGGGGCAAACAGAAGGATAGTTCCGCCCCTATCAGTGGCTTTCCAGGCCGTAGAAATTGCCTCTAAGGCGCCAGTTGCAACTATTACCACATGAGCCAGATGCCCATTATTGATCTCTTTAAGGCGCTCGATCGTGTTATCATTGGCCAAAATACCAGCTCGTGCCCCGAATTTTTCAGCGAATACCAGTCTTCTTTTATTTATGTCAGTTACCACTACAGAGCTTGCTCCCAAGGCCTTTGCCAGTTTAATGTGGAGCAATCCTGTAATTCCACCTCCGATTATAAAAACTGTTTGGCCTGGTTGCAGGCGAGTAGTTTTTTGGCCTCTCAGGACACAGGCTAATGGCTCGATAAATGTCCCCTCTTCATATGAAATCTCGTCAGGCAGAAGAAATACTCCCCGGTCAACATTGATTTCAGGGATCCGGATAAACTCGGCAAATCCTCCAGGGTCATAGTTTGTGTTCCTTAAGGTATCACATACAGTATAATGGCCATCTAAACAGTAACGACAGGTATTACAAGGAACATGGTGGGAGACAAAGACTCGATCGCCTTCCTCATATCCTTTTACCTTTTTCCCCACTTCAACTATTTCCCCCGTCATCTCATGGCCGAGAACAACAGGTGCCTTCTTTATTCTATACCATTCCAGGACATCACTCCCACAGATACCGCATGCATGCATTTTGACCAGAAGTTCATCTGATTTGATTTTCGGTACAGGGATTTCTTCCACCCGTATATCCTTATTATTATAATACATTGCGCATTTCATAGTGTCTATTGCCTGTTTATCGTAGTCCGTTGTTTCTAGAAAACTGACTGCTAACTTTTTAATTCCTGGAAAAGTTCCTGAGCCTCTTTAGGGGGCAAACCTTTATGGATAATGTTATGTAATGCTCTCATCATAGGCACTGGGTGCTGATTTTGCCAGACATTTCTCCCAAGATTAATTCCTATTGCTCCCTTTTGCATACCATCATAAACAAATTCGAATACCTCGAGTTCTGTCTCGCATTTCGGGCCACCTGCAATAACAACAGGGACAGGACATCCTCCTGTTACCTTTTCAAAGTCTTGCGAGCAATAATAGGTTTTTACAATTCTTGCTCCCAATTCAGCAGCAATTCTAGAACTTAAGGCCAGATACCTGGCTGTTCTTTGCTCTAATTCTTTGCCCACAGCTGTTACTGCCATTACAGGGATACCATATGGTTCGCATTCATCAACGAGTCGGGAAAGGTTTTTTAATGTTTGTTTTTCGTAGGTCGACCCCACAAATATGGAGATACCAACAGCAGCGGCATTGAGCCTGATAACTTCATCTATTGAGGTTATAAGAGTCTCATTAGCTAAGTCTGATCCAATTATACTGGTGCCCCCAGAAACCCTCATGATAATTGGAGTTTGGCAGTTAGGGGGGATAGAGGAGCGCACTATACCCCTTGTTACAAAAAGACCATCAGCGTAAGGAAGAAGCCCTTCTATTGTCTTAGATGGATTTTCTAAAAAACTGGTAGGACCCTGAAAATAGCCATGGTCAATGGGTAAAAATTGACAGTGTCCATCTTCTTTAATCAACCTCGAAAGCCTGTTTTCAAGTCCCCAATCCATATAACCTCCTTTATTTTTATATATACTAATCTTTTAGCCCGATAGCAGAAAGCCACCGCTTGAGCCTCGACCTTTTGTGGTCGATATAGGATATCGTGCCACTAATTACCACCGTTTACGAAGCGAACCGGCGCACCTACATATCCAAGGGCTGGCCTATGGTACTCGGCAGATTCAATCTCTGCCTACCATACAGCATCAAACCCGTACTACTTATCTTATGCAGTATTCCAAAAAGGGGCAGTTCTCTCCCTGCTGATTCTTTTTATTCCTCCCGCCTTCCATAAATGAAATCCTCAGTGAGGCTGAATGCCTTATCATCTGTATACTGCCTTGGAGGGTGTTTCATAAAATAGGAGGAAGGGGAGTACAGGATGCCCCCTTTGCCTCTCTCAAGGGCAAGTTTACAGCACCGGATTGCACCGGCGAGATCATACATGACATCAAAGTCTTTTCATTAGATTCTGTCATCAGAAAGCATGATATTAATAGTTTTGCAACACCAACACCTGCCATAGAAGATGGATTTG
>JAWOBA010000060.1:0-24394 GCA_046498285.1 Desulfatiglandales bacterium | reverse complement strand
ATCCCTTGTTGCCGACCAGTGATGCGGGACCTTTTTTGATTCTCTCTTTTAAGGATGCAGCAAGGGCCTGACAGTTGTGAGCATCTTTTCGGGCCTGCCTGGTGTTGAGGCGGACCATGGAGCGATTATCCTTCTTTGACCTTAAGGATCCTTGGAGCTTGCATCCCCAGGGTAGACCTCCCTGTATCGGCAGGACATCTGATGAGACCTTTGGAACCGTGAACTTGTTGATTTTTTTACCGCATCTCGTGCACCGTAGTTTGGTCATAGCCCCATGAAGGTCAGCTAGAAAATCGGGATGTATGACTGACCTCACATGGAGATTATCTACTTTTTGCGATATAAGGAATTTTGGTTTGGCTATTTTTTGGAGTTAGACAATGGGGAGGGCTCTAATCGGGCTCAAATGAATCCAGGCAGTGGTTCGGCAATTTTGGAGCAAGTCCTTTATCTCTCTGGGTCCATAGCCTGTTAGGACCTCCGAAATCATACAGTCCTGATTCAGTAATGATTCCAGCTCCAGTAAAAACAATTAAATGTTCGAATTCATATAACCATTCAGCCCGGGTTTGAATTTTTATTTCAAAACTGTCTTGCAAATAAGACCAGTAAGTACAAATATAACGGGGATTTAAAAACTTTCATTTCTAATTTTCAACGTTTTACAAATTAAATGGCTTACAGATAATTTCTTTGACCTTCAGGTCAAAAAAATCTTGAGTATGTGCTGGTTTCAGCAAAAGTGCTGTATCAACTCCGGTAGCTGTTCCACCGATTGAGATAACATCCTCGTCTGTTCTGATTAGACCAGCATCTGCTGCCATTAAGGCCATCTCAATGGCAACCTTTGTTCCATGCCCAAATATTCGCAAGGTATAGGCAATAACCTCATCCATCTGATAGGTGCCGGTTTTGTTCCTAAATGCCCTTCCCACGCCCCCAAAGGCATGTTGGGCTGTTAAAACAATAACACCTCTTTTCATAAGGAGTTTTCTATTTTTTTCTGAAAGTTCTTGATGGTTTGGTTTTTTAAAGCCCGTTACATGCGTTACAATTATAAGAGGAACCTTATCACCGAATAGATTAAGGGCCTTAAATGCTGTTTTGCCGCTACAACTTGAGATCAACACCTTATTTATTTTTAATGTTTTATATCTGTCAAAGGCGGCTTCAAGGACTGCTTCTGTGTTTTCTGGACCTGGATTTTGAAAATAACGGGTGTTCACAACCTCGAAACTTTTTTCTTTTCTTAGCCATACTGATTCTCTTGCCTTATCGTCCTTGTCCTTCTCGGTTAAAAACGATTTAACGGTTTCTTTACCTCTTTCCACCAAAAAATGATTTATGTCTTTGAACTCTTTTGGTAGTGTTACGATGTTGATCTTTGGAAGCATTTCCCTGATCTTTTTTGCCGCTGCCCTGTGATCCTTACTATTTTTGAAGCAGATAATAGCATTAATATCAGAAAATAGTTGTAGCTGTTTAAATCCTGCTGTGATTGGCAGGGAAACACCTCCCAGATCTGTGCTTAAGAGGTCAAGTATGCCAGACGTGATAACTACATCTTTAAAATTTCTCTGAAGGCTAAAAAGCCCTGTTTCAATGTCACTATCTTCATGAAAGTATTCTTGACCTTCTTTGATTGATTGACCATTTATTTCGAGGGATTCTGTTGCCAAATACTGAATACCTACAATGAGAAAACCGCGTACCAACGGGAAGGCAAGCGCCTTTCTCTCCGGGGAGTAGCCAATTATTTTCCTTGGGAGAAGTTCATTATAAATTATTGCTTTCTCAATCTTTTTTTTATCATGTAAATAATGAATGGCCTTTTCTTCAACTTGTTTGTTTTGAAGCATGGTATAAAAAAGTTGATCAAAATTTTTTTTGACCTTCCTCTTATTTTTTTCCATTATATTTTTCCTCAATTATCCTAAAATATTATTCTCCAATTATTTTTACCAACACCCTTTTACGTCTTCGACCATCAAATTCACCATAGAATATCTGTTCCCATGGTCCAAATTCCATCTTCCCAGCAGTTACGGCAACAACAACCTCTCTTCCCATAATTTGCCTTTTCATATGGGCATCTGCATTATCTTCATCAATATTGTGCCTATATTGAGAGACCGGCTCATGTGGGGCTAATTTTTCCAGCCATTTATCATAGTCATAATGCAGTCCAGGCTCATCATCATTTATGAATACGCTGGCTGTTATATGCATGGCGTTGCAGAGAATAAAACCTTCATTAATTCCGCTTTCTTTAAGACATTCATTTACTTGGTGGGTGATGTTAACAAATGCTCTCCTCGTGGGTACTGCAAACCAGAGTTCTTTTCTATAGCTCTTCATAAATAGCTCCTGTGTACTATGGCCGATAAGTAAGCATGGCTGTAATTTTAAACAGTATTTGCTGTTTTTATCATCGCCCTTTTTTACTCCACGAGGGAGGGATGGGTTATTGGCGTAAATCGTTTCTTAACTAGTTTTTTATATGGAAATATCATAACCATTTAAAGGGAAAAAATCTATGTTTTATTTTGCCTTGATTTCAGTACAGAATGGTGATAAGTGGCTATGGGATGATATGAAAGAAATAGTTTTTTCCCAGATAATAAGGTATATATCATGCCTATGCCTGAATACAGGTTCAATCAATATGGTAATTAAAGGTAGGAGCAAGAAGTATTCAATAGAAGAAATCTGCAGAGAAGATTATTAATAAAGGATGCAAGTCAAGTGAAGTCAGTAAATTTTGGTGATGCACGGGATAAAATCCATGCGTCTATCATCCATGATGCACGTAAAAAATATTCAGAAAAAGTGATTGAACGATGGCTACGCCCGACATGTATGGGAGAACTAGAAAAACCTCAAGGGTATGGAGAAGTACAGGGGCCATGCGGGGATACTATAAAGATTTTCCTTAGGATTCATAATGGGCAGATCAATGATGCCAAATTCGCTACTAGTGGGTGTGCGGCGACCATTGCTGCAGGTTCTATGGCTTGCGAACTTGTTATTGGGAAAAACGTTAAAGAGGCATTCAAAATAAACAACGAAATGATTTTAGAGAATTTGGGCGGCCTACCAGAAGAAAACATCCACTGTGCCATTTTAGCATTCAATACGCTAAGAGAGGCATTAAAAAATTACTTTACATCCAAAGGCACATCCTGAAGAAGGGCTGAGAAAAGCCGACGGGACCAATAGGTATAAATGGAAGGATATAGAGTAAAATATAAACATTCTGTGTTTTCCGGACAAAAGGTAGAACTTGATGGGAAATATTTTAATCATTGTACCTTTAAGGATTGCATTATTGTTCTGGAGAAAGGTGAAACTCATATTTCCGATTGTAGTTTTGACAATTGCAAACTAGTCCTTCAAGGCAATGCCTATACGGTAGGGAAAATAATAAGGCTATTTACTGGGGAAAGCCCTTTGAAGGTATTAGATTTTGATGAGCCGTTGTTTGAGAATGCTACACCGAAAAAAGATTAAGCTCCGATTGTTTTTCTATATCGTAAGCAATTTTTATTATTATTATTATGGTCTAGCAGCGATAAATACGATATGTTCCTGTAAGCCTTTTCTCTTGCATCTTCCAATGTTGCAGCGCCGGCAATTACATGCAGTACTCTTCCGCCATCTGTGACAAGGCCTTTTTCTGAATCTTCCCTAACGCCCGAAAAGTAGATGGCAATTCCCTTATCGATAGCATCCAATCCTGCTAGAACATGACCCTTCCCATAACGGGCTGGATACCCTTTGTTCCACCCCTTACTTGCCTTTGAGCGCCCTTCCATAGCAACTATATCTACGTAATGCTGGTTATTCCAGATAGGATGAATTTGATCCAAATTTCCTTCCCATACTGCCATGCCTATCTCGAAGAGATCCGTGCTTAATTTTCTTGAAAGCACTTCCCACTCAGGATCGCCATGCCTTACATTAATTTCAAAAACATCAAGTTGGTTGAAAGGATCAAGATTCAGTCCGAGGTATAAAACACCTTTATAATTCCATCCCAAACCTAAATCGCCCCTGTTATAAATTGCATTCACCGTGGGGTTTACAATCTCTTTAATAATTCTGTTTACAAGCCAAGGACTCACAAGTTTATGGGGTGCATAACATCCTGTACCGCCTGTATTAAGGTTTCCACCAAACTCAGCAATTGATTTCTCATCGTTCTGATCAAAGGCCTGTTTGTAATCCTGAACAAACATTTTTAAAGGAAGTGCATGTGTACCATCCAAGTAGACATAAAAGCTGATTTCAGTACCATACTTTCTTTCTTCTACAACCACCTTATCGCCTGATGTCCCAAATATTTTTTCTACCATTATTTTATCAATTGCACTTTCGGCTTGGATGACATTATCGCACCCTATGGCTCCTTTTCCTGCTGCAAGGCCGTTTGCCTTTACAAAAACCTGATATCCAATATTCCTTACATATCTTTTTGCCTCTTCTGGATTATCAAATATCCTATATTCTGGCTTACCTACCCCTATCTCCCTTAGGATATTATCGGTAAATGCTCTGTCACTCTCTAATCTTACATATTTTCTCTTGGGCCCAATAGTTCTTATTCCCTTTTTATTTAGGATATCAACTAAACCCTCCTCCAGAGGATTTTCTGAACCTATATCAACCAAATCAACCATGCTTTCCAGACAAAATTTCGCTATTTCGTTAAAATCTCTTATATCTTTACATTCTATCAATCCCCTTTTCCCTTTTGGCGTGTAAGGCACTCCGGCATTGCCAGGAAAAAAGTAGACCTTTTTAACATGCTGACTGTCTCCGTATTTATCAGCAAGGGAGTGATCTCTGCCTCCAGTACCATATACAAGAACTTTCATTTTTCCTCCCAAAATGGTGGTTTTAATGGTGACCTATATGAAGGGCTTCGGGTAGGTATAAAACTTTGGCAAATAAAGTATATTGAGATTGTCAAAACATGTCAATCTTATTTGCTGATTAATCCGGATCGGTTTGGGCTTGTCTTTTTTTTGTATATTTTGTTATACTCCTTAAAATCTTAAGGCAATCCATAACTAACATTATTGCAATAACCTGAATAGTTATCTATTATTTAGCAATTTTATTACAATGAGAATCGGCATTATATCAGACACTCACCTAAAAGATGTGACCCCTCGTCTTATTGCTATATATAAGAATTATTTTCATGATGTTGATATGATTATCCATGCCGGAGATCTTATTTCTGAAGCGATAGTACATTTCTTAAGCCAAAAGCCGATACACATAGTTCAAGGTAATATGGACAATCTTGATATAAAGAAAAAATTTCCTAAAAAGAAAATACTAGAGATAGGTGGTTTCCGTTTGGGGTTAATACATGGATGGGGTTCCCCTTTCGGAATAGAAAAAAGGATACGGCCAGAGTTTAATGATGTCCATGCGATTATTTATGGTCATTCTCACAGATCAGCCAATCATATTGATAAGAAAGTTATGTTTTTTAATCCAGGGACTGCTACCGGTTTCAGCATGACTGGATCTCATTCGATCGGTATTTTGGATATAGCTGACAGAATACATGGCACGATAATTACAATTTGAGGGTACATGATGAAGGTTATTTGGGCGCCTTGGCGAATGGAATATGTTACTTCCGAGATTAATGAACAGGAATGCATATTTTGCCCAGGAGAGGACAGGAGTAAAGATGAGGAAAGATTTATTTTATCTATTGATGGTTTAAGTGTTATTCTTTTGAACAAGTTTCCTTATATAAATGGCCATCTTTTAATAGCCCCCAAGCGACATGTCTCTACTTTAGATGTCCTGTCAACCAAGGAAAAAGTTGACCTAATCACAAAAGTTGAGAAATCCATTGATGTTTTAAGAAAGTTATTACATCCAGAGGGTTTTAATGTCGGTTTAAACCTGGGAAAAATAGCAGGTGCAGGGGTTGAGGATCACCTACATTTCCATGTTGTTCCTCGATGGACAGGAGATACTAATTATATGACTGTATTTGGAGAAGTAAGGGTGGTGCCGGAGCATATTCAAAAGACGTATCAAAAATTGCTGCCTTTTTTTAAGAACTTTTCAGTACAGGACAACATTCTTTAAATTTCAGGAGGGTTTGATGAAACATCTAAAGGCTATTATAAGCATAATGTTGATGTTGCTGACCGTGATACTTATCGTTGAAAACCTTGCTCAGTTATCCCAAAAATTGATCCTAAAAGTTGATCTTTATTTTTGGGAGTGGGAAACTGAACCAATGGCATTTTATTTTGTTATTATAATTGCTTTTCTGATTGGTATCCTCATAGCTAGTTTCTATGGCATATTTGAGCGTTTTAAGTTGAAGAAGGAAATAAAAATCATTTCCAAACAGAAAAGAGAAAGTGATAAAGAGCTTAATTCTTTGAGAAACTTTCCTATTGTCGACAATAAAGTAGAAAATACTAGTCTATCACCAGAAAATCAGGACTAGGATTTGAGTCCTGGTTAAGGCTTGGATTGTATTTAGTATGTGGGGAGGAATTAAGAATTTGGTTTTTGGATTTCTTGATAGTAAGTTTGTTATCTGGCTGGTTATTGCCTTTTTAGCTGGCTTCCTTTTAGATAGGTTTCTGAGATCAGGAAGCGCTAAAAAGATTAGAAAAAAGCTGGATAAAGGAGATAAGGCCTTTTTTCAAGGAATTCAGCATATACTTTCTAATGAGACAGATCAGGCTATTGAACAGCTCACAAAGGCAGTTCAAATTAACTCGGATAGCATTGAGACATATGTTGCTTTGGGCCATCTTTATAGGTCAAAAGGTGATATCGATAGGGCTATTAGGATACGGCAGGGAATAATTTTACGGCCTAATTTGGATAAAGAGATACGCTTGAGAGCGATATTCGATCTGGGTTTAGATTATAGGAAGGGCGGCTTTTTGAACAGGGCTCTATTGGCCTTCCATGAGGTTATTGAGGATGATCCAAATAACTTGGAGGCCCTTGAGCAGATTGAACGAATTTACGAAGATGTGTACGATTGGGGAAAGGCCTTTAAAACGAGACAGTCTATCTCAAAACTCGTAACGGGTGATCATAGACATATACTTGCCCATCAAAAGACAGAGCTTGGGAAGATACAGCAAAAAAATGGTGACATAGTAAGTGCTGAAAAATCCTATAAAAAGGCCATCTCTATTTTTGATGAATGTGTTGATACTTATCTTCATTTGGGGGATCTCTATTTTAACCGGCAGGACCATAAGAAGGCTTTATCTGCATGGAAGCGGGTGGTTGATGTAGCACCTCAGTTTACGTTTCTTATTTACCAAAGGTTAGAAAATACCTATTCAATGATGAGGAATTTAAAGGGGGTAGAGGATTTTTTAAGGAACTCTGCCCGAAAGAATTCTGATAGTTTTACAAATTTAGCCTTAGCCAGGTACCTGTATAATAAGGGAGAGGCGAATTCTGCTTTAGATGAATTGAATAATACCATTCAATCAGCCCCCACCTTTTTCAATGCTAGGAAATTTATAGGAGAGATACTCTTACAAGAAGGAAGAAATGAAGAGGCATTAAAGGCCTACAAAGACCTCCTCTTAGTATTAGACTTTCCCTATTTAAAGTTCCAATGCAGCAATTGTGGGTACAGGCCAGATGAGCTTGTTTGGAAGTGCCCACAGTGCTTGAAATGGGATTCGATAGATATTATAAAACCATCCTCTTCTGATTTATCTAATGGTAGTATGGCTCCTTGAATCCGACGGAGGATAAATCCGTCAAAATGCTTTGAATAGAGGTTGAATGCTCCTGAAGCTTATGAATTGCCCATCCCTTGAGGAGATTATAGATATTCAAATTGCGAAATCCGCTATTTTGCAACCGAGTATGTCATTGTCTATATTTCCAAACTTTAGGATTTTTACCAATTTGGTAATGGAGTGATGGATCTATAGTAAAATAATCTTCAGGTTTTCCTAACCATTACACCGGTAATCCAATACTCTATCATTTTATGCGAATGCAATATATTACAGCTAAAAAACCTATTATTTTCTCTAAGGCAAGATAGAATTTCCTCTATGCTGGCAAAGATTTCTTATATGGTACATAGATTACTGCGTGAAAAACATGTGTTGATATTTTTCTTTTTATCTTTATCCCTGTTCTTTATCCTCTTTTTTAATTCCTTTTACCGGGTTGCTATCGCAAATCCCCATTCCGCTAAAATTCTGTTAACAAATGCACAAAAGTGTACAGAAACACTATATCAATCTAAGGTTAAGAAAAAATACAGGCACAATTGGGAGAGATGTATCAAGAGATATGAAGATATTTACAAGAAATTTCCAAAAAAAGATGAAGCCGTGAGGGCTATGTTTGCTGCTTGTCAATTATGGACTAACCTCTATGGCTATTCAGGAAGAAATTCTGATATAGATACAGCTATATCACTCTATCGAAGTCTGGTAGACAAATACAAGACCCATAGATTAGCTGATGATGCACAGTACAGATTGGGATTGATCTTTTATAGGTATAAAAAGGATCCAAAGCAGGCCTATGTTGAATTTTTAAAGGTAGAGATCAAATTTCCAAATGGAGATGCAAGAATTAAAGCAGCTAAGATGATGGATGAGCTGGAGCGTCTCTTAGGAAAGAAAGAATTAGGAAAAGGAAATAGAGAGAAAATCAAGGCCAATAATAAAAAATTGATCTTGGTAACGAATATCAGACATTGGTCAACTCCAACGTATACAAGGGTGGTTGTAGATTTAGAGAATCCTGTTGCATACAACAAGCATCTATTAAAGGAGGACCGAGACCTCAGAAAGCCAAGACGCCTTTTTGTAGATCTACAAAATTCCTGCATCAGCAAAAAGATAGAAAGCTCTATTCTTATTAAAGATGGCCTATTACAAAGGGCAAGAGCTGCTCAACACGATAACCACACTGTTCGAGTTGTCCTCGACATTGAAAATATGGCTGGATATAGGATCTTTCACCTTCATGATCCCTTTCGCATTGTAATAGATGTGCAGGGTAAGGAGCATAAATTAGAGTCCAAAAAGCGCCTGAGTGCGAAACAATCTCAAGAAAGACGAGAAATAAAGAAAAAAAAGAAAGAAGACATATCTTTAGCCAAACAATTAGGGTTAAGGGTAAGAAGAATTGTTATTGATGCAGGCCATGGTGGAAAGGATCCGGGTGCTATTGGAAGAAATGGCTTAAGAGAAAAAGATGTCGTGCTTACTCTTGCAAGTTTAGTGGCAAAAAGGGTGAGGGAAGATCTTCATTGCCAGGTTATTTTAACTCGAAGTAGTGATGTGTTTTTGCCTTTGGAGAAAAGAACTGCAATTGCCAATATGGAAAAGGCAGATCTATTTATCTCTCTCCATGCAAATGCTCATAAAAATAGCAGATATCAGGGTTTAGAGACCTATATCTTGAATATGGCCTTAGATGAAGATAGCATGAATGTAGCTGCGAGAGAAAATGCTACCTCTGCAAAAAACATAAGTGATCTCCAGATGATTCTAAATGACCTTATGCTTAACACAAAGATAAATGAATCGAGTAGGCTGGCAGAATTTGTGCATAAAAATTTGGTAGGGGAAGTGCGGAAAGGGTACAAAACAGTGAATGATAGAGGGGTACGGCAAGCACCATTTTATGTCTTGATCGGTGCTGAGATGCCTGCAATTTTAGTAGAGGTAGGGTATATTACAAATGCGATAGAAAATAGACGGCTTGAAAGTATGTCATATCTCACAAGAGTTTCTTCCGGTATCGTTAAAGGCATTGATTCATATATCAAGGATATGGGGTTGACCTATAAAGGTGGATAGGGTTTTAATTCTGCAGCCATTTAAGGTAGGCGTCTACAAAGATATCAATGTCTCCATTCATTACCCTCTCAACATCTCCAACTTCGAGGTTTGTTCTGTGATCCTTTACTAATCTGTAAGGGTTGAATGTGTATGACCTTATTTGATTACCCCATGCTATCCCTTTTTGGGATTGATGTCTCAACTCTTTTTCCTTATTTTTTCTCTCTTTTTCCAATGCATAGAGTCGAGCTTTAAGAATTTTTAATGCCAGGTCTTTATTTCGATGCTGGGATTTTTCATTTTGACACTGGATAACTATATTGGTGGGTAAGTGGGTAATCCTTACCGCAGAGCTGGTTTTATTAACATGCTGTCCACCCGGGCCGCTCGCTCTAAAGGTTTCTATCCTTAAATCATTCTCATTAATATCTATTTTTACGTCATGTTCAACCTCCGGCAAGATAGATACCGATGCAAATGATGTATGCCTTCGACTACTGGCATCAAAAGGGGAGATCCGGACCATCCGGTGAACGCCATGTTCCGATTTAAGGGAACCATATGCATAAGGACCACTTACGGTAAAGGTAACATTTTTTGTACCTGCCTCATCGCCTTCCAAGTATTCCACTATTTTGGTCTTCATCTTTCTGGACTCTGCCCATTTAAGATAAAGCCTGAGTAACATTTCTACCCAATCTTGAGCCTCTGTTCCACCTGCTCCTGCATTTATCGATACAATGGCATCTCTTTTATCATCTTTATCACTAAAGAGAGTCTGAAGCTCATATCGTTGTATCTCTTTTTCCAGCTCAAAGAGATCTGTGCCTACCTCTGAAATCATTTTTTCATCATTCTCTTCTTGGGCTAATTTGGCTAATATACTGAGCTCCTCTAACTCATTTTTGTATCTATGCCATTCCTCTAATTGGTTACTGAGCAGTCCTCTTTCCTGACTTAGTTCGGTTGCTTCATTCTGGTTGTTTTGCCAAGTATCAGTTTTGGATAATGTTGTTTCAATTTTTCTCAGTCTTTTTTCACTTTGTGTAAGGTCAAAGATGGCCCCAAAGATCATCTAATTTCCTATTCAGGATATCTATTTTCTCTGTTATCTCTGTATAATTCATATTGATATCTCCTTTTGTAAGTGCCAAACAGTATATTTTGAAATCCTTCCCACCTCTTATTGATGACGTTTTACTATCCAAAGCAATTTAATAATTGTTATTATAAGTATTAGTATAGCAAAAATATCCCCTAATTGTGAATAGAATGTTTTTTTTTGCTTTAATTGTATCTTCCTTTGTAAAGTTCCCCTCACAAAAAGCTCACTTTTATCCACTATTTTTCCATTTGCGAGGATAAAAGCGCTTATTCCAGTGTTTGCAGCTCTTACCATAGGTAAACCATTTTCTACACATCTAAAAACAGCCATGCTCAGGTGTTGATAAGGAGCACTGGTGCGGCCAAACCATGCATCATTAGTTAAGTTTACCAATAGTTCAGCTCCTTTGATAGCAAGTTTTCGAGAGATATCAGGAAAGATAGCTTCAAAACAGATTAATGAACCTATTGTAAGGTCTGGAGAATGTAAAGGTTTAACTTCCTTGCCACCGGAGAAATCTCCTGCAGCTGGAACGACCCGATGTACAAACGGGATATATTTTTTCAGAGGAACATATTCACCAAAAGGGACAAGATGAACTTTGTCATAATAGTCAAATACCTTGTTCGCAGATATTATATACGCCCTGTTGTAATAGACCATAGTATCTTTATACTTTACATATCCAGGAGAACCAAACAGAATATTTGAGTGTGTTATCTTGGCAACCTCGAATACTTCCTTAGAAAGCTGGGATGTATCTTGAAAATAATATGGAAGGGCAGTTTCAGGCCAGATGATGAGTTGGGGTTCAAAATCTGCTGATTCAATTGATAGTTTACGATAGATAGACACTGTCTTTTCTTGAAAATCCAGGTCCCATTTTATTGATTGGTCGATATTTCCCTGGACAATTACTACCCTAAGATCCTTTCCATTATTTTTTGTGTTTTCTTTTAGCTTATTGTTGCCATAGAAGAGGATAAATCCTATGATAAGGAAAGTGAGAATTATTTCTATAGCTATTATCCGTACGGCGTATCCGTTTTCTGTCCACCATCGTCCCGATTTTCGGAACTCAGATAAGACCGCCGTCTCGGAAAACCTACGCCTCCGAGAGCGGGGTGGGCCTGTTTTTTGTTGACCATTGTGTTTCTTATGATCAAAAATCGTAGCTTGTGGCTTGTGCACTGTGGTGTAAGTTGATATCGTTTTTTTGATCGTGAGAAAAACAAGGTTATATATTACAAAATTTACCCAAACGATAACAAATGATAAGCCATAGACACCAGTAATGTCTGATATCTGTATTAGCGGCAACCTGGAAAATTGGCTGTATCCTAAAAGACACCAAGGGAAACCAGTCATGATATGCGATCTTGCATATTCAAGTGCTACCCAGATGCAAGCTCCCCAAAATGAATATAGGCTACTCTTTTTCACATTAACCACAAGCAGTGCAAAGAAGGCCAGATAGAGAGAAAGATAAAAGGAAAGAAGCAATAGTGCTGAAAGGCTCAACCCAAGGCTGATATTGCCATAACGGGAAATCACAGTAACTATCCAGTAGATAAGCGTTAGGTAGTGGAAAATACCAGCAATAAGCCCTATTTTGAATGCATCTGATCGGGATTTACCTTCAATGCTAATGAGAAGAGGAAGAAGAGATATCCATGCCATCCAATCCAGATTTATTGGTGAAAAGCTGGCAGTCAACATGAGACCTGAAAGTCCTGCTAGCAGCATATTTTTGAAACTGATGTTGATCATTTCATGCTTTCCTTGACATGCACCCCAATATCGAGTTGCCTTATAGACTATAGTATATCTATATTTTCTTTGTAAAAAACTTTTTTTAACTTTGTTTAGAAATCATTTTTTTCTGTATAATTAGAACCATAAGATCTGTAATAGGATATATTATTATCTTGCCTATTCGATTTTTATAATTGTATATGCTCATAGTTGAAGAGGATTCAGGCGCATTTTATTCAGAAGCCCTTAAATGCTTACTATAAATTTTGCTTGACTCGATGTTGCTTTTTTAATATAAATTTAAATAGTTAATTGGGCGGGCATAGCTCAGTTGGTAGAGTACAAGCTTCCCAAGCTTGGTGTCGCGGGTTCGATCCCCGTTGCCCGCTTCAGGTTATTGTAAAGCGCGTTCTGTTCCCTTTTCGAGGTAAGCAATTGTTGGTTCGGGAAGGTTGTTACTTTGAAAAGAGGATGAGCTAGAAAATTGTATAGTCTTTTTAGCTCTGGCAACAATTGAGTGGGGTTAGAGGGAGCGGGCCTTTATGCCCGCTTTTTATGTGCAAGAGACATTATTGATGGTAGAAACTAAGAGGATTTGTAATGATGTATTACGTTTAACCGAGTCTCTTTTGCCTGAATTTGGTATGGAGCTGGTGGATGTTGAGTTCCACTTTGAAAGGGGCAGGGGGATACTCAGGGTTTTTGTAGATAAAGAAGGGGGAGTTACCATAGACGACTGTGCCAGTATTAGTAGAGAACTTGGTGATTTAATTGAGGCAGAGACTATCATTGATTTTTCATATGTGCTTGAGGTTTCTTCTCCAGGCCTGAACAGACCATTAACAAAAGAACGTGATTTTATTCGTTCTATTGGAAAAATGATAACATTAAAGATGTCAAAGCCTATCAACAAAAGGAGGAATTTTGTTGGGCGCCTCACTAATGTCAAGGAAGGCATGATAAGCCTCGTAACTTATGAGAATGATTTCATTGAGCTGCCCTTGGATGCAATAGGTAAAGCAAGACTTAAGTATGACTTTGATAATTAATTTATAGGCAGGGAACAGAAGATGATTAACGATTTATTGAAAACGATTGATCAGGTAAGCCGAGATAAAGGGATTGATTCTAAAACCCTTATAGAGGCTCTGGAAGAGGCGGTTAGCTCAGCTGTTAAAAAGAAATTTGGTGCCGATTATGAGTTAGAGGTAAGCTTTAATATGGAAATTGGTGAGATTGAAGTTTTTGAGTTCAAAGAGGTAGTAGAGGAAGTAACGGACGAGAGGCTTCAGGTATCCTTGAACGAAGCCAGAAAGCTTGATCCGGAATCAGAGATTGGTGATAGTTTGGGTATGAAAACGGATATTGATGCACTCGGAAGAATAGCGGCTCAGTCAGCTAAACAGGTAATAATGCAAAGGCTCAGAGAAGCAGAAAGGGATGCTGTTTATGATGATTTTAAAGATAGGAAAGGAGAGATAATTAACGGTATTGTCCAACGCTTTGATAAAGGCGCCATTATTGCTAATCTGGGTAAATCAGAGGCTGAACTTCCAGCTAAAGAACAAATTCCGAAGGAGACCTACATGCAAGGTGATAGAATTAGAGCCTATATTTATGATGTCAGACAATTCAGCAGGGGTCCTCAAATTATCTTATCTAGAACGCATCCTAACTTTCTTTCGGCCTTATTCGAAAATGAGGTACCAGAGATTTCCGATGGAATTGTGACCATTATGCAGGTAGCTCGAGAACCTGGAAGCAGGGCGAAAATAGCTGTATCTTCAAAGGATAGGGATGTTGATCCGGTAGGGGCCTGCGTGGGCATGAAAGGATCAAGGGTCCAGGCGGTAGTACAAGAGCTAAGGGGTGAAAGGATAGATATAATCACATGGGACTCTGATCCAGCAAAATTTGTTTGTAATGCATTGGCTCCCGCTGAAATTTTAAGGGTTATAGTTGATGAAGAAAACAGAAGTATGGAAGTGGTTGTACCGGATGATCAACTTTCTCTTGCTATTGGGAAAAGGGGTCAAAATGTTAGATTGGCATCTCGTGTTACAAACTGGAAATTAGATGTAATCAACGATTCAGAGTATAATGAAAAATTACAAGAGGATTATAGATCTTTACTTACGCTCCCCGGGGTTGGGGAAAAATTGGCAGTCGCTCTTAACGAGATAGGTTTTAGATCAATAGAAGATATTGCCAAAGCAGATGAAGCCGATCTGGCAAGTATAAAGGGAATTAGTAAAAAAAAGGCCAAAGAATTGATCCAGGAGGCCCTCAATTATATGCAGACAGTAATTTCTGATAATGAGAAAGCCTCGGATGAGAAAAAGGAGGAATTATCCGGAGGAATAAATGAGTAAGTTAAGAGTTTATGAATTAGCCAAAGAACTCAATATGCCTTCTAATGAAATTGTTGAGCGATTAAAGGGTGGTGGTTTCCTTATTCACAACTATATGAGTTCTCTTGATATAGATGATGTAGCCAGGGCTAAAGATTATCTTTCAGGGGCAACTGATGAAATCTTTGAAGAGAAAAGGATAAAACCGACCATTATACGCAGACGAAAGAAAATCATTCCTAAAGTTGAAGAAAAGATACAAGAAGAAAAGATAGTTGAAGAGGAAGGTTTACCAATTTCTGAAGAAGAAGTTTCTGAGCCAGTGGAAAAAGAGGAAGAGGTTTTAAAAGAAGAAAGCGAGAAGGAATTAAAAGAAATACCTATTCCTGAAAGACCTGCCGAAGAATCTAAACCTAAGATTGAGGAAAAGAAAAAGGAGAAAAAAGGGAAGCCTAAGACTATTCCGGCAAAGATAATAAAAAGGCCAGATGTTCAACCAGCTTTAGAGAAAACCCAAGAGCCAATAGCTCCGGAACTAGCAGTTGAATCTGGATCTATCCCGGAGACGGAAGGTAAAAAGAAGAAAAAACAAATAAAAGGACAAAAAGGAGCCCAATATACGAAGGAGAAGGAGGAAGAGATAATTCCTCCCAAGATTTTTCGCAAACGAAAGAGAGAAATTTTTGAGAAAAAAGATCTCTATGGTGACCGAGTTCAAGGCTTTGAAGGAAGAAGCAAATTAAAGACTAAAGGCAAAATTGATAAGAAGAAATATAAACAAACAGAAATAACTGTTCCCAAGGCTATTAAAAGAAAGATAAAAGTCCCGGATGTGATTAGTATAGCTGAGCTGGCAAGGCGGATGAGTATCAAATCCACAGAGCTTATTAAGAAATTTTTGGAAGTAGACATAATGGTTACTATTAACCAGACTGTTGACTTTGAGTCTGCCTCTCTGGTGGCAAGTGAGTTTGAGTATGAATTAGAACTATCATCTTTTGAGGAAGAAGATATACTGAAAGAAGAACAGGAAAAGCCTGAAGATCTTACCCCTCGACCACCAGTAGTGACCATAATGGGGCATGTAGATCATGGAAAAACATCTCTTCTTGATTACATAAGACAATCAAAGATTATCGACAGAGAAGCCGGTGGAATAACCCAACATATAGGGGCATATTATGTCCACACATCCCATGGTGATTTAGTTTTTCTTGATACACCTGGACATGAGGCCTTTACTGCAATGAGGGCAAGGGGTGCAAAGGTAACAGATTTAATTGTATTAGTTGTTGCTGCTGATGACGGAGTGATGGACCAAACGGTAGAGGCTATTGATCATGCTAAAGCAGCTAATATCCCAATTGTTGTTGCCGTTAATAAGATTGACAAGGCAAACGCAGATACAGAAAAAGTGAAAAGAGAATTATCGAAATACGGATTTTTATCAGAGGAATGGGGTGGTGATACCTTGTTCACTGAGTTATCTGCTAAGACTGGGCATGGTGTTGATGAGCTGTTAGACAGCATACTTCTTCAATCAGAAATGTTAGAATTTAAGGCGAACTATAACAAGCATGCAAGAGGAGCAATTATTGAGGCCAGATTGGATAAAAATAGAGGGCCGTTTGCTACCGTTCTTATTTCTGATGGCACTCTTAATCAAGGTGACTTTTTTATCTGTGGAGAGCATTATGGCAGAGTAAGGGCCATGCTTAATGATAGAGGTCAAAAGATCAAATCGGCAACACCCTCCATGCCGGTTGAAATATATGGTATTTCTGCTGTACCTATGGCCGGAGATGACTTTATAGTAACCTCTGATGAAAAAAAGGCAAAACTAATTAGTGAGCACAGAAAAGCGAAGGCTCAGTTAGATACAGCAGCCACAAGGGATTCCATTAGCCTCGATAATCTTTTTGATAGGATTAGGGATGGTGAGGTGAAGGAACTAAATATTATTATCAGGGCCGATGTGCAGGGATCTGTAGAGGCGCTCGTGGATTCTTTAACCAAACTAAGCACAGAAGAGGTAAAATTAAAGGTCATACATGGCGGGACAGGATCAGTTACAGAAAGTGATATCATGCTGGCCTCAGCTTCAAAGGCTATAGTTATCTGTTTTAACGTGAGGGCAAATCCGGTTGTAAAGGCACTGGCAGGAAAAGAAAAGGTCGATTTAAGATTTTACAATGTTATTTATAAGGTGATAGAAGACATACGGTCTGCTATGGCAGGTCTGCTTGAACCAGTCTACAGTGAGAAAATCATTGGAAGAGCAGATATCAAGGAAGTATTTCACGTTTCCAAGGTAGGCACTGTTGCGGGTTGTTATGTAACTGATGGTAAGATTGAAAGAGGTGCAAAGGCACGTCTGTTACGGGATGATGTAGTTGTATTTGATGGGAACCTATCTTCATTGAAGAGGTTTAAAGATGATGCAAAGGAGGTTTCTTCAGGGTTTGAATGTGGTGTGGGGTTAGAAAATTACAATGACATAAAGCCTGGAGATGTGTTTGAATTTTATACCTTAGAGGAGATGAAAGCGGAGCTTTGATGTGGTGGTCGGAACACTCAAGATTTCTTTGCATATCCATAATCAGCAATCCCTTAAAGAGAAGAGAAAAGTTGTAAAGAGTATTGTATCCAAGGTGCATCATAGATTTAATGCATCTATTGGCGAAGTTGGCTCTAATGATAAATGGCAGCTGGTAGAATTGGGAATTAGTGCTTTAGCCAATGATAGGCGATTTGTGAATTCGACTCTTGATACTATTCTTTCATATATTGATTCTCTGTATTTTGGGGAAATTATCGATTCTAAAATAGAGATATTTAATGTGTAAATTTGTTCGAGATATGGGGTAATCTCCTAGTCCATAGGGTCTGCGCTCCGAAGCGTAAACAAGAATCAGTAGGAGCGTCTGGAGGAATTGAGGGATTGGTGATATGCTTGCAGGCAACCGATCACAAAGGGTTGGCGACCTTATATTACGAGAAGTATCTGATCTTCTTTTGCGGAAAGTGAAAGATCCACGAGTGAGGGGAGTTACTTTAACTGAAGTTAAGGTAAGTAGAGATTTAAGAAATGCCTATATTTATTACAGCATCTTTAGGCACGATGAGCAAAAAGAACAGGTTCAGGCTGGTTTTGAGAGCTCAAAGGGATTTATACGCAAAGAGATAGGTGCAAGGTTACGCCTAAGATATATTCCAACTATTCAGTTTATTCATGATATATCTCTCGAATATGGGGAAAGGATGGAAAGGCTTTTGGAAAAAACAAGAGAGAGCACATGATTTTACATAGTGTAGCTGATATTTTGAAAAACGGTAAAACCTTTTTTTTAGCAAGCCATAAAGATCCTGATGGAGATGCTATTGGTTCATTATTGGCCTTGGGCGAGGCACTTGTACGTGCAGGGAAGGAGGTTGTGCTCTTTAACGAGGGGCCTCTACCAAACTCTATGAATTTTCTTGGAGGTATTGATAAAATAGTACGTACATTTAATTTGGAATCAAGATCAGAATTTGATGCCCTTTTAATCCTTGACTGCGGAACACTTGAAAGGTTGGGAGAGATTTCTTCCAGAATAGGTATAATAAGGCCTTTGATAAATATAGATCATCATGAGCATAATACTCAGTTTGGCGATTTGAATTTTGTTGATACAAATAGTTCCTCTGTTGGAGAGATTATTTATCGGTTAATAAAATTAGCGGATTTACCCATGAGTAGAAATATAGCAGAGAGTATATTCATGGCTATACAAACAGATACAGGTTCATTCAGATATGGAAATACCACAAAAGAGGCATTTACTATTGCAGGGGAGATGCTGGATTGGGGTGTCAGCCCATGGATGTTGTCGCGTCAAGTTATGGATGGATATTCATTAAAAAAACTGAGACTTCTTGAGTTGACTTTGAAGACAATAGAGCTATGCCATGAGGGAAAAGTCGGCTTTATTACTATTACGCAACAAATGTTCTCAAAAGCAAAAGCTGATAAGTTTAACAGCGAAAGATTTGTTGATTATCCTAGATTTATTTCGGGAGTAGAGATAGGTGTGCTTATAAAAGAAATTGACGATGGTTATTACAAGGTTAGCTTGCGCTCTAATGATTGGGTAAATGTAGCCGAATTAGCATCTCATTTTGGTGGAGGTGGTCATCCTAAGGCAGCTGCTTTTACAAGACATGGAAGTCTGGATTCTATAAAGAAGGAATTTCTTGATAAAGCACATGAGGTCTTAATTGATGGGCACAGTTAATTCTCAGTAGTCAGTTGCCTTGTTTTTTCGATGACATAATGTTGATAGTTTAGTAAAAAGTCATTTTACTCGCTCATGATGCCCATTTTGGGATTCATGAAATGCTTCGCTGAATTCCAATAACTTGGCCTAAATGCCTCAAACAATTTGGCGATTTAAACGCTTAACATTTCATGAGTCATTTTCCAAAAGTGACCAAAATCGCTTGTAAAAGACTTTTTAAGATTTTGTCAATGTTGTCTAAGTATCAAAAAATATACCTGTTCATGGTTCATTGCTATCCGTTTTCGGAAAGAGGGGATACCACTCTGACGCTATTCATTGCCTATTGATTGATATGTCTATTGATGCAGCTGATTATTATTGTTGACTCATCGGTAAACTCTATGTGCCTTGAGTATATCAAGGAACTCGGGTAGAGTGTACAGCCAAAACTGACCAGTCACGAGGCATACCCAGCAATAAGCAATATATGGAAGTGCTAAACAAAACACCACAGACCATTGCCTACAGATCGCACGCAACAGATGGGATTATATTAGTAGATAAGGATTCTGGTCCAAGCTCATTCGGGGTTGTAAAAAAAATTAAAGACTTGATAAAGGCAAAAAAAGCTGGTCATGCAGGTACACTTGATCCATTTGCAACTGGAGTACTGATAGTTCTTTTAAACCAGGGTACGAAATTATCTCCGTTTTTAATGTCTCATGATAAAGTGTACAAGGCGTCGCTCAAACTCGGAATAGAAACAGATACTCAGGATTTAACAGGAAGGATTATTGATAAAAAAGATATCGGGAGCGTGACATATGAGATGATAAAACATGTTACAGGCCAATTTATAGGCGCTATAAAGCAGGTTCCACCTTCTTATTCAGCTGTTCATCATAATGGAAAGAGGGCATATGAATTGGCACGTAATGGTATTGCTATCAATCTCCAACCAAAGGATGTAAGAATTGATTATATTCGGATATTGTCAATAGACCTTCCAGTTATTTGGTTTGAAGTTGGTTGTAGTTCTGGTACCTATATTAGGACACTCGCTGCGGACTTAGGGAGAAGTTTGGGTGTAGGGGCACACCTTACTTCATTACGGAGAGTACAAAGTGGTCCCTTTCATGTTGATGATGCATTAAATCTCATCCAAATTGTTCATAGGCTATCCACTAATACAATCGATGAGGCGATAATACCATCAAAAAATGTACTAGCTGGGATGATGGAAGTAGAGATTCCCTGTGAATTAGCACACAAGATCAGGAATGGTTATCATCCAAACAAGAATGAACTGTCTTGGGGAAAAAACTCATCTTTTGATTCAAATACCTATGTAAAGGCAATCGCAGGGGAGGAATTGGTTGCAATTTTAAAGAAAGATAAAGAACGATATTCGATAGTAAGAGTTTTTACCGAAGCGAAATACCTGAGGTAAAACAAAGCTGATAAATCCGTAAAAGTTCTTTTGAGAAAGTATCGAACTTAGAAGTTAAAAGATAATGTTAGGCATGCATTAAACATGGTTAGTTTAGTTAAGGAGGAATAAAAGTGGTTCTAACAAACAAAGATAAAAGAAACATTATTGAAAAATTTAAGATTCATGATAAAGATACCGGCTCATCAAAGGTTCAAATTGCACTTTTGACCAAACGGATAAATGATCTCACCGGTCATTTTAAGATGCATCCTAAGGATCATCATTCAAGGAGAGGTCTTTTAAAGATGGTGGGCCAAAGACGGCGCTTTTTGAACTATGTAAAGAGAAGAGATCCTGCTCAGTACAGGGCTCTCATTCAAGAGTTAGGCTTAAGGAAGTAGGATATGTGAGATAAGTAGTTAATTCATTAAAGGTTGAAGGAGTAATTATGAATGTATCGAATACGATCAATGGGAAAAGGATAAATATTGAGACAGGTAGAGTGGCTAAGGAATCAAGCGGTGCTGTAGTTGTAACAATGGGAGAGACTGTTGTTTTGGTGACAGTTGTGTCTACTAATGAGATAAGAGAAGGGATTGATTTTTTTCCATTAACGGTTGATTTTCAAGAGATGTCATATGCTGCAGGGAAAATACCTGGTAATTTCTTTCGAAGAGATATGGGGCGGCCAAGCGAAAAAGAGATGTTGACCTCTCGGTTGATTGACAGGCCACTTAGGCCTCTTTTTCCAGATGATTATAATTTTGAAACCCAGATAATTGCAAGTGTTTTATCCTTTGATAAAGAGAATGATCCTGATTCTTTAGGTATTGTTGGTGCCTCAGCTGCCGTCACTATATCGGATATTCCCTTTGGCGGTCCCGTGGGAAGCGTGCGTGTAGGGAGGATTCACGGTAACTTAGTGGTATTTCCTACATTAGAGGAGCAGGAAGAGAGTGATATAAACCTGATCGTGGCCGGGACAAGGGAAGCTGTAGTCATGGTCGAGGGGGATGGTAAATTTGTTTCTGAAGATGAAATGCTTGAGGCAATATTTTTTGGGCACACATCTTTACAACCCCTTATTGCTATGCAAACAGAGTTAAGGGAGTCGGTTGGAAAGGATAAAAGACCTTTTATTTCAGCTAAAAAGGATGAGCAGCTCAACGCAAAGGTAGCAGAGATCGGGGAACCTCTTGTACAGGAGGCACTCTCATATAGTGGAAAGATGGATAGGCAAAAAAAGAGGTCTGAGGCCAGTGATCATATAATGGAATCATTAAAAGAGGAGTATGGCAATAAAGAAAAAGAGATAAAGGATGCTATATACGATTTAGAGAAACGTTTGGTCAGGCAGATGATATTACATGAAGAAAGAAGGATCGATGGAAGGCCATTTGATGGAGTAAGACCTATTGAATGTATAGTGGGTATTTTGCCAAGGGTTCATGGGTCTGCCCTTTTTACCAGAGGTGAAACCCAGGCTATGGTTTTGACTACTCTGGGCACTGAAAGGGATGAACAGAAGATAGAATCAATCTACGGGGATTCTTATAGAAAATTCACACTTCATTATAATTTCCCTCCGTTTAGTGTAGGTGAGGCCAAAAGGTTAGGAGCACCTGGCCGAAGAGAGATTGGTCATGGCGCCTTGGCAAGAAAGGCGATTTTTCCTGCCTTATTAGAGAAGGATGATTTTCCGTATGCAGTAAGGGTTGTTTCTGAAATATTGGAATCAAATGGCTCATCTTCTATGGCAAGTGTATGCGGGGCTTCCCTTTCATTAATGGATGCGGGTGTTCCTCTTAAAGATCCAGTGGCAGGCGTTGCAATGGGCCTTGTTTCAGAAGGCGATGGTGTAGCCATATTAACCGATATTATAGGTGATGAGGATCATTTTGGTGATATGGATTTTAAGGTTACAGGGACAAGGGATGGCATAACTGCCCTCCAGATGGATATTAAGATTGGTGGGCTAAAAAAAGAGATAATGGGAAAGGCCTTATATCAAGCACGAGAAGGGCGAATGCATATCCTGGATCAAATGGATAAGGCTATATCCAAGTCAAGGATCGAGATATCCAAGTACGCACCAAGGATTACCACCATGCAGGTCAAACCAGAAAAGGTGAGGGATATTATTGGTCCTGGTGGAAAAATGATTAGACATATTACTGCAACAACAGGGACACAAATAAATATTGATGATGATGGAAAGGTGTTAATTGCCTCAAATGAGGGTGAGGGCATGGATAAGGCCATAGAAATGATAAATGATCTTATTAAAGAGGCAGAAATCGGTAAATTTTATTTAGGCAAGGTGGTCAAGATTATGGATTTTGGCGCCTTTGTAGAGATTTTGCCTGGATCAGAGGGTTTGGTACACATATCTCAATTGGCAAATGAAAGGGTAAATAAGGTAACTGATATCTTGAAGGAGGGTGACGAGGTTTTGGTAAAGGTTATTGATATTGAAAACGGGAAGATCAGGCTATCCAGAAAAGCTGCATTAGATCATAGCATAAATGATATATAAAAGGATGCCGAATTCGTTTATGGTTCAGCCTTCTGGATTTAAGGGCTAAGTAGTTTAGATTCTTGCAAGAAATACTTTTACTCGCTCATGATACCCATTTTATGAATCTATTTCCAAAAGTAGCCACCATTGCTCACAAAAGATTTTTTATCTATTCGTCGAATTTCCTGCCCCAGACGGATACGATTTATGGGTTTAATTACAACGTACATAGAGGCGACAGTAAACATTTTTCATTTTAGCTCACCTTTTGACATGGATAGAATTATTTTAAAAGTCAAGCGTTTAGATAATAACACAGATTTGCCATTGCCCTCTTATGAGTCAGATGGTTCCTCTGGCCTTGATCTGCGTGCTGCTGTTCCTAAAGACCTTACTCTGCAACCCGGGGATATAGAGCTCATTCCGACTGGTTTATCAATTTCCCTTCCCCAGGGCTACGAAGCACAGATACGAGCTAGAAGTGGGTTGGCGTTGAGGCATGGCCTTGGATTTGTTAATGCTCCTGGCACTATAGATTCAGATTATAGGGGTGAAATAGGGGTGATAGCTATCAACTGGGGGAAGAACCCATTAACCATTAAGAGGGGAGATAGAATTGCCCAGATGGTTATTCACACGGTTTCTAAGGCAATAGTAAGAGAAGTGAATGAGCTTGACACAACACAAAGGGGAGAGGGTGGTTTTGGTCATAGCGGCTGCTAAGCTAAAATCATTAGTTTGTTTACATCAAAGGCAGTTCAATTATATTGAGACCTTTGCATAACCCCTCTTGATCTAAAGACGATGGGCTTTTTTCAGTTCCAAGGCTCCCGGGTTGGTCTTTTCAGCAACGTATCCATGGGGGAGTTTTGCTCTATCCGCATTGCCCCGATAAATCGGGGCCTGCGGGTTCCCCCACTGATACGTTACGAAAAGACAGCACCCTTCTCTCCGAGCGGGAGGCTCTACGAGCCGGAAGCCACCAGTCACTTCAAAAAAGTCCATCGTCTTTTTGGGGCTGGTGAAAATCGCCAGGTCTCATATTGTTACTTTTTTTCGCCTTCGTCTTCCTCTACATGTGAGGACTGAGGTTTGTAGGCATCGCCAATGGGATTTCCGTCAACTGTGCGGATACTTGGTT